>NZ_DATJMN010000072.1:0-28792 GCF_035508675.1 Dyella sp.
GTTCCACACCGTTTCGCTTTGCCAGGTGGTGTTGGGGCTGGTGTACAGCTCGGTACCGCCGACCGCCGTCACGTACTGCGAGCTGGCCGGCCAGCTTGGCGTGACGCCGCCGTTGCCGCATTCGTCCGCACCGGAGTCGCCGGCCGAAACGAAGAACGTCTGGCCTTGTGCAACGGCCTGCTTGAACGTGGTGTCGTTCGACGCGGCGGCGCCGCTCGACTGCGCAGAGGTTTCGCACTCGCCCAGCGATACGTCGATGGCCTTCAACAGGTTGTCGGAGACGATCAGGTTGTAATCGGTTTGCAGGTTGGCATCGGTGAGGTCGGTGGCCACGTAGAAGGTGTACTGCTTCACGCCCGCCATCGCGATGATGTCCTGGGCATCCAGGTCCCACTCGCCGTCGCCGCTGGTGCTGCTGCCGCTGGTGCTGCCCTTGTAGCTGACGCTGACACCCGGATCGGCGGTCGCCAAGTCACTCTTGATGTTGCTCATGTTGCCCGCGGAAACCGAGCCCACCGCCACCGAGGTTGCTGCCGCCATGCTGCTGGCGCCATAAATCGAGGGGAAATCCGAAGGCGCATGGCCCACCGCCGAGCCGCTCGCAAACGGCTGCACCGTATTGCCGTGCACGACGTTCGGATTGAGCCGCTTGGCGTACACGTGCGCCATATGCACGTTCTGCATGCCGAGCACGGCGTTGACGCTGCCTTGCAAGCTGGCGGGAATATGCACGGGGCTGTTGTTGGCAAAGGCATCGCGGCCGTCGTGTGTTTTCACATGCACGAAGCTGGTATTGAAAGCGGCCTGGGCGGTATCGGCGTGGCCATCGGCTTCCACCAATGCGCGATTGGCTGCGATACGCACGTTGCTGAAACCCGCGCGAGTCAGGTAATCGGCCACCGCTTGCGCCTGCGCGGCCGTGGGTGCGTACTGGGCATTGAACTGTTCGGAGGTCAGCGGCTTGAAGCCCGGCTTGGCGATGTATTGATCGAGCTGCTGTTCATTGCGCAGCTTCAAGGTCACCACGACATGCATCGGATGCGAAAACGGCAACGCGCCCAGCACTTGATCGTCGCTGCGCAAGCTGACCGCAGGATGGATCGCCACCATGGCGGAACTGGTTGCCGCCGGGACGGCGTTATCGGCAGTCGGCAGCGGACTTGCTTCCACATACACGGCACTCATCGAAACAAGGCCCAATGCAACAAGCATGGTCTTCATGCGAAAACGGCTAGACATTTTTTACTCCCCAGGAATGTTGAGGACGCACGCACCCGCTGAGGTCGCACGTACCCCATGACAGTGAAGTCGCACTTGCGTGCGACGCGGTTGGAACGACGGACACTTGCGATTCCAAGAGCCCCGGCGCGCTGCTGCTCCCCCTGCGCTCCCATGGCAGGCAGTGCCGATTGCTGCGCTCGAACGACGCGCCCCTTTTGCAAGCTTGCGTCGTCCAGGAATCATTCGCCGTGCCAATCCTTGCGGCGAATACATTTGAAAGTATCGGTCGTAAAAATCCACGTCAACCAAACGGCGGCGTGAAACACCGCAAGGAATCACCTATACGCAGATTTCACGCTACGCGATTGCTTTTTGCTATCGCGTATTGCGCCATGCGATGCTCGATCGGCAAGCCGCGTTTAAAAAATAATGTTGCTGGACAGTGGCTTTCTTCCAGCGTCGGAAGCCAAGCGCATCATGTCATTTGCCCGACGGCACGTTTTTCGATAGGTCGCAACAATCGTTGCACCAACGACCGTAAGCGAAGCGAAAGCGACCAGCTCTCATTCGTGCACCGCAATTTCACGTTCCCACGATCCAATTTTTCTTGCTTTCGCGCACTGGAAGTTAACGCGTGCCCACAAGCATGAACGCGGGCTAACGCACACGTCGTTTCAGTGATCGATACGCACGCCCAGTTCGGCGAGCCGGCGTAATCCGTCTGGTGTCGGTAACAGCGCACGCTGACGTTGCGCACGTCGCAACCAGCCGGCATCGAGCATCGCGTCGGTGATGGCGACGCCGAGGGGGCCGCCCAGGTGCAGGCGGCGCTCGGTCCAATCCAGGCAGCCACGTCCGCGCAATTGCAATAACGGATGCGTGGATACCGATGGCCAGCCGGCATGCACCAGCGCGTCGGCCGCATCGGGCAGCAGCCGCATGCCGTTGCTCTCTGCACGCAACCATCCGCACTGCAGCCATGCTTCGCAGAGTGCAACACCCAGTTGCCCGGCAAGATGCCGGTAACACGTGCGTGCGCGACATAGCGCGGCATCGCGGACGGCCGGTGTGCGTGTAGCGCGTGTCACGTTGGACACGGCCATCGATTCCAGCCACGCCGCCACATCGTCGTTCGCCAACCGGTAGTAACGATGACGCCCCTGCTCGTACAGGCCAAGTAAACCGCCGTCGAGCAGCCGCTTGAGATGGGCACTCGCGGTGGCGGCACTGACGCCCGCGATGATCGCCAGTTCGCCCGCCGGACGCATGCTGCCGTCCATCAGCGCAAGCAGGATCGCAGCACGCGCCGGCTCGGCCAGCAGCGCGCCCAGTTCGGCCAATTGATAACGGTTGAGCGGGCTGGCTTCGGTCATGGATACAGTCTAGCCATCGCGCTTGATCAACGTTTCGCCGCTGCCCTAAGGATGCTCTGATTAATTCAGCGTAGGTCGCAGCGGCCCTGTGAGTTCGCAGAGCACAGGGCCATCGGCGCACGCGGGGAGGGCACATGGATGTGCCCGGCTTTGAGGAGCGAGGAAGGCAGACTGGCTGTCTGTCGAGACGATGGACCGAAGCTGTGCGGACACACAGGGCTGCTGCGGCCTGCGGTGGATTAAATCAGAGCATCCTTAGGCGTCGCGCGGCGGGGTTTGGCCGGCGAAGGCGCCATCGCCGCGTACTCGATCAGCGCAGTAGCCAAATGATCGTACAGGGCACGCATCAGCGCATGGCGGCGCAGATCCTCGTGCATCACCACCCATGTCTCCATGCTCAGCTGGAAACGGTCGCCAAGCAGGCGCAACAGTGCCGGGTCGCGCTGCGCGATGCCGCATTGGCAAAAGCCGATGCCATAACCGGCACGCAACGCGGCCAGAGCTGCCAGGTCATTGTCCGTCCGCAGCGCGAAATGCTCCCGTGTATAGGGCATGCCGGCCGGACGCATCGCGCGGATATACGGTGTTTCGTGGTCGAAGCCGATCAACGCGTGCGACACCAGGTCCGCGAGCGTGTGCGGGCGGCCGTGCGCTTTCACGTAGCGCTTGTGGGCATACAAACCCAGCACGATGCTGCCCACGCGCCGTGCAACGAGCGCCTCCTGCGCGGGCCGACCCATGCGAATGGCGATATCGGCGTCGCGCCGCAGCAGGTTTTCCACCTGGTTTGACAGCGAAAGCTCGATGACGACCCCGGGATGCCGTTCCCTAAACGCGGCCAGCATGGGCGGCAACACTTCCACCCCCATCACCTCGCTGGCGGCGATGCGCACCACGCCGGACATGGCGTCATGCCGCGTGGTGGCGGTGCGGCGCAAGGCCATCGAGGCCGAAGCCATCGTTTGGGCATGCGGCAGCAAGGCGTGCGCCAGGTCGGTGGGCGACAAGCCCTGCGGCGAGCGTGCAAACAAGGACACACCTAGTGTCTCTTCCAACTCGCGGATATGCCGGCCCAGGCTCGGCTGCGTCATCCCCAGCATGCGCGCGGCGCCGGACAAACTCCCTTCGCGCATGACGGCGAGAAAGGATCGATATAACTCCCAACCGGGTTCTTGCTCAGCCATACATATTTGTATAGCAGCTCTACGGTATTAGGCAATTTTCTTTCAACCAGGCCGGGACCAGACTTTGCCCATCCAAGTGGAGAACCCGTCATGAGCACATCAAAAACAGCCCTGGTGATCGGCGGCAACGGCGGCATTGGCCGCGAAGCCTGCGTGGCCTTTAAGCGGCACGGATGGCAGGTACGTGCCTTGGTACGGCGCTTGCCGACAGAGCGCGACGGCATCGAATGGGTGCAGGGCGACGCCATGCAGCGCGCGGATGTGCTCGCGGCTGCCGACGGTGTGGAAGTGATCGTGCATGCGGTCAATCCGCCCGGTTACCGGCAGTGGAATACGCTGGTACTGCCGATGCTGGACAACAGCATCGGCGCGGCCCGGGCGACCGGCGCACGCATGGTGCTGCCCGGCACGATCTACAACTTCGGTCCCGATGCATTTCCGCTGCTGCGCGAGGATTCGCCGCAGCATCCATGCACCGAAAAAGGCCGGATCCGCGCCGAGATGGAACGGCGCCTGGCCGACGCATCGCGCGCAGGCGTGCGCACGCTGGTACTGCGCTGCGGTGACTTTGTCGGGCCACACGCCGGCAACAACTGGTTTTCGCAGGGCTTGCTGCGCCCCGGCAAGCCGGTGACGACGTTTCGCTATCCTGCCGATTACTCGCACCCGCATGCCTGGGCTTATCTGCCGGATGTCGCCGAAACGATGGCGCGCCTGCTGCAAAACGAGGACCGGCTAGCCGATTTCGAGGTATTCAACTTTGGCGGCTATTGGCTGGATGGCCATGCATTGGCCGATGCGGTGCGCCGCGCGGCCGGCAATCCGCAGATGGCATTGCGACGCTTTCCTTGGTGGCTGGTAGCAGCCATGGCACCGTTTATCGAAACGCTGCGCGAGATGCGCAAGATGCGCTACTTGTGGAAGGAGCCGGTGCGGTTGGATGACAGCAAGCTGGTGGCATTTTTGGATGGAGAGCCTTATACGCCGATCGATGAGGCGTTACGCACGACGCTGCTGGGGCTTGGGTGTGTGAAGTGATACCGACGCTGCCACGGAGAACGCAACGTTGGGGTTCGCTGCGCTCAACACCAACCTACGCAAGGTTTCTGCGATGCGTGACGTTGCTCAGGTCCCCCGCGGCTTCGCCCGGTGCGTTGGCGTCGCCGTCCACGGATCATCCGGCCAGGGATGCTTGGGATAGCGTCCTTTCAATTCCTTCTTCACTTCCGGATACGTGCGTTCCCAGAAGCCATGCAGATCCTGCGTCACCTGGATCGGTCGCCCCGCCGGCGACAGCAGGTGCAAGGTGACGGCGATGCGGCCATTGGCCACGCGCGGCGTGTCGGCCAGGCCGAACAGTTCCTGCAGCTTCACCGCCAGCACGGGCGGCTCGCCGGGGCGGTATTCCAGCCGCCGCGTCTGTCCGCTCGGTACCGTCAAGCTGTCGGGCGCTTGCGCATCCAGTTGCTTGCGTTGCTCGTAGTCGAACAAGGCAGCGAGCGCCTGGGAAAGTTCGTCTTCCGAGAGCGCGTCGAGTTTGCGCTTGGTTTGCAGGTAGGGCGCGAGCCAGTCTTCCAGCATGTCCAGCAACGCGGCGTCGGAGACATCCGGCAAGCCCAGTTCAGGCATCCACGCGCGCAAGGATTGCATGCGCAAGCGCAGGCGGCGCGCCGATTCGCTCCATGGCAACGCGTCGAGGCCGCGATCGCGTACTGCAGCCAGCAAGGCCGGCACGGCGTCTTCCGCTTGCACGGGAACGCTGCGGCGCTCCAGCACGATCGCGCCGAAACGGCGTTCTTCAAACGCCTCCACTGCAGCGCGCTCCTCATTCCAACGCACGTTGCGCACACGCTGGAACTGCGCGGGATAGTCTTCTTCCAGCACGCGCGGATCGAGCGGCGCCGCGGCGAGCATCAAACTGTCACGCGCCTCATGGCGAAGATCGAGCGCAACCAGCCACGGCTCCCCCAATAGCGCGGTCTGTTCGTGCAAGCGCGCGCCGCGGCCGTTGGCCAAGGTGTAGCGCAAAGGATTGGTTTCGTCCTGGCGCGCGATGCGATCGGGAAACGCATGCAGCAGCAGATCACCCACGGCGTGGCTGTGCGGCACGCCGCTGGCCGCACTGCGCACACCCAGGCGCTGGCGCCAGCCCTTGCTGGCTTGCTCCACCGCCGCCAGCGCACCGGCGTCGGCGCCATAGCTGGAACCGGTGGCGCTGCGCCGGTCCCGCCAGGCATGCAGCGCCGTCACGCGCGCGCGGAAATCGTCGGTACGTGCGTGCGCGCCACGCAGTGGCGAACGCGCTTCCATCAAGGCGAGCAAATCCGCGACCAAGGCATGCAAGGTTTCCGGCGCGCGCAAGGCGGCGGCGCCCAGGCGTGGCGTGGCGCCCAGCTCCAACATGCGCCGGCCCAAGGCCGTGATGCGCTGCTGGGCATCGAGCGCGCCCAGCCGCACCAGTAATTCGCGCGCCTGCGCCAGCGCGCCGCCGGGCGGCGGATCGAGCCAAGGCAGTTCGGCGCTGCCCCACGCCGCCAATTCCAACGCCAGCCCCGACAACTCCGCCTGCGCGATTTCTGCCGTGCGCGAGGCGTCCAGGCGCCGGCTTTGCGGCCACAACCGATATGCCGTGCCTTCGGCGACGCGGCCGGCGCGGCCCGCGCGCTGGTCGGCGGAAGCTTGGGAAATGTTTACCGTTTCCAGCCGCGTAAAACCGGAATTCGGATCGAAACGCGGCTCGCGTGCAAGCCCCGCATCGACCACGGCGCGAATGCCCGGCAACGTGACGCTGGATTCGGCCACGTTGGTCGCCAGCACGACGCGGCGCATGCCGGGTTCCGCGGGGGCCAGCGCAAGCTGCTGTTCGGCCAGCGAGAGCTCGCCGTGCAGCGCGACCACTTCCAGGTCATCGCGCTGCAGCGCCTGCATCATGCCCTGCACGCGCGCGATTTCGCGCCGGCCCGGTAGAAAGGCCAGCACGTCGCCGGGGTTTTCTTCCAGGGCCTGCCGCACGACACGGACCAGGTGCTGCTCCGTACTTTCCTGCGTGCGCGCAGGCGGATATTCGACACGCACCGGAAAGCTGCGCCCGGGACTGCTGATGCGCGGCGCGTCCAGCCATTGCGCGATGCGCTCGCCATCGAGCGTGGCGGACATCACCACGATGCGCAGGTCCGGCCGCAAGGTGTGCTGGATATCCAGCGCCAGCGCGGCGCCGAGATCGCCGGCCAGGTGACGCTCGTGGAATTCGTCGAACAGGATCGCACCGATGCCGGTAAGTTCCGGATCGTCCTGGATCAGGCGCGTAAGGATGCCTTCGGTCACCACTTCAATGCGCGTCGCCGCACTGATGCGTGACTCGAAGCGGATGCGATAACCCACCGTCTGCCCGACCTGCTCGCCCAACTGTTGCGCCATGAATTGCGCGGCCGCGCGCGCAGCAATGCGGCGC
This sequence comes from Dyella sp., assembly GCF_035508675.1. Lineage (GTDB taxonomy): Bacteria > Pseudomonadota > Gammaproteobacteria > Xanthomonadales > Rhodanobacteraceae > Dyella_B. The sequence goes on from NZ_DATJMN010000072.1 coordinate 7,230, forward strand.
GGCTCCAGCATCACGATCTTGCCGCCTTCGAGCCAGGCTTCGTTGCGCAGCGCCAGCGGCACCTGCGTGGTCTTGCCGGCGCCGGGCGGCGCTTCCAGCACCAGGCGCGCTTGCGCAGCCAGTGTGTTGCGGATCTCGGGCAATAAAGGGGCGATGGGGAAAGACGCTGCGCTCATGCGCGCCATGATAGTGGGAGCGCCACCTGCTTCGGCAGGCTTTCGATGCGTTGCAAAAATGTTTTGGAGAGCGATATGCAGAGACATGCACGTTCGCAGCGACTGTTATTTAACGCAGCGCACCATCTTTTGATGTTGTCGCGTGCTTGCCACGTGGATGCTTCTGCATTAGCGTAAATGATAGCGCTAACATTTTTTGCGTCCGGCACCCGTGCAGGCCGCTATCAAGCCCCTTCCCTACCCATCGACCGGGACTGATTTATGAGCACGCCTTTGATTGGATCACACGAGTACTTTCCCGGCATCGGCCGCATTCCGTTCGAAGGCCGCGAATCGGATAACCCGCTGGCGTTCAAGCACTACGACGCCAGCCGGAAGATCGGCGACAAGACCATGGCCGAGCATCTGCGTTTTGCGGTGTGCTACTGGCACAGCTTCTGCAATGCCGGCCACGATCCGTTCGGCCCCGGCACGCGCACCTATCCGTGGGATGCCGCGCAATCACCGCTCGCGCGCGCCGAAGCCAAGCTGGACGCGGCGTTCGAGTTCTTTACCAAGCTCGGCGTGCCCTACTACTGCTTTCACGACATCGACCTGGCGCCGGATGCCGACGATGTCGGCGAGTACGAGAACAACCTCAAACACATGGTTGCGCTGGCCAAGCAGCGCCAGCAGACCACCGGCATCAAGCTGCTTTGGGGCACCGCCAACCTGTTCAGCCATCCGCGCTACATGAACGGCGCGGCGACCAACCCCGATTTCGCGGTGGTGGCGCGCGCCGCAGTACAGATCAAGGCGGCGCTGGAAGCCACCGTCGAACTCGGCGGCGAAAACTATGTGTTCTGGGGTGGACGCGAAGGCTACGCATCACTGCACAACACCCATATGAAGCGCGAACTGGACCACTTCGCGCGCTTCCTCACGATGGCGCGCGACTTCGGCCGCAGCATCGGCTTCAAGGGCAACTTCCTGATCGAACCCAAGCCGATGGAACCGATGAAGCATCAGTACGACTTCGATGCCGCCACCGTCGCGGGCTTTCTGCAGCAGCATGGCCTGGACCAGGATTTCAAACTCAACATCGAGGCCAACCACGCCACGCTGTCAGGCCACACGTTCGAACACGACCTGCAGGTGGCATCCGACCATGGCCTGCTCGGCAGCATCGACGCCAACCGCGGCAATGCGCAAAACGGCTGGGATACCGATCAGTTTCCGACCGATCTCTACGACACGGTCGGCGCCATGCTGGTCGTGCTGCGCCAGGGCGGATTGGCGCCCGGCGGCCTGAACTTCGATGCGAAGCTGCGCCGCGAATCCACCGACGCGGAGGACCTGTTCCTGGCGCATATCGGCGGCATGGATGCGTTCGCGCGCGGCCTGGAAGTGGCGCATGCGCTGCTGACACGCTCGCCCTGGGAAGCGTGGCGCGCCGAACGCTACGCAAGCTTCGACCAGGGTGCGGGCAAGGACTTCGAGCAGGGCAAGTTGGGTCTTGCCGATTTGCGCGACCTTGCGGCGAAACAAGGCGAGCCGGCCAAGCGCAGTGGCAAGCAGGAGCGCTACGAGAACCTGCTCAACCAGTACCTGATGCGCTGACATGCGCGAGCAGGCAGCCGTGCCATCGCAACGCTTCGGCTTCGCGCGGAAAACCGCTGCGAATCTAGGCTTTTTTGCCGGCCGCCGAGCGAAGCGGCGCGACCGAATCGCGCAGCACCAATTGGTGCGCAGCCACCTGGTGAACCACCACGCGCGGCTCGCTTTCCTTGCGGCGGATGGCGCGCAGCAGGATGTCGATGGCCGCGTCCGCCATCGCCAGGATCGGCTGGCGGATGGTGGTGAGCTCGGGCCATACCGTGGTGGCCGCCGAGCTGTCGTCGAAGCCCACGATGGACAGGTCACGCGGCACGTCGATGCCACGGCGGTGCGCCACCGACACGGCCGCCGCGCCCATGTCGTCGTTGCCGGCGAAAATGGCGGTGGGCGGCTTGCGCAAGGCGAGCAGTTCCTCCACCGCCGGCAGCGCGGAGCGGTAGGTGAAGTTGCCTTGCCGGACGAGCGCCGCATCCGGCACAATGCCGGCCTCCTTCAATGCCGCCTGGTAACCTTCGAAACGGCGGGCGCTGGCGCTCTGGCTGGGATTGCCCTTGATGCAGGCGATGCGCGTGTGCCCCATCTTGATGAGGTACTCGGTGATTTCCTTGCCGGCCAGGAAGTCGTCGATGCGTACGCCGGAAATGTCGGGGTTGAAGCGGCCCGCGGCGATCGCCACCACGTGCACGCCCGCCTTGACCAGCTCGTCGATCACCGTCTTCGATTCGCACAAGGGCGGCGGCAGGATCACGCCGGCCACTTTTTTCGCCAGCGCGCGCGCCGCCTTGCGCTCGGTGCCGGCGCCAAGCTCGTCCCAATCGGCGATGACCAGCTGGGCCGCCGAGCGCGCGGCGCCGTGCAGGGTACCCATCAGCAATTCGCGCAGATACGCGCCGCTGGGGTCGGTGTAGATCAAGGCAATGCGCGCGTCCTGCGCGGCCGCCAGCGAGCTTGCCGCGGCGTTGGGCACGTAGCCGAGCTTCTTCACCGCTTCCATCACCCGCTCGCGCGTCGCATCGCGCACCTTGCTGTGCCCGTTGACCACGCGCGATACCGTCATGGGCGACACCTTGGCGAGCGCGGCCACTTCATCGATGGTGACGGCGCCGCCTTTGCGGCGCACCGATTTCTTGCCTGCCCTGTTCAAGCCTGCCGTATTCGAACCTGTTTTCTTCAAGGCCGTTTCCTTTCAAGCGCGTTCGTGATGATCAGGAACACAACGCGGATAGGCACGCATTTTTGCACATGTTAGCGATAACAAAAGTCTCCGACGAAGCGATGGACAAGCGCGGGCCAACCGCCATGGCGCGGCTCTCCCGCACCATCACCGCGGTGGCGCTGGCCTTCCTCGCGCTGCTGTGCATGGCCAAGGTGCATGCCGAAGACGGCTATGAGTTGTGGCTGCGCTACCACCCGCTGGCGGCCGAACAGGTCCAGCGCGACCGCAGCCACGCTTCGCAACTGATCGCCGACACCGCCACCCCCGCCCGTGCCGTGGCCCGCGCCGAACTGCTGCGCGGCTTGCGCGGCCTGCTGGGCAGCGCGCCCCCCTTGTCCGCGACAGTGACACGCGATGGCGCCATCATCGCCGGCACGCCGTCGTCGTCGCCGCTGCTGGCGCAGCTCGGACTGGATACCTCCAAGCTCGGCAAGGAAGGCTACCTGATCCGCAGCATCACGCTGCATGGCCACTCCGTGACGGCCATCGTCGGCAACGACGATATCGGCGTGCTGTACGGCAGCTTCCACTTCCTGCGCCTGCTGCAAACCGAGCAACCCATCGACCAATTGGACATCACCGAAGTACCACGCATCAAGCTGCGCGTGCTGGACCATTGGGACAACCTCAATGGCAGCGTCGAGCGCGGTTATGCCGGCGCGTCGATCTGGGACTGGTGGAAGCTGCCGGACTGGGTGTCGCCGCGCTACACCGACTACGCGCGCGCCAACGCATCGATCGGCATCAATGGCGTGGTGCTCAACAACGTCAATGCCGATCCGCTCATCCTTACACCCGTCTACCTGAAAAAAGTGGCTGCCTTGGCGGATGTCTTTCGTCCCTATGGCATCCGTGTCTATCTCAGCATTCGGTTCAGTGCGCCGATCGAAATCGGCGGCCTGAAGACGGCCGATCCGCTCGATCCGGGCGTGCAACGCTGGTGGCGCGACAAGACTGACGAGATCTACCAGCTCATTCCGGATTTCGGCGGCTTCCTGGTCAAGGCCAATTCCGAAGGCCAGCCGGGTCCGCAGGATTACCACCGCACCCACGCCGATGGTGCCAACCTGTTCGCCGATGTGCTCGCACCGCATGGCGGCGTGGTGATGTGGCGCGCATTCGTCTATTCGCAGGACAGTGCGCAGGACCGCGCCAAGCAGGCATACAGCGAATTCAAGCCACTCGACGGCCGCTTCCGCAGCAACGTGCTGTTGCAGGTAAAGAATGGCCCGATCGATTTCCAGCCCAGGGAGCCCTTCAGCCCGCTGTTCGGCGCCATGGCGAAAACGCCGTTGATGATGGAATTCCAGATCACCAAGGAATACCTCGGCTTCGCCACGCATCTGGTGTATCTCGGCCCGCTGTACGAAGAAGTGTTGTCGGCCGACACCATGGCCAAGGGCAAAGGTTCCACCGTCGCGAAAGTGATCGACGGTTCGTTGGAACACCATGCGCTGACCGGCATGGCGGGCGTCGCCAACATCGGCAGCGATCGGGATTGGAGCGGCTCGGATTTCAACCAGGCCAACTGGTACGTATTTGGCCGCCTGGCCTGGAACCCGACGCTCTCCTCGCGCGCCATCGCCGAAGAATGGGTAAGGATGACCTTCAGCAACGACGCCGCCTTCGTCAAACCTGTGGTCGACATGATGATGGGTTCGCGCGAAGCTGCCGTCGACTACATGACACCGCTGGGCCTCGCCCACTTGATGGGACCGGGTCATCACTACGGCCCCGCGCCGTGGGATGCGAGCGAAAGCCGTGCCGACTGGCGTCCGGTCTACTACCACCGCGCGGACCGCCACGGCATCGGCTTCGATCGCACGCGCAGCGGCAGCGATGCCGTGGACCAGTACGCGCCCCCCATCGCATCCGAATTCAACGACCTCAGGCAAACACCGGAAACCCTGCTGCTGTGGTTCCACCACGTGCCATGGGACTACCGCATGCGATCGGGACAAACGCTGTGGTACGAATTGGTGGCGCATTACACGCACGGCGTCGACCAGGTGAAACGGATGCAGGAAACCTGGCGTCGTCTGGACGGCCATATCGATGCGGACCGCTACCGTAAAACCGCTGTGTTCCTAGCCATCCAGGAACGCGAAGCGCAGTGGTGGCGGGACGCCTGCATCGCCTACTTCCAGAGCATTTCCGGTCTGCCGCTGCCGCCCGGGTTCGCCCCGCCGCAGCACCCGCTGGCGTACTACGAGTCCCTTTCCTTCCAAGACGTACCTGGATATTCAGCATGGTGATTACGATCTCGCGCAGCTCGTTTCGTAGTTTCATCGCAGTGCTTGCGCTGCTGTCCGCCGGTGCCGTGCAAGCCACGGATACGCTGCTCAATCCGCTGTTCCAGGACCACGCCGTACTGCAGCGCGATCGCGCCGATCCGGTCTGGGGACAGGCCAAACCCAATGCAGCGGTGACCGTCTCCTTTGCCGGTCAGGACACCCATGCGCAAGCTGATGGCGATGGGCGCTGGCAGGCATCGCTTCCCGCACGCGCCGCGGGCGGGCCTTATACGCTTACCGTCACCACCGCCGATGGCGCCACGCAGACCATCCACGATGTGCTGGTTGGCGACGTGTGGCTGTGTTCCGGCCAGTCCAACATGGTGCTGCCGGTGAAGCGCGCGCTGGATGCGCGCGCGGAAGTGCAGGATGCCTCGAACGACCGCATCCGCGTGCTGACGGTGGACAACGTCAGCAGCGTCAAACCGCTGGCATCCATTCCAGCTGCCGACCATTGGTTGAAGACCACGCCGGACACCGTGGCCGAGTTTTCCGCCACCTGCTATTTCTTTGCGCGCGAGCTGCAAAAGAACGTGCCGGTGCCGATGGGCCTGATCGTCGCCGCCTGGGGTGGCTCGCGCATCGAACCTTGGATGAGCGAAGAAGCCTTGCGCAAAGTCGGCGGCTACGATGCATCGCTGGATCTGCTCGCCGAGTACCGCAAGGATCCCGCACAAGCCGGTCAACGATGGAGTGGCCTGTGGCAAGCATGGTGGCGTTCCCGGCCCGGCATCGCGAAGAACGACGAGCCGTGGAATCCCGCTGACGCCGCCACGAATGGTTGGCTCGACGCACCTATCGAGCAGGGCGCGTGGCAGCACTGGGGCAAACCGGAACTTGCCAACTTCACCGGCATGCTGTGGTACCGCACCCACGTCAGCTTGACCAAGGCGCAAGCGGCGCAGCGGGCCGTGCTGAACTTTACCGCCAACGAAATCGACCAGACCTGGGTGAACGGGCACTGGGTCGGCACCGGTTATGGCAACGGCGATGTGCGCGGTTACGCCATCCCGTCGGGCGTGCTGCATGCAGGCGACAACCTGGTTGCCGTCAACGTGCTCAATACTTATCGCGACGGCGGCATCTACGGCCCGGCTTCCCAGCGCACGCTGCGCCTGGCCGACGGTTCCAGCGTGCCGCTGGGCTCCTGGCAATACCGGGTGGTGCCGCTCGCCTACGGCGCGCCGCCGAACGTGCCGTGGCAGTCGACATCCGGCTTGACCACGCTCTACAACGGCATGATCGCGCCGCTCGGCCACTACGGTTTTCGTGGCGAACTGTGGTACCAGGGCGAGTCCAATACCGGCGATCCGGCCAGCTACCGCAAACTGCTGGAAGCGTGGCGCACCGACCAGCGCGCGCGTTTCGGCGCCGACCTGCCGGTGCTGATCGCGCAACTGTCGAGCTACGGCCCCTCGCCGACGCATCCGGGCGAAAGCGGCTGGGCCGACGTGCGCGAAGCGCAGCGCCGGGTGGCGGCGGAAGATCCGCACTCCGGGCTGGCGGTATCGGTGGACATCGGCGAGCGCTACGACATCCATCCGGCCAACAAGCAGGAACTGGGGCGGCGCCTGGCGCGTGCCGCGCGTCATGTCATCTATGGCGAAGCGTTGCCGCCTTCGGGCCCCACGCCGGCATCGGCACAACAAAGCGGCGATACGGTCACACTCAATTTCGATGACGTCACCGGACATCTGGTTGCCTACAGCGCCGACCACCCGATCGCCTTCGAACTTTGCGGCGCCAAGGCGGGTTCCTGCCGCTACGCATTGGCCGACATCCACGACAAGCAGGTCGTCCTGCATGCGCAATCAGCAGCAGACAGCGTGACGCGCGTGCGCTACTGCTGGGCCGACAGCCCGATCTGCACGCTCTACGATCAAGCTGGGTTACCGGCCGGCCCGTTCCAGTTGACCATCACACCCAACCATCCCCATCCGTGAATATCGCCATGAGTGCTTCCCCTGCATCTGCAACAACGTCACACGGCTCCCAGCGCGATCGCGAGATCGTCGATGCGCGGGTCATCGTCACCTGTCCCGGACGCAACTTCGTCACGCTGAAGATCGAAACGCGTTCGGGCCTCACCGGCCTGGGCGATGCCACGCTCAACGGACGCGAGCTGGCGGTGGCGTCGTATCTGCAGGATCACGTCGTGCCGAACCTGATCGGCCGCGATGCCGGACGTATCGAAGATATCTGGCAGTTTCTCTATCGCGGCGCGTACTGGCGACGCGGCCCGGTGACCATGACGGCGATCGCCGCGGTGGACGTCGCGCTGTGGGACATCCTCGGCAAGCTCGCCGGTCTGCCGATCTATCAGTTGCTCGGCGGACGTTCACGCGAGGGTGCGCTGGTCTACGGTCACGCCAATGGGCGCGATATCGCCGAAGCCAGCGACGCGGTCGGCCGCTTTATCGAGCAGGGCTTTCTAGCGGTACGCGCGCAATGCGGTGTGCCTGGCTTAAAGAAAGCCTATGGCATTTCCAGCGGCAAGGCGTATGAGCCGGCCGAGAGCGAACTGCCGCTGGAAACGGCGTGGTCGACGCCCAAGTATCTGGACATCGTCCCTCAATTGTTCGAACGCCTGCGCAGCGATCACGGCAACGATGTCCATCTGCTGCACGATGTGCATCATCGCCTGACGCCGATCGAAGCGGCGCGGCTTGCCCGCAGCGTGGAGCCGTATCATCTGTTCTGGCTGGAAGACGCCACCCCAGCGGAAAACCAGAAGTCATTCGAGCTCATTCGCCAGCACTCCACCACGCCGCTGGCGGTGGGCGAGGTGTTCAACTCGATCTGGGATTGCAAGCACCTGATCGAAAACCAACTGATCGACTACATCCGCACCACCATCGTGCACGGCGGCGGCATCACCCACCTGCGCCGCCTGGCCGATTTCGCAGCGCTGCATCAGGTGCGCACGGGTTTCCACGGCGCCACCGATCTGTCGCCGGTGTGCATGGGTGCCGCGCTGCATTTCGATACGTGGGTGCCGAACTTCGGCATCCAGGAATACATGTTCCATACCGATGAGACCAATGAAGTGTTTGCGCACGATTACGTGTTCCGCGATGGACGGCTGCATTGCGGCGAAGCGCCCGGGCATGGCGTGAGCATCGATGAGAAGCTGGCAGCGCGGTTTCCGTATTCGCCCAAGCAGTTGCCGATTGCACGGCTGGAAGATGGGACGATGTGGGATTGGTAGGTTGAGGTGCAAGCCCCGACATCGCCATCCTGATCCACACCGCCATGTTGGGGATTGCACCCCAACCTACAATCTGAGGGGACTACATGCCTAAGCCGCGCTGCACAACCATCGCTGCCATCATCATGCTGACGATGAGCACGGCCGCATGGCCACAGACGCCTATCTACCAAGACACCCACTACAGCTTCGAACAACGCGCCGCCGACCTCGTCTCGCGCATGACGCTGGAAGAAAAAGTCTCGCAAATGCAAAACGTCGCGCCTGCAATCCCGCGCCTCGGCATTCCCGCCTATGACTGGTGGAACGAAGGTCTGCATGGCGTGGCGCGCGCCGGGCAAGCGACGGTTTTCCCGCAGGCGATCGGCCTGGCGGCCACGTTCGATACGACGCTGATGCACCAGGTCGCCACCGCCATCAGCGACGAAGCGCGCGCCAAGTACAACGAGTTCCAGCGTCAGGGCATGCACGCGCGTTATGAAGGACTGACGTTCTGGTCGCCCAACATCAACATCTTCCGCGACCCGCGCTGGGGTCGCGGGCAGGAAACCTACGGCGAAGATCCGTTCCTCACCTCGCGCATGGGCGTCGCCTTCGTGCAAGGCATGCAGGGCGACGATTCGAAATACCGCAAGCTCGACGCCACCGCCAAGCACTTTGCCGTGCATAGCGGCCCGGAATCGGAACGCCACCGTTTCGACGTGCATCCCGGCGAGCGCGATCTTTATGAAACCTACCTCCCCGCCTTCCAGGCCCTGGTGCAGGAAGCCAAGGTCGATGCGGTGATGGGCGCCTACAACCGCGTCGACGGCGCGTCGGCCTCCGCCAATCCCCGACTGCTGCAGGACATCCTGCGCAAACAGTGGGGGTTCGATGGCTACACCGTTTCCGACTGCGATGCGGTGGAAGACATCTACAAACAGCACAAGATCGTCCAGACCGCCGAGCAAGCCGCCGCGCTGGCGGTGAAGAGCGGCATGGATCTCAACTGCGGCAACACCTACGCCGCGCTTACCCAGGCCGTGCATGACGGCCTGGTTGCGGAAAGCGACATCGACCATGCGCTGAAGGAACTGATGACGGCGCGATTCCGCCTTGGCATGTTCGACCCGCCCGCACTCGTGCCTTGGTCGCGCCTGCCGTATTCGGTCAATCAATCGCCAGAGCATGACGCATTGGCGCGCCGCGCCGCCGATGAATCGATCGTGCTGCTGAAGAACAATGGCCTGCTGCCGCTGTCGCCCAATGTGCATCGCATTGCGGTGATTGGTCCGACGGCTGACGACGTTGCTCCGCTGCTTGGCAATTATCACGGCACACCGAAGGCGCCCGTGACGATCCTGCAAGGCATTCGCGCCGCTGCGCCGCGCGCCGAGGTGATCTATGCGCACGGTGCGGACCTGGTCGAAGGCATCAAGGGCGGCACGCAGCATCCGGCCCAAGCCCGCGAGGAAGCATTGCGTGCGGCGCAGAACGCCGACGTGGTGATCTTCGTGGGCGGCCTCACCGCCGATCTGGAAGGTGAGGAAATGAACATCGATTACCCCGGTTTTGCCGGCGGCGACCGTACCGATCTGCGCCTGCCGGCCTCCCAGGAAAACCTGCTGGAAGCGCTGCAAGCCGCCGGCAAACCGGTCGTGCTGGTACTCACGACGGGTTCGGCCTTGGCCATCGACTGGGCCAAGCAGCATGTACCGGCCATCCTGCTGGCCTGGTATCCCGGCCAACGCGGCGGCACGGCGGTGGCGGATGCCTTGTTCGGCCGCACCGATCCGGCCGGCCGCCTGCCGATCACCTTCTACACGGCCGACGAAAAGCTACCGCCGTTCGATGATTACCGCATGCAAGGACGCACCTATCGTTACTTCAAGGGCGAGCCGCTCTATCCATTCGGTTATGGCCTGTCGTACACGCGCTTCGCCTATTCCGGTCTCCAACTCGACCGCAATCAGGCCGCTGTTGGTGGCCACATCAAGGTCACGCTGAAGGTAAAGAACGTGGGTGAGCGTGCAGGGGATGAGGTGGTGCAGCTTTATCTGCAGCCGCTGCATGAGCCGCATGCGCGCGTGAACAAGGAGCTGCGTGGCTTTCAGCGCGTGCATCTGCAACCGGGTGAGGAGCAGAGCGTGTCTTTTGAGATTTCGCCAGCAAAAGATTTGAAGTATTACGACGATGTGCAGCGTGCCTATGCGGTCGATCCGGGTAGTTACCGCGTTCAGATCGGTGCGTCCAGCGCGGATATCAGGCTCACGAAAGACTTCGTGGTTACACAGCAATGAGCAGCTTCGTAGGCTGGGATGAAATCCCAGCATCGCAACGGCCAGGAAAGCTGGGATTTCATCCCAGCCTACGCGGCGGGAGTGTCTCCACACTGGCGAAGATCCATTCCCTCACCTGCTTGCAGAGCCTGCCCCGGACTCGATCCGCGGGGAGGGTCAGGGTGCCATGCTCCGAACTTAAGGACGTAGCGTGATCCTTCGTAGGTTGGCGGTGAGCGCAGCGAACCACAACATCGTGATTCATGTGCATGGCGACGTTGGGATTCGCATACGCTCACCACCAACCTACACGCTTCGATAGCGTGTACCTCTCGCTCGCAAGGATACGTCCCCTCCCCTGCGAAGTAGGGGAGGGCTAGGGTGGGGTGCGAGCGCAGCGAGCGGCAGGAGTCCCATTGCTTCCATACATCACATCTCATGAGGACATTCAGCTGCATGCTAAAGCCCAAGCAACCCCACCCCAGCCCTCCCCTGCTTGCAGGGGAGGGCGCAGATCACCGCGAACAACAAGCTTCTTGGCTTAAGTTAGTGCCATTAGGCTTAAATTCGGAGCATTGGATCAGGGTGGGGTGCGAGCGCAGCGAGCAGCGCGAACATGACATCACCGCAAAGCATTTCGTGTCATTAGAAATCGTGGCTATCCGGCTGCACGCTAAAGCCCAAGCAACCCCACCCCAGCCCTCCCCTACTGCCGCAGGGGAGGGAGCCGTTCTCCGCGAGCATCAAGCTTCTCGCCTTGACGTTGGTGTCATCAAAAAATCAAGCGGAACCAGCGAACATGCATGACGCTTCCCAAGCAAGCACCCGCATCGTCTGCTTCGGCGAACTGCTGATGCGACTGTCGCCACCAGGCTGCGAACTCCCACTGCAATCACCACACTTCAACGTGCACTTCGGCGGCGCAGAAGCCAACGTAGCCGCATCGCTGGCCATCCTCGGCCACCACAGCGTGATGGTCAGCGCATTGCCGGACAACATGCTGGGCCGTGCCTGCGCCGGTGAACTGCGCAAGCATAGCGTGGACACCGGCGGCATCGATTACGCGGAAGGACGCATCGGCGTGTACTACCTTTCGCCGGGCGCCATGCACCGCCCCTCGGAAGTGCTGTACGACCGTGCGGATTCCGCATTCGCACGCACGCCAGCGGAGAACTATGACTGGCCACACTTGCTGGCCAACGCGCATTGGCTACATCTGTCGGGTATCAATCTTGCCCTGGGCGAAACCACGGCACGGGCCGCGCTTGCGGCCGTGCATGCGGCGCGCGATGCGGGAAAGTCGATCTCGTTCGATTGCAATTACCGCAGCAAGCTGTGGGGTTCGCGTGCGACTCAAGCACCGGCGCTGCTGCGCGGGATCGTCGGCGAGGCCGATCTGCTGTTCGGCAACGACCGTGACATTGCCTTGATGCTCGGCACGGCATTTCCGCAAGCCGATGCCGTCGAACGCTTTCGTGCCGCAGCAAATGCAGCCTTCGAAACTTGGCCACGCCTGCGCCGCATGGCGGCAACCGAGCGCCTGCATCGCAACGTGGACGACCAGGATCTCTTCGGCCTGATGGCCACGCGCGACCACCTGTTGACCACAGCCCCGTACACGCTTGCCCACGTCGTCGATCGCGTCGGCGGCGGCGATGCATTTGCGGCAGGTCTTCTGCACGGACTGTTCCGCGGCATGCCGGATAAAGCCATGCTCGACTTCGCCATGGCCGCGGCATGCCTGAAGCACTCGATTCCCGGTGACGTAAACCTGCTGCGCGAGGACGACATGCTTGCGTTCCTGGCGCAAGGCAGCTTTGAGGTGCGGCGCTGATGGCCGGTCAGCTGAAGCGGCTGTCCGAGCAGGCGTTGGCCGAGCTTCCGGCTGGCGTGGCCACGCCAGCCTATCGGCTCGGCGATACACGCGTCGGTATCGTGCATATCGGCGCCGGCGCGTTTCATCGTGCGCATCAGGCCGTGTATATCGACGATCTGCTGGCGTCACACCCGGACTGGGCGATCTGCGGCGTATCCCTGCACAGCACCGACGTGCGCGATGCACTGCGTCCGCAGCATGGTCTATACAGCCTGCTGTTGCTGGGCCAGCAAACCCAACTGCGCGTGATCGGTTCGATCCGCGAACTGCTCTGCGCCCGCGATGAATCCGCTGCCATTCTCCTGCGCCTGGCCGATTCCAACGTGCGATTGGTAACACTTACCGTCACCGAAAAGGGCTATTGCCTGGCCGGCCAGGATCTCGACACCGCTCATCCGGATATCGTGCACGATCTTGCCATGCCGGATGAACCGCGCAGCGCCATCGGCTACATCGTGGCTGGCTTGCGTCAGCGCCGGAAGCGCGCACTTGTGCCCTACACCGTGCTCAGTTGCGACAACCTCGCCGAGAACGGCCACCGCTTGCGTCGCGCGGTGTTGCAATACGCCCGGCGTATCGACGCGGCGCTGGCCGACTGGATCGAAGCGCAGGTGAGTTTTCCCTGTTCGATGGTCGACAGCATCACCCCAGCCACCGACGATGCCCTGCGCGACCGCGTCCGCGGTGAACTGGGTTGCCTGGATGCCTGGCCGATCCAGCGCGAAACCTATGCGCAATGGGTGATCGAGGACCGCTTCTGCAATGGGCGGCCACCGTTCGAATTGGCCGGCGTCACCATGAGCCACGACATTGCCGGCTACGACCGCGCCAAGCTGCGCCTGCTCAACGGCGCGCACTCCACGCTGGCGTATCTCGGTTCGCTGATGAAGCTGGAGACAGTCGCCGATGCGATGAACCAACCACTGCTCGCCGCCTTCGTGGAACACCTGATGCGCGAATCGATCGCGCCGGTGATCGCATTGCCCGCAAGCCTGGATGCACCGGCATATATCGACGCGATTCTCGCGCGCTTCCGTAATCCCGCCATCCGCCATCGCCTGGCGCAGATTGCATGGGATGGTTCGCAGAAGTTGCCGGTGCGCTTGCTCAGCACGATCGCCGATGCGCTCGCGGCAGGCAAATCCGTCGCGGCGTTATGCGTTTCCGTCGCCGCATGGATGCAGTTCGTGCGCAGGCAGGCGCGCAACGGCGTGGCGCTGGTCGATCCACTGAATGATGCACTGACCGCTGTCGGCCGGGCATGCAACGGCGATGCCGCCCATGACGTGGACGCCTTCCTGCAACTCGACGCGGTCTTCTCCGCGCCGCTATCGCAGGATGTGCCATTCATTCATCCCCTGCGCACTGCTTATGCCGCGCTCGCCGATGGTTCGCCCGCGTCGGTCTCGCAGTCCTTGGTCGCTGCAATGTACGGAGAGAACCGATGAGGCTCCTGATCATGCTGGCCTTGCTGGCACTGCTGGCTGCTCCCGCCGCCGCGACGGAGTTGCCAAAGGTCGTGATGCAAAACGGCGCCAGCCAACTGATCCTGCATGGCAAGCCGTATCTCATGCTTGGCGGCGAACTGGGCAACTCCTCCGCCGGCACCGAAGCACAGGCTGACGCCATCCTTCCGCGGCTCGCCGTCCTGCACGTGAACACCGTACTGATGCCTGTGGCCTGGGAGCAGATCGAGGCGACAGAAGGTCGCTTCGATTTCAGCTTGCTCGATCATTGGATCGACGTCGCCAGAGCGAACCGGATGCATCTGGTGTTGCTGTGGTTCGGCAGTTGGAAGAATGGTTTTTCCGACTACGCGCCAGCCTGGGTGAAAGCCGACACCCGCCGCTTTCCCCGTGCACGTGCGATCGACGGCGCACCGCTGGAGATTCTGTCCACTTTCGGTGAAGAAACCTTGCGATTGGACAGCCGCGCCTTCGCGGCGCTGATGGCGCACGTGCGCACGAAGGATACTCAGCAGACGGTGCTGATGGTGCAGGTCGAGAACGAGGTTGGCCTGGTCGGCGATGGCCGGGACCGGTCCGCGCAAGTCGATCGCACGTTCGCAAGCGCGGTACCGCCTTCGCTTGTGCAGGCCTTGCAGGCAAAGCGCGCAGCGTTGACGCCCGAACTGGCCGCCCATTTCAACCCGCAAGGACGCACTTGGAAGGAGGTCTTCGGCGACGCGGCGGACGAAGCCTTCATGGCCTGGCGCTACGCCACCTATGCCGACGCCGTGGCGCGCGCAGGCAAGCAGCAATATGCGCTGCCGATGTACATGAACGCCCAGCTGCCGGCACCGCTGGAGCGTGCGGGCGAATATCCCAGCGGGGGCTCTCACCCCTATGACCAGCAGATCTACCAAGCGGTCGCCACGCATATCGATTTCTATGCGCCGGACATCTACTGGCCTGACTTTTCCTACTGGGTACAGCGCTACCAGGCACTGGGCAATCCGGCGTTCGTGCCGGAAGCGAAGCTCGACAGCGCCCCCTACAACGCCTTGTATCTCTACGGCGAGGCCCGCGGCTTCGGCTTCTGTCCATTCGGCATCGACAGCCTGAGTCCGCCCAAGCATAAGACGGATGCCACACCGCTTTTGATGCAGGTTTACGCCGCACTCGACCAGCTTGGCGAACAACTGCTGCAAGCGCAGGCAGCGGGTCGTACGCGTGGCCTCGTCCTACATGCAACCAGTCCGCGGCCGACGCAGACCGTTGCACTGGGTGGTTATCTCTTCACCGCGACGCTCGCGCGTTCATGGCCGGACAAGCACTTGCTCACCAACGACGGCGCCATGCTCGTGCTCCAATCGCTGCCCGACGAGTTCTATATCGTCGGCAGCGGGCTTACCGTCGGCATGACGCGTGATCCGGATACGGATGCGCGCGTGGCGGGCATTGCAAGCATCGAGGAGGTGTCGCGCGCTGGTACGGCATGGCTAGTCGAGCGGCGCTTGAATGGCGATCAAAGCAACCAGGGCAGGCAACTGAGCATGGATGCCGACCGGATACGGATTTATCGCGTGCATCTGTATGCGGCCGAGCGGTAATACGTAGGCCGGGATTTCATCCCAGCCTACGCCGGCATCACAATTTGTATGCCCGTTTCGGCAGGTTATACGCAAGATCGACCGCCAGCTCCACGCCTTCGTCCTCATCCAGCCGATGCTCGGCCACCAGCTTGGCGAGAAACGCGCAATCGACGCGGCGCGCAACGTCGTGGCGCGCCGGAATGGACAGGAACGCGCGCGTGTCGTCGTTGAAGCCCACCGTGTTGTAGAAGCCCGCGCTGCTCAGCGTCCACTCGCGAAAGCGCCACATGCCTTCCGGCGCATCATGGAACCACCATGCGGGCCCAAGGTGCAGTGCCGGATAGTGGCCGGCCATCGGCGCCAGTTCGCGGCTATAGGTGCTTTCGTCCAGCGTGAACAGGATCAGCCTGAAGTTCGGTTCGTTGCCGAAGCGATCCAACAGCGGCTTCAGGCCATGGACGTAGTCCGTGCGCAACGGAAGGTCCGCGCCCTTGTCGCGGCCATAGCGCTCGAACAAGGCGCGATTATGGTTGCGGAAACAGCCGGGATGGAGCTGCATGACCAATCCATCCTCCACACTCATGGCGGCCATCTCGGTGAGCATCTGCGCACGGAACAGTTCGGCATCTTCGGCGCTGCCTTTGCCGCGCACGATCCGGTCGAACAATTTGCCTGCTTGGACGCTGGAAAGGTCCGCGGTGACGGCGGAAGGATGTCCGTGATCGGTGGCGGTTGCACCGGCCTTGGCAAAAAACGCGCGGCGCTGGCGGTGGGCGCGCAGGTAGCCGCTCCAGCTGTGCACGTCTTCGCCGGTGATGGCACCGAACGCTTCCAGCGCAGCGGGAAACTGCTCGTGCTCGGGATCGATCACCGGATCGGGCCGATAGGCGGTGATGACGCGCCCATTCCATCCGCTGGCGCGAAGGTTGGCATGGTGATGCAGCGGATCGAGCGGTGATTCGGTGGTCGCCAGCACCTCGATGCGGAAGCGTTCGAACAACGCGCGCGGGCGGAATTCCGGCCGCGACAGGGCGGCGGTGATGTGGTCGTAATACGTGTCCGCGGTGCGCGCTTCCAATCGAATCCGCAAACCGAACACGTCGTGGAACACATGGTTCAGCCACATGGACGAAGGCGTGCCGCGAAAGAGATGGAAGTTCTGTGCGAACAACCGCCACGCCTGGCGCGGATCGGCGTCTGCGCGCGAACCATCGCGGCGCGGAATACCGAGGGCGTCGAGCGGAATACCCAGGCTGTAGAGCATGCGGAACACGTAGTGATCCGGCACCAGCAACAATTCCGTGGCATTGGCGAACGGTGCGTTATCGGCGAACCACGCCGGATCGGTATGCCCATGCGGACTGATGATCGGCAAGCTGGCGACCTGTTCGTACAACCGGCGGGCAATCGCCCGCTGCGCGGGATCGGATGAGAAAAGACGATCCTGATGCAGCTTGAAGGGAAGCATGGCGAGTTTCATCACGGCAAGACATTCCAGGTAGTGAAGGATAATCCGGACAGCTCACGACGATGGGTTGGCGCCGCCGGCCGATGCGAGCCGTACCGGCTGCAACCGAGGTGTCAACGCATGCACCACGGCAAGCGCGATCAGGTAGGCCGAACCTGCCAGCATGAATACCGGCACGTAACTGCCGGTGGTTTGCAGCAGCAGTCCGATCACCGTGGATATCAGCATGCCCCCGACCGCACCGGCGAACCCGCCCAGGCCGACCACCGACGCTACCGCGTGGCGTGGAAACAGATCCGAGGCCAGCGTATAGACGTTGGCCGACCATCCTTGGTGTCCTGCCGTGGCCATGCCGATAAGCGCGACCGCCAGCCACAGGTGACTTGCTTTTGCCGCAAACACGACCGGCACGATCAGCAGCGCGCAGACGAGCATGGCGCTTTTGCGCGCGCGGTTGGCGCTCCAGCCGAGCTTGATGAAGCGGGCCGCCAGCCAACCTCCGCCGATACTGCCCAGGTCGGCCAGCAGAAAAATGCTGACCAGCGGCAAGCCCAGTTCCAGCAGGCTGAGCCCATATCGCGCATGCAGGAATTTCGGCAGCCAGAACAGGAAGAACCACCAGATGGGATCGGTGATGAACTTGGCCGCGACCATGGTCCAGGCCTGGCGGTGCCGCAACAGTTGCGACCACGCCACGCGCACCGCCCTGGTTGGCGGTTCGTGCCCAATGTACGCACGCTCGGCCGCGGACAGCTTGGGCTGTTCGCCGGGCGTTCGATACGTGCGCAGCCACATCACCAGCCACAGCGCGCTTAGCGCGCTGGTGCAAAGAAAAGTCGCCTGCCAGCCCCAACGCGCGGCGACGACGGGCACCAGTATCGGCGCAACGATCGCGCCAACGTTCGAACCCGAGTTGAAGATGCCGGCAGCCAGCGCGCGCTCCCGTTGCGGAAACCATTCGGCCACCGCCTTGATCGCGGCCGGAAAGTTGCCGGCCTCGCCAAGACCGAGGGCAAAACGCGCCACGGCGAAGCTGACGACGCCGGTGGCCAGCGAATGGCCGGCAGCCGCAAGGCTCCACACGCCAATCGCCAGCGCATAGCCCAGGCGCGTACCGAACTTGTCGATGATCGCGCCGGCACCGAGCAGGCCGATGGCATAGGCCGCCTGGAAGGCGGTAACGATGTAGCTGTACTGGATTTCGTTCCAGCCGATTTTTTCCTGCAGGAACGGCGCCAGCACACCCAACACCTGGCGATCGGTGTAGTTGATGGTGGTTGCCAGCAGCAGCATGGCGCACACCCGCCAACGGTAGGTGCCGACGCCGGCGACACGCCGAAGCGCCCTACCTGCCTCGCCTGTTTTGTCCACGCGGCGTGCGGCCTTGCTTGCATCCGGCCGCGTCCGCAGCCCCTCATCGATCATCGGCATACCCCAGTCGAACCGGCACGGCGCCATCGCGACAGGTCGCCCGTTACGCTGGCCGCCCGCCAATTTGTTAGCGCTATCATTAGCACAGGAAGATGCAAAAACCACCTTGCATAGCCGCAACGCGCAGGCCACTGGCGCCGCAGAGCTTCTTTGCAGCCTTTTTATGCACTCCACCGTTCATCGCAGCGTCAAGGCCATTCATGCTGCCATGCAGCGTGCGAGCCAAAAATGTTAGCGCTACCTTTCCGTCACCCTTGAGTCACCGGCAAGCCAGTCAGCTCAGCCATGACGGCACGCTCCACTTCACCGGACATTCGAGGGCACAACCAAAGCCATAAGAATCGGGAGGGGAGTACGGTGCAAAAAGCATCTGCAAAAACCATGCTGTCGCGTGCCATGACGTTTGCCCTGCTTGGCGCGGCAAGTGCGGCCTACGCACAGAACACACCATCATCGCCGCCGGCGCCGACCCCTGCACCTGCACCGGCGGATGCGCAGAGTCAGACACCCGCGCCTTCCCCGAGCCAACCCAAGCAACTGGCAACGGTCAACGTCAGCGGCGGCTACCGCAACAGCATCGAGTTCTCCACCAATGCCAAGCGCGATGCAACCAACGTGGTGGACACCGTGTATGCGGAAGACATCGGCAAGTTTCCCGATACCAACATTGCCGAATCGCTGAACCGTGTCCCCGGCGTGCAGATTTCGCGCGACGTGGATGGCGAAGGCATGAATGTGCAGATTCGCGGCCTCAGTACGGACTTCACCAAGATCCTGCTCAATGGCGACCAGATCGCGGTCGCTTCGTCCGGCACGCTGGGCGCCCAGAACCAGAACCGCGAAGTGGATCTGGACCTGCTGCCGAGCGAGTTCTTTACCCAGTTGACGGTCAACAAGACCCCGCAAGCGGATATGACCGAAGGCGGCGTTGCCGGCGTGGTGGACATGCGTACGACGCGCCCATTCGACAATCCCGGCACCCACCTGACTTATTCGGCACAAGGCTCCTACAGCTCCATTGGTCACGACACGCAGCCACGCGGCGCCGTCATCGGCAGCTGGACCAATAAATCCAATACGTTCGGCGTACTGGTCGGCCTGACCGCGTCGCGCAACGACTACGATGTGCGCGGTTTTGAAACCATCGGCTGGACCACGCCCTCGCCCGCGGGAGCACAGTGTGTCGGCATCACCGGCGCTTGCAGCAGCCCCGGCGGCAGCAGCTGGGTCATTCCCCGCACGGTGCCGGCGAATGCCGGCAACGGCCTGATTCCCGGCCAGGCGATCAATAGCACCTGGTTGCTGGAGCACAACCCGGACCTGACCGCCTCGCAACTCGAAAATGCGCTGATTCCGCGGCTGGCGCGGCAGTCCTACATCCAGGGCACCAACGATCACCAGGCGGGCCTGCTGTCACTGGAGTTCCGCCCCAACGAGCGCGCGCACTTCTATCTAGATACGCTGTTCTCCAAGCAGGAACGCGACTTCAACCGCATGGACATGGACCTGGTGGGCCGCAGCGGTTCGATGATTCCGCTCAACATGCAGGTGGACCAGAACAACGTGGTCACCAACGCCACCTTTGCCAACGCGCAGTACTTCCTGGAGGCCATTCCCTACCGGCAGCACGTTCACTTCTACAACATCAACCCCGGTGGCGAGCTGCTGTTCGGTGACGATGAAAACATCAAGCTCGACTTCCAGGGCTATACGCAGCGTAGCTGGTACACCAACTACCAGCCGACGGTAGGAGTGATTTCTCCGCCGACGACGGTGGATTTCAAGAACACCGGCGGCGCCTTCCCCATCATCACGCCCAGCCTGGATCTCGACAATCCGAACGCGGGCTGGACCTGGTATCGCCTGCAGGTGGCTAACGAAACGCGCGTCACCGCCAACAAGGGCACGCGCGAAGACCTGCAGTGGGGCGATGACGACAACAATCTGCGCGCCGGCATCGCTTACGACGATATCGCGCGCCAGATCAAGGCCTACGTGGACAGCACCGCGTGGCAAAGCTACGGCGAAAGCGCCATTCCCGCCTCTGCGATCCCTTCGTACTTCATGTCCGGGCCGGCAGGCTTTATCGCGCCGAACTACGACGCGGTTCTGGCGGCCACGCACTACCCTTACTACACCTCGGTTGCGCCGCTGGCGACGGGCGCCGTCACCGGCGCCAATGCGGGCGGTATCGAGGAAAGCACCTGGGCCTGGTATGTGGAAGGCAATGGCAAATTCGACCTGGGCGGCCACGATTTGCGGCTCAATGGCGGCGTGCGCCACGCCTATACCGACCAGACCGTCACCGGCCCGGTGATCACCTCCACCGGCAAGGTCGGCGCCGGCAGCGTGGTGGACAAGCACGCCTACGGCGTCTACCTGCCCTCGTTCAACGCCGCCTTCAATGCCACCGACAATATCGTGTTGCGCCTGGCAGCCTCGCGCTCGATGACGCGGCCTGATCCCAGTGCGATGGTGCCGGGTCTCAACTACACCGATCCCGCGGCTGAAATCGCCAGCGAGGGCAATGACAAACTCAGGCCGTACCTGTCGACCAATCTGGATTTTGGCGGCGAGTGGTATACCGGCAACGAGGGCTATGTGGGCGTGGATCTGTTCGGCAAGCGCATCACCGGCTTTACCGTCAACGAAACCAGCCTGGTGCCCTTCAACGCCCTCGGCGTGCCGTTCGACAGCCTGACGCCCACCCAGCAGCAATCGCTCAATTTGCGCGGCGGCCCCAATTCGGCACAGGTGCAGGTGACCCAGCAAATGAATGCCGACGGCACGCTGTTCATCCGCGGCGCCGAGGTCACCTGGGTGCAGCCGCTGGATTTCATCTACAAGGGCCTTGGCATCCAGACCAATTACACGGTGGTCTCGCAGAGGAATATCGGGTCCGGCCTGCCGGCGCAGGCGATCGGCATTTCGCCGCACGCGTACAACCTCACGGCGTACTGGGAAGGTTACGGCACGACACTGCGGCTGGCCTATGTATGGAATTCC
>NZ_DATJMN010000073.1:0-8659 GCF_035508675.1 Dyella sp.
ATCTGGTCGTTGCGGCTGCGGCCGGTGTGCACGCGGCGGCCGGCATCGCCAAGCCGCTCGGTGAGGCGCGCCTCGATGGCGGAGTGGCCGTCTTCGTAGCGCTCGTCGAGCACGAACTTACCGGCGCGAAAATCATCGGCCAGCGCATCGAGTTCGCGCTTCAGGTCGTCCCGTTCCTTGGCGCTGACCACGCCGATGTTGGCCAGGCCTTCCACGTGCGCCTTGCTGGCGGTGATGTCGTGCAGGAAGAATTCGCGGTCCAGCAACACGTCGTCGCCGGCCAGGAATTGCATGATTTTCGCGTTGGTTTCGACGCCGGCTTTTTGCCAAAGAAGATCGGTCATGATGGTCTCTGTATTTCTGCTACACGGGAATGGCGGTGTACTCGTCCATGCCGATGGCCCGGTTGATGTTCTGCATCGCCTGCGTTGCGGCGCCCTTCAACAGGTTGTCCAGCGTCGCCACCACCACCACGCGCTTGCCGTCTGCCGATAACGCAAAACCACCGATCTCGGCGTGGTGCTTGCCGGTAATCTGGCTCACCCACGGCGCTTCGTCGAGCACGCGCACCAGCTTCTCTCCGGCGTAGGCGTGCTGGAAACGCGCCAGCACATCCTCGCGCTTCAAGGCACGCGAAACGTAGAGATTGGTGGTCACAGTCAATCCGCGGAAATGCGGCGCCACGTGCGGCATGAATTCCACCGGGACGCCCAGGTGCCGGCTCGCTTCCTTTTCATGCATGTGGCCGGTGAGCGAATACGGCATCAGGTTGTCGCGCAGTTTTTCCGGATTGTTCTTGTCTGACGGCGTGGTGCCGGCGCCGGAATAACCGGAGACGCCGAAGCATACCGGCGGCGCGGCCAGCACATCCTTGAGTGGTGCGACGGAAAGCTGGATGGCGGTGGCGTAGCAACCGGGATTGCTGATGCGCTTCTCACCGCGCCATTTGTCGCGCGTGAGTTCCGGCAGGCCGTAATACCACTTGCTATCGAAGCGGTAATCGGCGGACAGATCCACGATTACGGGATTCTTGCCGGCGGCATCGAAGGCTTCCACGCAGGCGGATGCCTTGCCGTTCGGCAAGGCCAGCACCACCACGTCGGCATCCAGCAAAGGCAGCTCTTCGTGCGCGGGTGAGCTGTAATGCAGCTCGCCCTGGTAGCCCTCGACGTGCGCTTGGACCGGCTGCCCGTTCAATTCGCGCGATGAGACATAAGCCAGTTCCAGCGCCGGATGCGCCGCCACCAGGCGGATCAGTTCCGCGCCGGTATAACCACGGGCGCCGACGATGCCAATGCGTTTCTTGGTAGTTGCCATACGTGTCAATCGATCAAGGTGGGTTGGCGCTGCGCGCAATGCTCGACGCAGCGCGCGATGGTGTCGAAGCCGTCCAGGCCATACCAGAACACTTTCCAGCGCTCCTGCTTGTAGCAGCCGTCCGACTCGGCATAGTAGAAGTGGTTGATCGCATTGCCGTGCCGCGAACGCCAGAACAGGCGCGGATTTTCCTCGCGCATGACCAGCCATACGGCACGGCCAAGGCCTTCGCCCTGCGCATCGTCCAGCACCGCGAATTTGTCGAGATAGATCAAGCCATCCTCGTGGGTGAGGATCATCGCCGCGCGATAGTTTTCGCTGACGTAGATACGGTACGGCTTGGTGCGCTCGAAATAATCGTCCACCACCTTGCGTCCGAAGCTCGATTCGATCAGTGCACGCATGCGTGCCTGGTCGATGCCTTCCCAGCTTTCGAAGCGGAACACTTTTTCACCGCGGCGCACCAGGGTGCCGGAGCCTTTGTGCGTAAACAGCTCCTTCGCCAGTTCCGACGGACGCGTGATCGACACCGACGAGGTCAACGGCAGGCTTTGCAGCAAATCGGCAATCTGCTCGATCTTCACACGCATGCCGCCATTGATCCACGGCTGCTGCATCAGGTGGTCGTATTCGGTGCTCAGGTTGATCGAATCGATGATCCGGCCCTGGTCGTCGAGCAGGCCGCCTGTACCGGTCAAAAACACGATCTTGTACGGCTGCAGCACGCGCACCAGTTCGTTGGCGGCGAAGTCGGCATTGATATTGAGGAACTGGCCTTCGTCCGTTTCGCCCAGGCTGGCGATCACCGGAATGGAGCCGGCACGCAAACTGGCTTCGATCGGCGCGAGGTTGATGCTGTCGACCTTGCCGACCATGCCGTAGACGTCCTTGTCCAGGAAGCTGGACATGAACACGCCGGACGGTACCGAGGTGGCGCGCGTATCCATCGCCTGCAGCGCTTCGACCAGGCGCAGGTTCTGCTGCTGGAACACGCGGCGCACGATACCCAGGGCCTTGGGCGACGTGACGCGCAAGCCGTTGACGGTCTGCTTGGTGATGCCGGCGGCTTGCAGCTCTTCGTCCAGCTGCGGGCCGGCGCCATGCAACACGATCGGCGTGAGGCCGACCTGCTGCAGGAAGGTCAGCGAGGAGGTGAGGTCGTTGAGCTCGTCGCGCAGCACTGCGCCGCCGACTTTCACCACGGCAAAGCGCTTGGCATCGAGCTGCGAAAAGCGCTTGAGATACTGCTGAATTTCCTTGGCGCTGCCCATCGCGGAGAGCAGGCGCACAATGGTCTGGCGAGTGTTTTTATGCGCTTCCACGGTTCACGATCTCGTAGATGGTGTCTGCGTACGTTTGCAATTGATCCAGTGCGACCCATTCATCGGCGGTATGCGCCTGGGCGATATCGCCGGGGCCGTACACGAAGGAGATGTAGCCGGCCTCCGAAAACAGCGCCGCTTCGGTCCAGAAATTGACGGCATTGCCGACCGGAATGCCCAGTTCGTCGGCAATGTCACGTGCGGCAAGGCGGCGCGCCTCGGCGTTGGGCACATCACCCGCCGGCAACGACATGCCGCGGAACAGTTCCTCGTAGCTGACCGGATGGGGTTCCACCAAGCTGCGGAAGGTTTCCAGCAATTGGTCCGGATCCATGCTGGGCAGCGGGCGGAAACCAAAGCGCACGTCGGCGGTGGGCGCAATCATGTTGGCCTTGATGCCGCCTTCGACGCGGCCGATGTTGAAGCGCAAGCCGGTAAGGCCGCCGAAGCGCTCATGCGCCAGGCTGTCCACATGATCCAGCGCCGCCGCGCCCCAGCGTATCGCCTGATGTACCGCGCTGTCGGTCGCCTTGATCTCACCCGATGCGTGGCCGGCCTGGCCGCTGAAACGCATCTGCACCGAATGAATGCCACGGTGCGCAAGCACGGCTTCGCCCCGCGTCGGTTCGGCCACGATCACGGCGTCGTATTTGTGGCCCTCCTTGAGAAAGGCGGCGATGCAGCGCGGATCGTTGGCTTCTTCGTCGGTCGAGAACAGCAATGCCAGGTCGCCATTGCAGGCGTTCGCCACGGCCACCAACGCCGCCGCGGCGCCCTTGATGTCGCAGGCGCCCAGCCCGATCGCGCGGTCTTCGGTCACTTCCAGCACGTGCGGATCGCGCGTCCAGTGCGGCGAATCCGGCACGGTGTCCAGATGCACATTGAACAGGTATTTCGGCCGGCCGCGCACGGCATATAGCGTGACGGCGCCGGCGCCATGATCGGTCACCTTCACGTCGAAGCCGGGCAACTGCTCGCGCAGGTAATCGAAGATGCCGCCGGTGCCGATGGCGCGTGGCGGATTGCGGGTGTCATGGCGGACCAGCTCTCGCAGATGCTTGAGGGTGTCGGCAAGTAATGGGCTCATGCAGTCCATCTTTGAAGGAGTAGAGGCAGGAAGTGTCATCGGTGGGCGGCTTGGTAAATGTCCGGCTTGTAGATTTCCATCAAGGTTTCCGGCCTGGCCGGCGAAGCAAATCCATGGGACCTGTACAGCTCATGGGCATCGCTGGTCGCCAGCATGAAGCGGCGCAGCCCCTGCAGTTGGTGATGCGCCATGACGGCTTGCACCATTTGCTTGCCGTAACCGTGGCCGCGATAAGCCGGCAACACGAAAACATCGACCAGATTGGCAAAGGTAGCGAAGTCGGAAATCACGCGCGCAAAGGCAACCTGCGCCTGGCCGACATAACCGCCAAAGCACAACGAGTGGTCGACGGCCTTGAGTACCGTTTCGTACGCAATGCCTTTTGCCCAATAGGAACCGTTCGCGAGAAAGTCGTGGATCATGGCCAGATCCAGTTCGCTCCTGTCCGTGCTGATGCGCAAGCTGTCGCTCATGCCGATGTTCTCAGGATGTGTGATTGACTTCGGCCCACAGCGTGCTGCTCATGCCGAACAGCTTGATGAAGCCTTCCGCTTCCGCCACGCCCCAGTCGGCCGCCTGCGCATAGGTGGCGCCCTTGGCGTTGAGGATGTGCTTGGACTCGACGGCAACCGCGGTGACCAGCGCCCCGCTGGTTTCCAGCGTGACCTCGCCATTGACGGTGGACTGGCTGGAGGCGAGGAAGGCTTCCAGGTCGCTCTTCAAGGGATCGTGGTAGAAGCCTTCATACACCAGCTCCACCCATTTGCGCGCCACCTCGGGCTTGAAGCGGTTTTGCTGCTTGGTCAGCACGGCTTCTTCCAGCGCACGATGTGCCACCAGCAGCGCGGTCAAGCCAGGCGCTTCGAAAATAATGCGGCCCTTGAGGCCGATGGTGGTATCGCCAGTGTAAATGCCACGCCCGACGCCATATGCCGCAAGTAGCGTGTTGAGCTTGGCCAGCAGCTTGTGGCCTGCGACCTTCTCACCATCCAGCGCCACGGCTTCGCCGTTGACGAAGCTGAGCGTCAGACGCAGCGGTTTGGACGGCCATTCCGAACGCGGCTTGCACCAGCCTACCGCCCCTTCGCCGGGAACCTGCCAGCGGTCGATCTCGCCGCCGGACATGGTGACGCCCAGCAGGTTCTCGTTGATGGTGTAGGCCTTCTGCTTGGCACGCACGCCGAAGCCCTTGGCCTCCAGGTATTTCTGCTCATACGCGCGCACTTCGGTGTGCTCTTTCTGGATCTCGCGGATCGGCGCCACGATTTCGTAATCGCCCTGCGCCTTCACGGCGAGGTCGAAACGCACCTGGTCGTTGCCCATGCCGGTGCAACCGTGCGCAATCGCCCGCGTGCCCAGTTCGGCACAACGCTTGAGTGCGGCGTCCACAATCAGGTAGCGGTCCGAGACCAGCAAGGGGTATTGCCCCTGGTAGCCCTCGCCCGCCCACACGAACGGTTTCACGAAGCCGTTCCAGATCGCCGGACCGCCGTCGACGGTGACATGGCTGGCCACGCTCAATTCATTGGCGCGCGCCTCGATATAGGCACGCTCCTCCGCGTCCACGCCGCCAGTGTCGGCGAACACGGTATGCACGGCCCAGCCGCGTTCCTGCAGGTAGGGGATGCAGAAGCTGGTGTCGAGACCGCCGGAGAAGGCCAGAACGATGTCTTTGCTCATGATGCGAGATCCAAAAGAAAGGTTGTTTACACGGATTCGATGACAATGCGCGGTTCGCAACGCACCGGAAAATTGACGGAGTTGGCGATGAAGCAAGCGTGGTGCGCGTCCTCATGCACGCGTTTGGCAACGTCGGGATCGCTGTCGGCGCTGATGGTGACGCACGGCCGCAGCACGACTTCGGTGAAGCGACCTTCGTTGCCGCGATCCAGCAGGCTGCCCGCCGCATCGTCGACATAGGCGGTCACCGCCACGCCGGCGACCGCAGCGAGATGCAGGTACCAGAGCATGTGGCAACTCGACAGCGCGGCGACCAGCAGGTCTTCCGGGTTGTGCTTGCTGCCGTCGCCGCGATAAGCGGCGTCGGAAGAGCCGGCGATGACCGGTTTGCCGGCGACGCGGATCTCATGCTCGCGGCCGTAACCCTGGTAGGTTTGGGTGCCGCTGCCATGGTTGCCGGTCCATACCACTTGAACCGGATACGGGTGCTGCTTATCGCCCATGCCGGCGCTCCTCGCTTTGTTGCATCAGTTCGGTCAGCTCGGCATCGCGCTTGCCATCGCGTTCGGCCAAGCCTTTCAGCACGCCTGTGCGGTTGGCATCCGGATGATTCTGGCTCAGCTTGAATTTGCCTTCGATGCGTTCGATCACGATCTCGATGCCCACGATCAGGCGCAACATTTTCTCGATGTGGTCTTCCGGCGCATCGCTGACGTGCCAAGGTTTCGGCTGCGAGGCTTCATGGCGATCGGTCAGCTGTTCCAGCAGCTGGCGCAGCCATGCACGGTCTTCCACCACGCGCAAGCGACCATGCACATGTACCACCGCGTAATTCCAGGTGGGTACTTCGCGTCCGGTCTCGTGCTTGCTGGGATACCAATTCGGGCTGACGTAGCCATCCGCGCCATGGAAGATCGCCAGCACCGGCACGCCATCGGCCTTGGCCAATTCATTGCCGCGCGCCACATGCCCGTGCAGCGAGGCCGCACCGGCCAAGGCCAGCGGAACATGGTTGGCGACCAAGCCATCCTCTCCATGCACGATGAGGGTGGCAAGCGGATAGTCGCGCATCAACGCATGCAGCACCTCGATACGCGTTTCGTGGAAGGACTTGGGCAGGTACATGACGCGGCTCAGCGCTGTGCAATCAGCGAAGCCATCACCGCCTTCTGCACGTGCAGGCGGTTCTCGGCTTCGTCGATGGCGATGCACGCGGGCGAATCCATCACCGCATCGGTGGCCTTGACGTTCCGGCGCAACGGCAGGCAGTGGCTGAAGACGCCGTCGTTGGTGAGCGCCATCTTCGCTTCGTCGACGATGAAATGCTTGTGCGCGTCGCGAATCGGCTTTTCCTGTTCCCAGCGGCCAAAGAACGGCAGTGCCCCCCAGCTTTTTGCGTACACCACGTCGGCACCGCGATAGGCTTCTTCGATGTTGTGGCTGACGGTGAGCGAGCCGCCGTTCGCCTTCGCGTTCTGCTCGCCATAGGCCATGTAGCGCTCGTCCAGCACGTAATCGGGCGTGGGGCACAGCAGCGTGACGTTCATGCCCATCTTGGTGGCGATGAGCAATGCGGAATTGGCGACGGCGGTGTTGAGCGGCTTGGGGTGATAGGTCCAGGTGAGTACGTACTTGCGGCCGGTGAGGTCGCCGAAGCGCTCCTTCAACGCCAGCGCATGCGCCAGTTCCTGACAAGGATGGGTGATGGTTTCCATGTTGATCACCGGCACGGTGGCGTACTGGGCGAACGCCTTGATCACCGCATCCTCGCGATCCACCGACCAATCCTTGAATTTGGGGAAGGCACGCACGGCGATCAGGTCAACATAACGGCTCAGCACGCGCGCCACTTCGGCAATGTGCTCTTCCGGCTCCTCATCCATCACCACGCCGGGACGAAATTCGATCGGCCATGCATCCTTGCCGGGCGAGAGCACGATGGCATGTCCCCCCAGATGGAATGCTCCCAGTTCGAAGCTGGTGCGCGTGCGCATCGAAGGATTGAGGAACAGCAACGCCACCGATTTGCCCGCGAGCTGCTGGCCACGCGGCGAGCGCTTGAAGGCCGCGGCCTGCTCAAGCAGCGCATCGATTTCGGCGCGGCTGTAATCCTGGGTGGTGAGGAAATGACGAAGTGACATCGTTAACTCCAGTCAGAAAAGCAAAAAACCCGGCACAAAGGCCGGGTTTCGTCGTCGTATGACACATGCAACGTGGCGACAGCCTACCCGGCCGAATGTCGATTCATCGGTCGACGCGCACGCGAGGTCATGCCAGCGGCCATGCGGGCACTGGTAAGCACGGTAGCGGTATAGACGGCTGAAGACATGACAGGTCCGGGAGATTGAATCCCAATCATGACGGGATTTTCGCTGCCGTGCAACAGAAAAATTCAGGCCAAAAAGAAAGGCGGCCGCGCCAGGGCAACGGCCACCTTTGCAGTGAAGCGGTAGCGCCGGTCAGTCGGCGGGCGAGACGCTGACCCGCACGCGCAGGCGCTCGCCTGGATCGTAGCTGAGGCGCGACATGTAGACGTCACCGTGATAGCGATATTCCACGTCATAGCCGATGATCTGGCGCTGCTCGCTAACCTGGGTCACCGGCTGGCACACGGTCTGGTCGCTGGTGTAGGTCTGCCCGCCGCTGGAGACGGAGTTGCCGACCGCGCCACCTGCCACCGCACCGCCCACGATGGCTGCCGTATTGCCGCGGCCATGGCCGATGGTGCTGCCAAGCACGCCACCGACTACCGCACCGAGCACGGTGCCGATGCCCTTGTGGCTCGGGGTCTGCTGCACCACCTGCTGGTCATAGCACTGCGTGCTGGGCGCGGTCGTGCGGGCTACGCCGTATACCGGATCGACACGGAGTACGTCGGCCCAGGCAAAGTGCGCATTGTCGGCACCCGCCCCGGGAGCGCCCGGCGGAGGCGGCGGGGGCGGATACCCGCCTTGCTGCGCCATCGCACCCGTGGACATCACGGTCAGCACAAGCAAGGGGATCAACAACATCTTGTTATTCATGGACAGCCTCCAGAAGAGGAATGATGGGCGCGTCGCGCATATTGAAATTGCAGCAAATTCACTCTGAATCCACGCTTAGAACTACCGCAACTTAGTGCCCTGTTGCCCTCCTGTTTCCAAAACTTCAGTCCTGCGCTGCCGCAAGAGCTTGATAAGATGATGGGCTTATTGACCCGACCATACCACCCGCCATGCCGATCTCGCTCCATAACAGCCTCAGCCGCCGCGTC
>NZ_DATJMN010000074.1:0-11008 GCF_035508675.1 Dyella sp.
CAGTGCGGCGACCGCCGCTACGGCAGGATGCGAGGCAAACGCCGAACACGCCACCCCGATCGCCCCCAGTACGGCGAGCGCGAGGAACGTACCCAGCGTGGCGGCGGCGAGCTTGCCCCAATCCAGCGTCACGCCGTGCGCCAGGCTCACCGGTATAGCAATGGCCAGCAGCAGCCACAACGCCAGCCAGGTCAGCACGGCGAGGTATTTGCCGAGCAGGATGCGCGAAGCGGACAAGCCGGCGGAAAACAGCAGCGGCAAGGTGCCGGCGCTGCGTTCGCTTGCCAGGGTGGACATGGTCAGCAGCGGAACCAGCAGCAGGGCCAGTTCGGTCATGCCAAACGGCAATGGGCTGCCGGTGATGAAGCTGCTGTAGAGCCGCACGGCCACCAGGTCGGTGTAGCCGGGCCCGTCCGGCAAGGCGGCGAGCTTCACCTGGTTGAGCAGGAACAATTGCAGCAACAAAGCGAAGCGCCAACCGAGCTCCGCCAGTGCGAGGGCGCCGATGGTCCAGCCGAGCGGGCGCACGAACAGGCGGCGCAGTTCCAGCCGCGTCACAGCGAATAAGGTCATGCGGCTTGGGCCATGGCGATGTCGAAGAAGGTTTTTTCCAAAGCGGCATGCCCATCGGGGGACAGTGGCGCGTCGTGGCGCAGCACGCCTTCGTGCAGGATCGCCACGCGGGTGCAGACGGCCGTCACTTCGGCCAGCTGGTGCGTGGAAAGGATCACGGCAGTGCCTTCGGCAGCCAGCTCGCGCAGCAGCTTGCGCAGGGCGGCCACCTGTACCGGGTCGAGCGCATTGGCCGGTTCGTCCAGCACCAGCAGGGCGGGGCGATGCAGTAGCGCGCAGGCCAGCCCCAGCCGTTGCCGCTGGCCCTGCGACAATACGCCCGCCAGGCGCTGGGCCAGGTCCTGCAGTTCCAGCCGCTCCAGCACCGCATCGCCGGCTGCCTTCAGCCGGGTACCGGCAAGGCCGCGCAGGCGGCCATGGGCGTCCAGGTGTTCGCGGATGGTCAGTTCCGGCCACAGCGGGGCAGCTTCCGGCAGCCAGCCGAGGGCCTGCCGGGCCAGCTCGGGGTGCTCCAGAAAATCCTCACCTTGCAGGCGGATCGTGCCGCTATCGGGCGTCAGTGCCCCCGCAATCAGGCTCAAGGTGGTGGACTTGCCAGCCCCGTTCACCCCAAGCAGTCCAAGGATCTGGCCGGTCTCAAGGCTGAGCGAGAGATCGCGCACGGCGGGTCGGCCGGCGCGGCGCCGGGAGATTCGTTCAAGTTTTAGTACCGGTACTAAAGCGGAGCTAGGCGCGTTCATTGCATGATTGTCGGGGTGACCCCATCCCGCAGACAACCGTCAGTCATCACGCTTTAACGGAAATCGAGGGGCTGGGGTTCTACCATGCTGGTAGGTACGGACGCCCTCAACTAGACTGCTTTTACTTGCTCCAGGACCCTTACCCATGCTCGATGCTGTACTGCACTTTCTCTCCGGCGGCGTGAGCCAGGCCGGGTGGGTGTCGATTCTCGTGTACTTGCTGGTGGTCACCCAGATCACCATCTTTACCGTCACCCTCTACCTGCACCGCTGCCAGACGCATCGCGGCGTCGACCTGCATCCGTCCATTTCGCATTTCTTCCGCTTCTGGGGCTGGCTCACCACCGGCATGGTCACCAAGGAGTGGGTGGCGGTGCACCGCAAGCACCACGCCAAGGTGGAGACGGAAGAAGATCCGCACAGCCCGCAGATCTACGGCATCAAGAAGGTGTTCTGGGACGGCGTGTCGCTATACCGCGACGCGAGCTACGTGAAGGAAGACCTGGAGAAATACGGCCGCGGCACGCCCGACGACTGGATCGAGCGCAAGCTCTACACCGCCCATCCGTATTGGGGCCCGGCCCTGATGCTGATCATCGACTTCGCCCTGTTCGGCGTGATCGGCGCGGCCGTGTGGGCCGTGCAGATGGCCTGGATTCCGTTCTGGGCCGCCGGCTTCGTCAACGGCATCGGCCATTGGTGGGGTTACCGCAACTTCGAAAGTTCGGACACGGCGACCAACCTGATTCCCTGGGGCTTCTGGATCGGCGGCGAAGAGCTGCACAACAACCATCACGCCTTCCCCAGCTCGGCCAAGTTCGCGCTGCGCAAGTGGGAATTCGACATCGGCTGGGCCGCCATCTGCGTGCTGCGCAAGCTGGGCCTGGCCAAGGTGCTACGCGTGGCGCCCACGCTGGACATGCGCCCCAACGTGCACCTGCCCGATACGGAAACCTTGAAGGCCGTGCTCACCCACCGCTTCCAGGCGATGACCGACTACTACCGCAACGTGATCGTCCCGACCCTGCGCGATGAAGCGCAGCACGCGGGTGAAGGCATCAAGTCGATCCCGCGCCGTCTGCGTCGTGCCCTGGCCGACGGTGGCCGCTGGCTCGACGGCGAAAACCGCGAGCGCATGCAGGCCGTGCTGGCCAAGCGCCCGGCGCTCAAGACCGTGTGCGAATTTCGCAACCGCCTCGCCGAGTTGATGGAACAGCGCGGTGCCGAGCAGGCGCTCAAGGGCTTGCAGCAGTGGATCGTCGAAGCCGAGCAGAGCGGTATCCGCGCCCTGCAGGAATTCGCACAGCGCTTGAAGGGATATTCGCTCGCCGCGGGTTGATCTGACGGCCAAACGCGATGAACGAAAAGCCCGCCTCGTCCAAGGCGGGCTTTTTGTTGGGGGGATACATCACGCGATGCGAGTGCTATTGATCGGTGCGACCGGCGTGTTCGGTAAACGCATCGCCGCACGCTTGGCTCATGATGCGCGCTTCGAGCTGACGCTTGCAGGACGCACACTGTCAGCGTTGGAGCGCTTGCGGGGCGAGCTTGATGATCCGTCCGTGCAGGTGGCGGTGATCGACGTTGAAGCGACCGATTTGCAGGACACGCTACGCAGCCTCGCGCCCGAATGGGTGATCCACGCCGCAGGGCCGTTTCAATCCCAGGACTATCGTGTCGCCAAGGCCTGCCTTGCTTGCGGCAGCGACTATGTGGATCTGGCTGACGGACGCGACTTCGTCGCCGGCATTCATGCACTGGACAACGAGGCACGCGCCGCGGGCCGCTTGCTGATCAGCGGCGCGTCGACGGTGCCGGCGCTGAGCAGCGCCGTGGTCGATCACCTGCGCGGCAGGTTCGGAGCGTTGACCTCCATCGAGCACGCCATCAGTCCCGGCAACCGCACGCCGCGCGGCGATGCGACCGTGGCGGCGATACTTGGCTACTGTGGACGCCAGGTGCCGGTTTGGCGGGAAGGCAGGTGGCAGACCGGATACGGCTGGCTTTCGACGCTGCGTATCTCGTTCATGTCGGGACCGCGCTGGGCCGGTTTGTGCGACGTGCCTGATCTCGCGCTTTTTCCGGAACGTTATCCCGGGGTGCAGCACGTGGTGTTTCGTGCCGGCCTGGAACTGCGCCGGCTTCATTTTGGGACGTGACTGCTGGCTTGGCTGGTGCGGCTGGGCATGGTGAAAAACCTGGCGCGCCACGCGCCTCGATTGCGGCGGATCAGCGAATGGTTCTTGCATGCCGGCAGCGATGCGGGTGGCATGGTGGTGGTGTTGCAGGGCATCGACGCGGACGCGAAATCATTGCGCTTGCGCTGGTCATTGCACGCCGCAGCCGGAGATGGGCCGCACATCCCTGCCATGCCGGCCGTGGTGCTGGCGCGAAAAAAAGCGGATGGTTTGCTCCAGACGCGCGGCGCCATGCCATGCATGGGGTTGTTCAATCTGAACGAAGCGCTGGCTGCGCTCGCCGATTACCAGATCAGTACAAGCCTGGAAACGCTCACGACATAAAGCGCGCACGTTGCTCCGGTGTAGGTGCGAAGCACTGCTCGCTACGCCCGAACAGCCGATAGCGGTGGCGTGCAACGAAGCGGTAGGCGATGTCGCGAATGGAGCGGGGAACCGACAGCATGATCGTACTCAGCCACCGCCAGCGCCGATACGGCAAACCGCGCAACACGCGCGCAATGGCCGTGGTATCGGTATAGCCGCAGCCATCTTCAACCAGCAGCATGGAGAAGGGGGAATCGGGATCGAGGCCGTGCGTCAGCAGCAAGTGCCGGCCACTTTCCGATTGCATCGACGCAAACCGATAGCGGCCTTCGCGATCGCGCTCAAGCAGAAAGCGCACCCAGCGGCTGCACAACAGACAGACGCCGTCATACACAACCACGGGTGATATGGCGCTATCAGTCATCGACAACGATCTCCAGCCAGCCTCGGTAAGCAACCAGCCGGCCTATGCACGGCAATCGCGTGTCGATGGTAAATGCGTAACGGCCCTCGTGCTCGCCACTATGCGAAAGCACGGTGCCCAGCCAGCGACGCGGCACGGGTAGACCAAGTACGCGCGCACCGTTCAAATGCCAGGTCACGCCGTGTACGTCCGGGCGCAACGTGAAGCGCAGGGTCACGGGCCCAAGCTTTTCCAGCAACTGGGTAGCGCTTGCATTGGCGCTCAGTGTCGATTGCATCTGGCCACGCGCAAAGCGGCGGGTCCATCTTTCATGATCGCTGTCGCGTTCGATGCATACTTCCAAGGCCTGCGCGGGCCCGGGCGAAGGGAGTTGCAGAAGGCATCGCAAAGCGCGCGCGATGACGTTGCCATCGCCCCGCACGTCGGCCTCGCCGCGGGCCACGATGCGTGGAGCGGAGCCGTGCATGGCGCGCACCGATCCAGGCAAGTCATGCCAGGCCAGGTTGAGCAGGGTGGGGAAAAGCGCGTCGCTTGTTTCCATGTGGCGATCATGCTGAAACGCGCTTTGCATGCGCAAGCGCGCAAAAAGAAAACCCGCCTCAAGGGCGGGTTTCCATATGACGCACCTAATGGTGGATCACTTGATCTTGCCTTCCTTGTAGATCACGTGCTTGCGCACGACCGGATCGTATTTCTTGAACTCGAATTTATCCGGGGTGTTCTTCTTGTTCTTCTGCGTGGTGTAGAAGTGGCCGGTACCGGCCGAAGAGATCAAACGGATCTTGTCGCTCTTGCTCTTGGACATGGCTCAGCTCCTTAGATCTTTTCGCCGCGGGCACGCAGGTCGGCAATCACGGCCTCGATGCCCTTCTTGTCGATGGTGCGCAGCGCCTGGTTGGAGACGCGCAGTTTCACCCAGCGGTTTTCGCTGGGAACCCAGAACCGGCGCTCATGCAGGTTGGGCAACCAGCGGCGGCGGGTCTTGTTGTTGGCGTGCGAGACGTTGTTGCCGGTCTGCACACCCTTTCCGGTGACTTGGCATACACGGGCCATGATGACCTCCGTAAATGTGGTAAACCGCCCGTTGGCCAGGGCGACATCGGCCCAGCGGCGCGAAGCGCCACGCGATGCTGGAGGGTGCTGCTGGCTCGCTTGGTCGTGAGGGCCGCATCGCGTTGCGGACATGCCCGGCAGGCCGGGTCGACAGGGGCGAGCCGTGCATTATCCCGTAAAAACAGCCGCATGTGCAATCTTTAAGCAAGGGCGCGGCTTTCGCCGACATGGCGGCAGTCGGGGATGTATGGAACAATTCCACTCCTTTGCGCCCGGCGCGCTTCGCCTTTTGATCGAGGGACACCCATGGTAGATATCACCACCAACGGCCAGGGCACTGGTTCGTCCAACCAGCCGCAGCTCGTGCTGCAGAAGATCTACGTCAAGGACGTGTCCTTCGAGGCGCCCAATGCGCCGCAGATTTTCCAGGACATCGGCGAAATCACCGAGGCGCCGCAGGTGCAGCTCAACCTGTCCCAGCGCGCCACCGGCCTGGGCAACGACCTGTACGAAGTGGTGCTTACCCTGACCCTTACCTGCACCATCAACGAGCGCACCGCGTATCTGGCGGAAGTGCAGCAGGCGGGCCTGTTCGGCATTGCCGGTTTCAGCGAGGCCGACCAGGCCGGCATCATCGGCAGCTACTGCCCGAACCTGCTGTTCCCCTATGCCCGCCAGATCATCTCCAGCCTGGTGCAGGAGGGTGGTTTCCCGCCGTTCCTGCTGCAACCGATCAATTTCGAGGCCCTCTACGCCGAGCAGCAGCGCCGCATGGGCGCGGGCGGCGAGGCGCCGATGCTCAACAGCTGAAAACCCCGCGGACAAGGTTCTGACATGACCGAGCAGCCCATCGCCGAACGGGGCGGCCTGGCCGTTCTCGGGGCTGGCTCCTGGGGCACGGCCCTCGCCACCTTGGCAGCGCGCAATGGCGTACCCACCCATCTATGGGGTCGCGATGCGACGGCCCTGGTGGACATGGCCGCCAGCCATCGCAACCAGCGCTACCTGCCGGATCTGCAACTGCCTACCGGGCTCAGCTTCGAGCCCGACCTGGCCAAGGCCGTGCGGCACGCCGCCACGGTGTTGATCGTGGTGCCCAGCCATGCGTTTGCGGACATGCTGAGCGACATCGCGCCGCTGCTTGATCCGGGCACCCAGATCGCCTGGGCGACCAAGGGTTTCGAGCCCGGTACCGGCCGATTCCTGCACGAACTGGTGGCCGAGCGACTGCCGGGACGGGCCGCCGCCGTGCTGACCGGTCCCTCGTTTGCACGCGAGGTGGCTGCCGGCCAGCCCAGTGCCGTCACGGTGCACTCCGAGGACGCGGTCTTCGCCCAGCATCTGGCCGATTTGCTGCATGCGCCGAACTTCCGCGTCTACACCGGCAACGATGTGCTGGGTGCGGAACTGGGCGGCGCGATGAAGAACGTGCTGGCGGTCGCCACCGGCGTGGCCGACGGCATGCAGCTTGGGCTGAATGCGCGTGCGGGCCTGATCACCCGCGGCATGAACGAAATGCTTCGCCTGGGGGTGGCGCTGGGTGCAAAGCCGGAAACGCTGATGGGCCTGTCCGGCCTGGGTGACTTGGTGCTGACCTGCACGGGCGATCTTTCGCGCAACCGGCGGCTGGGCTTGGCGCTGGGGCAGGGCATCGGCATCCATGAAGCGGTGGCGCAGATCGGCCAGGTGGTCGAAAGCATGGTCACCGCCGATGAAGTCGTACGCCTGGCTGACAAGCACCATCTGGATCTGCCGATCAGCAAAGGCGTGCGCGCCGTGTTGCATGGCGAAGTGACGCCAGTCGAAGGGATGAAGGCGTTGATGGCGCGCGAACAAAAGCCGGAATATCCGCAGGGCTTGTTCGGAACGCACTGAGAGCCTGTCTAAAGCCTCTGCGCAGCCCTCGCACCCGCCCTGCGACAGCGCGCGGCTTGACCAGACAGCCAGTCTGGCGCTGCGCTACGCACTGTCACCTGTGACGACCGCTCAAACGCTACGCGAACTACGCAGAGACTTTAGACCGGCTCTGAGCGGTTTTGTGATGTATGTGCATACCCGCTTGCGGCGCGCACCCTGATCGCTGCTAAGCTCAAGGTTTTGATCGCTCCAGGGATCGCATGCGCATGCACCTACCGGACGAGAACCAGCACGGCGATCCTTCCGCCCAGCATGAAGAGCGCGAGGAGGAAAGCTTGCCCGGCACGTGGCGCAAGCTGCTGGGCAAGCCCGTTGCGGGCGCCGCGCACGAACATGTGGTGCTTGGCTTCTTCTTCGAGGTGATGCCCGAAGACGGCGCGACCTACGCCCGGTTGGATGCGGCACCTGTGCTGCTGGCGCCGGGCGAACACGGACGCTTCACGCGTCCCGCACCGCTGGAAAGCAAGATGCTCTCCCATTCCGTACTGACGCTGCACGAACAACGGCTGGCTACCACGGTGCTGGGGTTGCCACAGGCGCTGCGCAAGTCGCGCAGCTATGCGCGTCTGTCGGGCCACGTGGGCAATGCCTTGTTGGCCGAAATGCTGGATACCGCGCCCTGCTTCCTCGGCGGCCTCGGCGGCCTGCGCCTGTCGCGCGGCAAATCGCATCAACTGAACTGGCATTGGCAGCTGGAACAGGATGGCAGCCAACGCCTGTTGCCGGCCTTGCCGCACAGCCAGCGTCTGCTGCGTGTCGACGGGCTGTGGTACCTGGATGCAGAGCGGGCCGAACTGGGTCATCTGGAAGCCGACCCGGAAGAAACCCATTGGCTGGAGCTGCCGCCACTCAAACACGAATACAGTCGGGCGCTGCGCAGCGCACTGCCATCGAGCCGGCTGTCGCATCGCGTCCCGCTGCCACAGGTGTTCGATGAAGTCCGTCGCGCCGAGCTGGCGCCCAAGCCGGTCTTGACCCTGCATGCATTGACGCGCCACGCACGCCTGGCCGCCGGCACGCCGCCGTTGGCCTATGCGCGCCTGGCCTTCGACTACGCTGGCGAGCGCCTGCCCGGACGTGGCGGTGAACCGCTGGTACGGCGCATACGCAACGGCCAATTGGTGGAAATCACGCGCAAGCGTGCGGAAGAACTGTCCACCATGGAGCAACTCGAACGTGCCGGCCTTACGCTGGGCGTCGATACCGAGGGCCTGCCCTGGGACCTCGCCGACACGCTGCCGGAAGACGCCTGGCTGTTCCCCGGCAAAGGCCACGCCGGCGCGCTCGAAGTGAATACCCCCGCGCGCTGGCTTGCGCTGCGGCCGAAACTCGAAGCGGAAGGCTTTCTGCTCGAATACGCCCCCAGCTTCCCGTTCGAAGTGCTGGAAGGGCCGGTGCGCTGGTACGGCAACGCGGTGGAAGATGCCGACGATCACGCCTTCGACCTGGAAATCGGCATCGAGGTGGAAGGCAAGCGCCGCAATCTGCTGCCCGCGGTGGCGCAGGCATTGGCCGAGCATCAACTCAATCTCAGCCCCGCGCCGAACGAGCCCGAAGATGCGGTGTGGTACGCGCCTGTCGACGAGCGCCGCCGCGTGCCGGTGCGCCTGAAGGAACTGCGCGGCCTGCTGGCACCGCTTGCCGAATACCTCGAGAAACCGAAAAAGAAACTGCACCTGCCGCGCGTGCAGGCCGGCCGCCTGGAAGAAATCGTCGAAGCGTTGCCGGCTGGCGGCGAATTGCAGGCGCCGGAGCCCTTGCGCGGGTTCACTGCCCGCCTGCGCGATGCGGCCGAACGTGCGAGCGATGCCATCCCCGAAGGGCTCACCGTCCAATTGCGGCCCTATCAGCGCGAAGGTCTGCGCTGGTTGAACGCGCTGGCCGAAGCCGGCGTCGGTGGCGTGCTGGCCGACGATATGGGCCTGGGCAAGACGCTGCAACTGATCACCCATCTGCTTGCGCTGAAACAACACGGTGCCTTGGAACAACCCGCGCTGATCGTGGTGCCTACCAGCCTGATTCCGAACTGGCTGGCCGAGATTGCGCGCTTTGCGCCGTCGCTGCGTACGCTTGCGCTGCACGGTCCGCAACGCAGCGGCGATTTTTCCCAGATCGCTACGCAGGACATCATCCTCACCAGCTACGCCCTGCTGCCGCGCGACGTCATTACGCTGCGCAAGCAACCGTTCTCGCTGATCGTGTTTGACGAAGCGCAGCAGGTGAAAAATCCGCGCACCCAGGCACGCCGCGCCGCGCTTACCTTGCGCGCACCGCGCTGCATTTGCCTCACCGGCACGCCGCTGGAAAATCACCTGGGCGAATTGTGGTCGCAGGTGGACTTGTCCGTGCCGGGCCTGCTGGGCGACGAAGGCGCATTCCGCCGTCACTATCGCGTACCGATCGAAAAGCAGCGCGACGAAGATTGCCAGGCGCGTCTCAATCGACGGCTGGCGCCCTTCATCCTGCGCCGGACCAAGGCGCAGGTCGCGTCGGAGCTGCCGTCAAAGACCGAAATCACCCGCCGTGTCGTGCTCGACGGGCGTCAGCGCGAGCTGTACGAAAGCCTGCGCCTGTCGCTCGCCGACGAATTGCGCGAAGTGATTGCCCAGCGCGGCATTGCGCACAGCGGCATCGTGGTGCTCGATGCGTTGCTCAAGCTGCGCCAGGTCTGCTGCGATCCGCGCCTGGTCAAATTGGAAGCCGCGCGCGGCGTGCGCGATTCTGCCAAGTTCGAACTGCTGATGGACATGCTGCCCGCGTTGTTGGCCGAAGGGCGCAAGGTGCTGCTGTTCTCGCAGTTCACCGAAATGCTCAAGCTGATCGCCAACGAACTGGAACGGCGGCGCATCCGTTACGTCATGCTGACCGGTGAAACACGCGATCGCGCCGAACCGGTGCAGCGTTTCCAGGACGGCGACGTGCCCTTGTTCCTGCTCTCGCTGAAAGCCGGCGGCGTCGGCCTCAACCTCACCGCTGCCGACACCGTGATCCACTACGACCCCTGGTGGAACCCCGCGGCCGAAGCGCAGGCCAGCGATCGCGCACACCGTATCGGGCAGGACAAGCCGGTGTTCGTGTTCCGGCTGATCACCACCGGCACGGTGGAGGAGCGCATCGAGGAGCTGAAGGCGCGCAAGGCCGAGTTGGCCGAGGCGGTGCTGGAAGGCGGCGGCACGCGCGAAAAGCTCAGTTTCGATCAGTCCGATCTGGATGCGCTGCTGGCGCCGGGCTGAGAGCGCGCGGCGACGGGCTCAGTCGCGCGCCGCTACTTCGTCGATATGCTTGAGCAGGTCGGCCGGATCGTCATACACGCGAAACGCGCCCGCGCGCTGCAGTTCGTCCTGGCCGTAACCGCCCGACAGCAATCCCACGCCCAGCGCGCGGGCGCGCTGCGCCGCCAACATGTCCCAGATGCTGTCGCCGATCACCAGCGAGCGATGAATATCCACGCCCAGCCGTTCTGCCGCAGCGATGAACAAGTCCGGATCGGGCTTCGCGTGGCGCACCATGTCGCGCGTCACCACGGGCACCACGTCGGGGTCGACGCCGAGCGCGGCAAGATTGTGCGCGGCGGTGCGCATGCGTCCGCTGGTGGCGATCGCCCAAGGGATTTTTTCCGCGGTAAGAAACGCAAGCAGCTCGCGTGCGCCCGGCAGCGGCCGCACCGAGCCCTGGGCGTGATGGCGATTGAACGCTTCCGCGTGCCGCTGCTGCAGGCGCTCGATGCGCTCGGGCGTAATCTCCAGCCCGGTTTCGCGCAGCAGGATATGCGTGAACAGGCCGCCGCTCATGCCGAT
>NZ_DATJMN010000075.1:0-5453 GCF_035508675.1 Dyella sp.
GCCGGTCGGCCGCAAGGTCACCCTGAGCGACATTGCCGCGGGCTGCGACGTCTCCCGCGCTACCGTTTCGCTGGTCCTGCGGGGCAGCCCGCTGGTCAACAAGCACACGCGCGCCCGCGTCGAGGAAGAACTGCGACGCCAGGGCTATGTGTACAACCGCGCCGCGGCGAATCTGCGACGGCGCACCTCATCGAGCATTGCGCTGGTCCTCAATGACCTGGCCAACCCGTTCTTCGCGGAATTCGCCGCGGGCGTGGACGAGGTGCTGGGCGACACCGGCTACGTGACCTTGCTGGGCAGCAGCAGCGAGTCCACCGAGCGCGAATTGGCGGTGCTCGGCTCGCTGATGGAGCACGGGCCGGCCGGCATCATTCTTTCGCCGGCCGAAGGCAGCGACGCGCAACAACTGCTTTCCGCCGTCGGCGGGGTGACGCCACTGTTGCTGTTCAACCGCGAAGTGAGCGGCGACGTGGCGGCTTGCGATCACTGGGACCGCCTGTTCCTGGACAACCAGCGCGGTGCGCGCCTGGCCACCGAACACCTGATCGGCCAGGGCCACAAGCTGATCGCGTTCTACGGCGGGCATCTAGGGTCCAGCTCCTGCCGCCAGCGCCGCGCGGGCTACATGGAAGCGATGAAAAACGCCGGCCTCGCGGTGGAACCGAACTGGATGGTCGAATGCATCCCCAACCGCCTGGATGCCGTGGCGCAGAGCGAACAACTGTTCAAGGGCAAGCAGGCGCCCACCGCCGCCGTTTGCTACAACGATGCGGTGGCGCTGGGCCTGATGCTGGGCCTGCATCAGCGCGGCCTGCAGCCGGGCCGCGATTTCGCCCTTACCGGCTTCGACGACATCGCCGAAGCAGCAGTCAGCGCACCGCCGCTGACCACGCTGGCGGTGACGCCACGCGACCGCGGCCGGCAAGCCGCGGAACTGATCCTGCAGCGCGTCAAGGATCCCGCTCCTCCCCCCCGTCAAACCATTGCTCCCGTGCAATTGCTGATACGCGCCAGCAGTTGCCCGCCGCACGCCTGATCACACGGATTCCATCATGGCTTTTACTGCAGTAACACCGCCGTCTTCTGGATCGTCGACGACGTCCACCGACAACCGCTACACGTATTACCCGCTCGCGCTCACCGTCATCACGACGGTGTTCTTCATGTGGGGCTTTCTCACCTGCCTCAACGATATTCTGATTCCGCATCTCAAAGCGGTGTTCGAATTGAACTACGCGCAGGCGATGCTGGTGCAGTTCACCTTTTTCGGTGCGTATTTCCTCATGTCGCTGCCTGCGGGCCGCGTAGTGGCGCATCTGGGCTACAAGAAAAGCATCGTCGCCGGGCTGGTGATTGCCGGTATCGGCGCACTGGGTTTCTGGCCGGCGGCAGGCTTGCGTTTGTATCCGGCGTTTCTGGGCGCATTGTTCGTGCTCGCCACCGGCATCACGGTGCTGCAAGTAGCCGCCAATCCGTACGTGGCACTGCTCGGGCCCGAGAAAACCAGTTCCAGCCGGCTTACCCTGGCGCAGGCGCTCAACTCCTTCGGCACCACTATCGCGCCGGTGTTCGGCAGCCTGCTGATCCTTTCCACGCAAGTGAAGAGTGCCGCGGAGATCACGCAGCTTTCAGCCGCACAGCAGATTCTCTATCGCGCCCAGGAAGCCCAGTCCGTGCAGACGCCCTACATCGGCTTGGCCGTGGTGCTGGTGCTGCTGGCGCTGTTCGTGTGGCTGTTCCGCCTGCCCACGCTGGAGGAAACCACCGAGAAGGCCGATACGGGCCATCACACGCTGCTCGATGCGCTGCGTTATCCGCACGTGCTGTTCGGCGTGCTGGGTATTTTTTTCTACGTGGGCGCGGAAGTGTCGATCGGCAGCTTCCTGGTCAACTACATTGCCGAGCCGAACATCGGCCATATGAGCGAACAGGACGCCGCGCACTACGTGTCGCTTTACTGGGGCGGCGCGATGGTCGGCCGCTTCATCGGCTCGGTGCTGCTGGCCAAGCTGTCGCCGCGCAAGCTGTTGGCCGTGTTCGCCGCCATCAACGTGCTGCTGCTGATCGCCACCATGAGCACCAGCGGCAACACCGCGATGTACAGCATCGTGGCGATCGGCCTGTTCAACTCGATCATGTTCCCGACCATCTTCTCGCTGGGCATCGAACGCATGGGGCCGCTCACCGGCAAGGCGTCGAGCTTGTTGATCATGGCGATTGTCGGCGGCGCGCTGGTGCCGTTCCTGCAAGGCACGCTGGCGGACACCATCGGCATCCAGCATGCCTTCGTGCTGCCGGCGTTGTGCTATGCCTACATCGTGTTCTACGGAGCGAAAGGCTCGCACATTCGTAGCGCCCCGGTTGCCCCGGCTTCCCAATGACGCGCGCCCTCCCCTGCTTGCACGGGAGGACTGGAACGGGCTGAACACTCGTCCCCCTTCCGGACTCCTGCTGCAAGCAGAGGAGCACCAAAAGAATCGGGCACCACGCATCCATTTTCGAACAGCGCGCAGCCTTCTAATAACAAATTATCTTTTTGCCTTGGGATCCTTTCGATGAAACGTTCCATCCTCTGCTTCGGCGAGGCCTTGATCGACATGCATGGCGAAGGCAGCGATGGCCACGGCTTTGCACGTCACTTCACTCCTTTCGCCGGCGGCGCACCCGCCAACGTCGCGGTGGCGGTGGCCAAGCTCGGCAGTCATGCGCGTTTTGCCGGCATGCTAGGCCTCGATCGCTTTGGTGATTTC
Organism: Dyella sp.; assembly: GCF_035508675.1. GTDB lineage: Bacteria > Pseudomonadota > Gammaproteobacteria > Xanthomonadales > Rhodanobacteraceae > Dyella_B. The sequence goes on from NZ_DATJMN010000075.1 coordinate 2,751, forward strand.
CTGCTGCACAGCTTGCAGCAGGCCGGCGTGGATACTGCGGACATCGTGCGTACCGGTGAAGCCAACACTGCGCTGGCCTTCGTCACCCTGGATGCCCGCGGCGAGCGCAGCTTCGCGTTCTATCGCCCGCCTTCGGCCGACTTGCTGTTTCGCATCGAGCATTTTCGTGCGCAGACGTTCAACGATACGGCCGTGTTCCACGTCTGTTCCAACAGCATGACCGACCCCGATCTCGCCGAAGTCACGCTTACCGGCATGCGGCGTGCACGGCAGGCTGGTGCGCTGGTGAGCTTCGATCTCAATCTGCGCCCCGCGCTGTGGCCGCGCAACGTCGACGCGCGCCCGCACACATGGCCGGCGTTGCTGCTGGCCGATGTGGTGAAGTTGAGCGCCGAGGAGTTCGACTGGCTTGCCACCGAGGGCGAGGAGGCGATGCTCCAACGCCTGTGGACCGGCCATGCGCGTCTGCTGATCGTGACCGATGGCTCCCATCCGCTGCGCTGGTTCCATCCGGATGTACAAGGCGAGCTGCCCTGCTACGACGTGCCGATGGTCGACAGCACCGGTGCGGGCGATGCCTTCGTCGGCGGCCTGCTGTACCAGTTCGCCAACATGGCCATCACGGCGGCCAACCTCGATGCCTGGGTGGCGACGTTGCCGCGCCTGCACGCCGCGCTGCGCTTCGCCAGCGCCTGCGGCGCAGTGGCGGTGACGCGGCACGGCTCCTTCGCTGCCATGCCGCACGCCACCGAGGTCGAACACTTCATGGAGACCTACGCATGACTACGCCGGCCCACCCCGATTTCCGCTCCGAAACCTTCCTGCGCGAACACATCGCGCGGACCATGGCGTTCTATCATCCGCGTGCGATCGATCCGAACGGCGGCTTCTTCCACTATTTCCGCGATGACGGCACCGTGTACGACGCCAGACACCGGCACCTGGTGAGCAGCACGCGCTTCGTCTTCAACTACGCGATGGCGGCGATCGAATTCGGCAAGCCGGAATACCTCGATGCGGTACGCCACGGCCTGCGCTACCTGCGCGACGTGCACCGCGACGCCAGCACCGGCGGCTATGCCTGGACGCTACGCGATGGCAAGCCGGACGACCGCACCAACCACTGCTACGGCGTGGCCTTCGTCTTGCTCGCCTACTCCACCGCATTGAAAGCCGGCATCACCGACGTGACCGCATGGATGGACGAAACCTGGCAACTGCTGGAAACGCATTTCTGGGATGCGCAGGCCAATCTCTATCGCGATGAAGCCGATCCCCAATGGCACTTCAGCACCTACCGCGGCCAGAACGCGAACATGCACATGTGCGAGGCGATGCTAGCCGCGTATCAGGCCAGCAGAGAGCCTCGCTACCTCGATCGCGCACTCACGCTCGCACGCAGCATGACGCAGCATCAGGCCAAGCTCGCTGATGGCCTGGTCTGGGAGCACTATCGCCAGGACTGGAGTATCGACTGGGATTACCACCGCGACGATCCCAAGCACCTGTTCCGCCCATGGGGTTTCCAGCCCGGCCACCAGACCGAGTGGGCGAAGCTGCTGATGATCATGGAACCGATGCTGCAGGAACGCGGCGAGAACGAAGCATGGATTCTGCCCACCGCGCAGCATTTGTTCGACACCGCACTCGCGCACGCATGGGATCCGGTACATGGCGGCATCTGCTATGGCTTTGCGCCCGACGGCAGCGTTTGCGACGGCGACAAATACTTCTGGGTGCAGGCCGAATCGCTGGCTGCCGCCGCGCTGCTGCACGCCCGCACGGGCGACGCGAAGTACGACGAGTGGTACATGAAGCTGTGGGCGTACTCATGGGAGCACTTCATCGATCACACATACGGCGCGTGGTATCGCATCCTCACGCAGTACAACAAGAAGTACAGCGACGAGAAAAGTCCTGCAGGCAAGGTGGACTACCACACCATGGGCGCGTGCTATGAAGTGATGGCCTTGATCCGCCATGGCGGCAAGCCTTGATGGGATAAATGACTGTCACGTTCGCTTTTTTCACCCCAAAAGCCCGCGCAATGCGGGCTTTTTCTTGCCCCAGGAAATGCTGCGCCGCAGCTTGTGGCGCCTCATTCAACCTTATTATCCTAAAATACGACAAATGAAAACGGTCCGGAACACGGCCTGGTTTTTCGGGGAAGTTTGCACCAAGCCTTGTTTTGCGCCGTGCCTGGCGAACGCTGAAAAAATGGCTTGCGGGCCATGGCGTTTTCCAGTGGAGATGAGTGTGACGTCGACATGAAACCTGCCGGCAGGAAGGGCACCGTGTCACGCGACATCGCATTCGTTATTCGTGGTGGGCAACGTAGTTCCAACGGGAGGGGTAATCGATGCAACGCAATCCAATGGCGCTTTCGGTGCGCTCGGCGCTGGCGGCGATGGGTATCGCCAGTTTGATCGGCTATAACGTACAGGTACACGCGCAAACCAGCGCACCGGCAGCATCCACGGCCGCACCGTCAGGTGCAGGCAGCAGCGCCGACGGCAAGGGCACCAACAAAACCGACAACAAGAAAAAATCCACCAGCCTCACCGCCATCACCGTTACCGGACAGCTCGCCGCCATCCAGCGCGCGCAGTCGATCAAGCAGGATGCGGTCAACGTCGTCGACTCCATTTCCGCTGAAGAGGCGGGCAAATTCCCCGATCCGAACGTTGCCGACGCCCTGCAGCG
>NZ_DATJMN010000076.1:0-8508 GCF_035508675.1 Dyella sp.
TCTCCAGCGGCGGCGTGACGTTGAACTACCAGGCACAGTACTACGCCACGGCTGCCGCTTCGGCCGGCCTGGTGAGCACGACCGTCACGTACACGACCCAGTATCAATAAAAAAATGCTGCACCGGCACGCTGCGGCGTGCGGCAACCGCCGCCGCAGCGTTGGCCCTGCATGCCTCGCCGCTGGTTGAATCCCGAGAGTCCATCGATGAACACCTTCCTCCGCGCAGCCCGCGTGGTCTTGCTAACCACGTGCCTTTTCACTGGTGCAGCGAATGCCAGCGTCCTGATTGCCGGCACGCGCGTGGTGTTTCCAGCCGCAGACGGGGAAGTTACCGTGCGACTGACCAACGACAACGCCCATCCGGCCTTGGTCGAGGCCTGGATCGACAATGGGGACCCCAAGTCCACGCCGGACAAGGTCAGCGTGCCGTTCCTGATCACGCCGCCGCTGTTCCGCATGGAGGCGCACAAGGACCAGGACCTGCGCATCATTTCCACGCCTGCACAGTTACCCACTGACCGCGAGTCGCTGTTCTGGCTCAACGTGCTGGAAATACCGCCCAAGCCCAGCGCGGCAGAATCCGCTGGCAAGAATCTCCTGCAGTTCGCGATCCGCTCGCGGCTGAAACTTTTCTACCGCCCCGCGCATCTGCCCGGCAATGCTCAAACGGCGCCCGGACAAGTGACCTGGAAGGCTGTCCCCGACGGCAAGGGCTATGCACTGGAAGTGCGCAATCCCACGCCCTACCACGTCACCATCGTCAAACTGTCATTGGATGTCGGCGGCAAGTCGTACAGCGGTGACATCGGCATGGTCGATCCGCTGGCTTCGCTGCGGCTGAAAGTCAAGGACCTGACGACGGTGCCGGCAGCAGGCACTTCGGTTGCCTATGACATCGTCAACGATTACGGCGCGACGGCGTCCTTCAAGGGCAGCCTGTTGCCGTGATGCATCGGCGGCGCACATCGCCTGTATCCAGACATGGTGTGTGTCGCCAGATTTTGCTGTGCGCGGGCATTGCGGCTGCGCTAAGCGGCTGGACGAGTGTTTCTGCCGCTGCGGCGGCGGCCAGTGGTGCAGACGCCAGCGCCAGCGGCGGCTACGCCGATTTCGACCGCAGCCTGCTTGCCGGCGCCGGACAGAACACCACCGACCTGTCCCGTTTCGAGCACGGCAACCCCGTGCTTCCAGGCAGCTACAGCACAGACGTCTACCTCAACAATGTCTGGGTTGGCCGTAGCGACGTGCGGTTCGCCGCCCCTTCCGCCAATGTCAGCGCCACACCGTGTATCGACCGGAAGTTGCTGGATCAACTGGGTTTGCATCCGGCGAAGCTATCGGCTGAAACCATTGCGAGCCTGAACGACCCAAAGGCCTGCGTGAGCATGGACAGCCTGATCACCGGCGCTACCATCACCTTCGACATGACGCAGCTGCGCATCGACGTGACCGTGCCGCAGGCTTACCTGGGCCAGGTGGCGCGCGGCTATGTCAATCCCGAATACTGGGACGCCGGCGTGCCGGCCGCCCTGTTGAACTACAACTTCAACACTTATCGCAGCAGCAACCGGGGCCAGACGCAAACCAGCTCGTATTTGGGGCTCAATAGCGGCTTTAACCTCGGCCCTTGGCATTTCCGCGAAGACGCCACGGTCAACTGGCAGTCGGCAACTGCCGGTTCGCCGTCCCGCCGTCAATGGCAAAACATCAATACCTACGTCCAGCGCGACCTGTCCTCGCTGCGCGCGCAACTGACGATCGGCGACAGTTTTACGGATGGCGCGGTTTTCGACAGTTATGGCATTCGCGGCATACAGCTAGGCACCGACGACCGCATGCTGCCGCAATCGCTGCAAGGCTATGCACCCGTAGTGCGCGGTGTTGCACAGACCAATGCCAGGATCACCGTGCGGCAAAACGGCGTGGAGATCTACGAAACCACTGTATCGCCCGGTCCGTTCTTGCTCAGCGATCTCTACCCGACCGGTTATGGCGGCAATCTGCAAGTGACCGTAACGGAAGCTGATGGTCACGTGAGCACCTTCACCGTGCCGTATGCCTCGGTCGCGCAACTGCTGCGCCCCGGCGTCACCCGTTTTGACGTCGCTGCCGGCGAGCTGCGCGATGCCACGATCCATGACAAGCCCGCCGTACTTCAGGCTACCGTGCAGCATGGCTTCAACAACCTGTTGACGGGATATGCCGGCATCGTGGGATCGCAAGGCTACGGCGCGCTGCTGGCGGGTGCCGCGATCAATACGCGCTATGGCGCATTCGCGATGGATGTCACCCAAGCCAACGCGCATATCCCGGGTTATTCGACCCAGTCGGGCCAGAGCGTGCGCCTGACCTACAGCAAGATCATCCCGTCGACACAGACGACGCTGTCGGTCGCCACCTACCGCTATTCCACGGGTGGCTTTCTCAGTCTGACCCAAGCCGAAGAAGCGCGCGATTACGTACGGCAGGGGATCAGTGCTTTCGAGGTCACAACACAGCCGATTGTGCAGACGGTCGATGGCGTACCCGTACAGAGCGTCTTGACGCCCGCACAGCAGGCCGCCCTCACGGGAAGTGCGTTCACCACCAATCCCATTATCTCCACGACTGGCGTGGAACGGCAGCGCAGCAATTTCACGCTCTCGCTTAACCAACCGCTGGGACACATCGGCGGATCGATCTACGCCAACGTCTCCGCAAGCAACTATTGGAATCGTCGCGGCAACGACACGCAATTCCAGGTCGGCTACAACAACCACTTCCGTCAGGTCACCTATAGCGTCTCCGCAACACGCTCGGTGGACCCGCTGGGTCACTACGACAACACGTACTTCCTCAGTTTCACACTACCGCTCGGGCACAATACGAACTCTCCAACCTTTACGCTGAACTTCAACCATGACCAGCAGACGGGTTCGCAAGCTCAGGCGATGGTTGACGGCACACTGGGCAGCGACAGCCAGTTCAACTACAACGCAACGTTGACGCACGCCAGCAATGGCGGCGGCAACACCGGTTCGGTGAACGCGGGTTACCGCAGTCCGTATGCGGTGTTCAATGCGAGCTATGGCGATGGCAGCGGCTACTCGCAGGCATCGGTAAACATGAGTGGTTCGGTGATTGCACATCCAGGCGGCGTCACCTTCGGCCAACCGCTCGGCGACACGGTCGGTATCGTGTATTTGCCGAACGCCGCGGGTGCACACCTGGCCAATGCGCCCGGTGCGCGCGTCGATCACTTCGGCTATGCGGTGGTGCCGTATCTGATGCCTTACCAGCTCAATACCATCCAGATCGATCCCAAGGGGTTGCCGTTGGACGTGCAACTCGATGCCACCAGCGCGCAAGTCGTGCCCTATGCTGGCGCGGTGGTAATGCTTAAATTCAAAACCGAGAACGGTCGCACGCTCATCGTCCAAGCTCGCCTGAAGGACGGCCAAGCCTTGCCATTCGGCGCCGAAGTGTTCAACGAGAAAGGCCTCTCGTTGGGCGTGGTGGGCCAAGCCGGACAGATTCTATTGCGTGGCGTCGACCAAGCTGGACGACTGACCGCACACTGGCAGGACGACAAGGGCACGCAGCAATCGTGCTCGTTCGATTATCGGCTTGACCCGAAAGACAAACACAAGCAATCCTTGAAGCAATACGAGCAATTCAATGCCGTCTGCGCGATGCCTATTGTCGCCGCTGCGTACCATTGAAGGAGCGACGCATGAGACACGACCTAATGACCTCATATACAACCAGGGGCATGTCTGCGTTATTGCTGATCATTGGCCTGCTGTTGATGGCGATGCGCCCCGCAGAAGCGACCCAGTCCCCCACATGTAACGCGTCAAACAAAACAATCACTATACCGACCGTTGCCATTACGCCAGGGCAAAGCAATGGCCCCATTGGTTCGGCAGTGCAGGCAACCATTAGCATCGACTGCTACCCGGCTTATACCAACACGCCAAATTATTACGATAGCTTCAATGTACAAACGGGCCAGCTGGCGCCTCTGGATTCAGCCAGCACTCCTCCCGCCGGCGGAGGCATTCTCTTCCAGACCAATATTCCTGGTATCGATGTCCTTCTCACGGCGCAAACTGTTCAGGCAAGCAGCGGAAACAATGGGCCTAACGGAACTCCCGGCTGGTCCATAGCAACCATCAACTGCAATTTTGATAGCGGCGTTCTCAACGGGCAGAACTGCAGCCCCGATCCCGTTTCCGTAACGTTCACCGCGCAGCTCTACAAAACCGGACCCACTACGCCTGGCAAGATAACCAGCCTAACTCTGCTGGAAATTTTTGAAACCGACACGGTTGCCACGCCTCCCTCATATTGGGGACAGACCATCTACTACAGTGGCGCTTCATCTTCATTTGGCTCGCTCAAGCTAAATACGGTGAACGTATCCATGAGCACCTGTAACGTCGCAGCAGGCTCAACCAATCTCAGCGTCACGCTGCCAACCGTTGACGTCAACGCGTTGCCGACGACTGGCTCTGTGGCAGGCCAGAAGTCTTTTCCCATCCAGTACACCTGCCCATCTGGCTGGGCGCTCTACATGACCATGAGCACAGCCAATCCTGCGGCAGCGACCGGCGTGATCCTGCCGTCGACATCTTGCGCTGCTGGCTCGCCCGCGACAAACGTCGGCATTCAATTGCTGCAAAGCAATCAGCAACCCGTGCAGTTCAATACCGCACAATCGGTTGGCAACTCGCCCAACGGCACGCTCAATCTCACCTACTACGCGCAGTACTACGCCACCGGCTCGCCCATCGGCGCGGGTCAAGTCTGCGGTACCGCCACGTTTACGATGTCCTATCAGTGAAGGTTCGACACAACAGGCTGAACGGGCGCGCAAATTGGCGCTCAACTTTTGCGTACTTCGTGCCGATAAAACTTGAGTGCTACTCGTAGGTTTGTGTCACCAACACGGGGTCAGCCGATGCAGGCTGGGCAGTGCGAACATAGTTGGCGAAATAGTTGAGCACCCGATCAGGTTCGGAACCGGATAGATGCACGACATCTACCTCGTAAGGCCGGGACACATTCGCTGTTGCAGCTGCGGTCGTGGTGTTCGAGCAGCTTCGTTGAACGGACGGATGCGCCTGCGCGGCGCTGATTACCAAATTCAGGTCGCCAGACGCGGGTAGAGCACTGCAAGTCGGTTCCACGACAGCGCCGACGAATGTGATCGTGCCACCCTCGATCGTGCCGCCACCACCCGCTTTCACGGCAGACGAGGCGAGCACCATCGCCATGGAACTACCCACCAGAACAAGCCAACGCGCACCACGCATAATGCCGCCCTCCACCGGTACCAGCGCGGATCGCGCGTACCTGTAGGCACCATCGGCTGCGGTGTACCGGTGCTTGAGAGCCTCCGCCGAGTCTCGTTACGGAAATGCCAAGCCCATCACATAAAATCATGCAATAGGACCGTCAAGAAGTCTGCGTGAACGCTCCGTGGCGGTAACTGTGTAGGTTGCGTGAATTCCTTGTGAAACAAGTGCTTGGGTGGCTGCTTGCGCGCGTTGGCTTTCCGTCGCGAGGCGCACCGGCCACTTGGCGTACAGCTTCGCCGTCCGGAGGGCATGGGACGGTTGGCAGGTAACGCCGGAGAGCTCGGAACGTCATGACGATGACGTTTGCGCAGTGCGCTGCATCCTCGCAGTATCTTTATCGGCAAGATTCCGACGCGCTTTAGTTCGGCATGCAGATTTTGTTGCCGCGCAGGCTGGGATGGAATCCCAGCATTGGCATGCTCAACGCGACGAGATGTACTTCTCGCGACGGATCTGCGGAATCGGCAAGCCAAATTCCTTCAACGCAGTGAAGGCGGCATCCACCATGTTGGGGTTGCCGCACAGATACGCGATGTCCCTATCGGCAGCCGGCTGCAATTCCTGCAGCACGCTTTGCACGTGGCCGGGGCGATCGTTGGGCCTCGGTACGGCACGCGGCTGGCGGCTCAGGCAGCCGTAGAACGAAAAGCCCGGGTGCGTCTGCGCGAACACTTCGAACTCTTCGCCGTACAGCAATTCGGTTTCATTGCGGGCGCCGTACAGGAGCACGACTTCGCGATCGCCTTTTGCCAACAGCTTTTCGAACGCCGGCAGCATGGCGCGGTACGGCGTAACGCCCGTACCGGTGGCGAGCAGCAGGTAGCGCGGATGCGTATCGCTGTCCTGCAGGCAGAAGCGCCCATATGGGCCGCTCGCCTCGATGGTGTCGCCGATGTTCAGGCCACTCAGCAGCTTGGTGGCGGCGCCGCCTTCTACGTAGCTCACGGCAATCTCGATGCGCTGCACCGGCGAGTGTCCGTCACCCACGGTGGCGACGGAGTAGCTGCGCTTGGTGGCCGTGCCGTCGTCGTAATGGAAATGGATCTGCAGGAATTGCCCGGGAATGAAGGCAAGCGGTTGTCCGTCGGCCCGTTCGAAGCCCAGGTGGCGCACGGCGGGCGCAAGCATGCGGCTGTCGACGAGGCGGAGAGTGAAGTGTTCGGCCATGGAGTGTCCGGCAGGAAACAGTCAGTACGCCCGGCCGAACGGGTCGTCGGGACAAGGCCCGCTATAATAGTGGGTCTGGGATGGTCTGGCCCCATTCCGCATAGGCGGCTTGAATCACACCATCCCCAACCCCACGGTGCACCCCATGTCCACTACCCCCGCGCTAGTCGTCGAAAACCTGCGCAAGACCTACAGCAACGGCGTCCAGGCCCTCAAAGGCATCAATCTCACGGTGCAGCCCGGCGATTTCTACGCCCTGCTGGGTCCGAACGGCGCCGGCAAATCCACCCTGATCGGCATTCTCTCCTCACTGGTGAACTCCACCGAGGGCGATGCGCGCATCTTCGGCGTATCGGTGAACAAGCAACGCAACGAAGCGATGAAGCTGATCGGCCTGGTGCCGCAGGAGATCAACTTCAACCAGTTCGAAAAACCATTCGACATCTGCGTGAACGAAGCCGGCTTCTACGGCATCCCGCGCAAGATCGCCGCCGAGCGCGCCGAAAAATACCTGAAGGAACTGCGCCTGTGGGAAAAGGCACAGGAGCAGGCACGCACGCTGTCCGGCGGCATGAAGCGCCGCCTGATGATCGCGCGCGCGATGATGAACGAGCCGCGCCTGCTGATCCTGGACGAGCCGACCGCAGGCGTGGACATCGAGATCCGCCGCTCCATGTGGCAGTTCGTCAGCGGCATCAATGCCGCCGGCACCACGGTGATCCTCACCACGCATTACCTGGAAGAAGCCGAGCAGCTGTGTCGCAACATCGCCATCATCGACCACGGCACCATCGTGGAAAACACCTCGATGAAGCTGCTGCTGTCGAAGCTGGACGTGGAAACCTTCGTGTTCGACGTGAACAATCTGCCCGAACAGCTGCCCAGCTTGCCGGGCATCACGTTCCGCCGCGTCGATGCACACACGCTGGAAGCCGAAATGCCGCGCACGCAGGCCATGAACGCGCTGTTCGATGCACTCACCACCCATGGCATTACGGTGCTATCCATGCGTAACAAGACCAACCGGCTGGAAGAACTGTTCGTGCGTCTCGTCGAGAATGGCCGACAAGAACCGGGCCGCCAGGATTCCAAGGAGAAAGCGGCATGAGCAACCTGTCTGGCAACATGGTCGCGCTGCAAACCATCGTGCGGCGCGAGATCGTGCGCATCATGCGCATATGGACGCAGACGCTGATTCCGCCCGCGATCACCATGACCTTGTACTTCGTGATCTTCGGCAAGCTGATCGGCAGCCGCATCGGCAATATCCAGGGCGAATTCAGCTACATGCAGTACATCGTGCCGGGCCTGGTGATGATGAGCATCATCACCAACAGCTACGGCAACATTTCCAGCTCGTTCTTCGGCGCCAAGTTCCAGCGCTCGGTGGAAGAGATGCTGGTATCGCCGATGTCGAACTGGGTGATCCTGCTGGGCTATGTCACGGGCGCGGTAGCGCGTGGCCTGGTGGTGGGCCTGCTGGTGCTACTGATTGCCTTGTTCTTCACCCATCTGCAGATCGCGCACATCCTGATCACGCTGCTGTCGGTGCTGTTCGGCGCCACGATTTTCTCGCTGGCCGGGTTCGTCAATGCGATTTATGCGAAGAAGTTCGACGACATCGCGCTGGTGCCGACCTTCGTGCTGACACCGCTCACCTATCTAGGCGGCGTGTTCTATTCGGTGAACATGCTGAGCGAACCGTGGCAGGCGATTTCGCGCATCAACCCCATTTTGTACATGGTGAACGCGTTCCGCTTCGGCGTGCTGGGCATCAGCGACGTGCACATCGGCGTGGCGTTCGGGGTGATGCTGCTGTTTGTGGTCGGGCTGGCTTGGATTGCATTGAACTTGCTGAAGCGTGGGGTGGGTTTGCGGTCCTGATTGCTCGTGCTTGGGTGTGATTTACTCCCTCCCCTGCGAAGTAGGGGAGGGTCGGGTTGGGGTTGCTTGGGCTTTAGCGCAGAGCTGAATTTCCTGCAGAAAGGTATGGAAGC
>NZ_DATJMN010000077.1:0-14861 GCF_035508675.1 Dyella sp.
TCGACCCCAAGTCCGACGGCTCCTCCGCCGACCAGCAGCCGAAGTACGCGCAGAACGAAACGCGCTCCATCAAGCCGGAATGGCTGGTGATGGTCGGCATCTGCACGCACCTGGGCTGCGTGCCCGACTACGTGGGTGAAATGAAGCCCGAGCCGTTCGATCCGAACTGGCAGGGTGGCTACTACTGCCCCTGCCACCATTCGCGCTACGACATGGCCGGCCGCGTGTACCAAGGCGTGCCCGCGCCCAAGAACATGCAGATTCCGCCTTATCACTTTGTCGACGAGAGCACCGTGCAGATCGGTGTGGATCCAGCGGGGAATGCGTAATGGCGAACTTCCTGTCGAACATCGGCGAATGGGTCACTGACCGCGCGCCCGGCTTGATGCCGGTGTACCGCAAGCACATGACCGAGTATTACGCGCCGAAGAACTTCAACATCTGGTACTACTTCGGCTCACTCGCGCTGCTGGTGCTGGTCAACCAGATCGTCACCGGCATCTTCCTCACCATGAATTACGACCCGAGCGCGAGCGGCGCGTTCGACTCGGTGCAGTACATCATGCGTGACGTGGAGTGGGGTTGGCTGATCCGCTACATGCACTCCACCGGCGCGTCGCTGTTCTTCGTGGTGGTGTACCTGCACATGTTCCGCGGCCTCTTGTACGGCTCGTACCACAAGCCGCGCGAACTGGTGTGGCTGCTGGGCATGACGATCTTTCTGGCGCTGATGGCCGAAGCCTTCATGGGCTACGTGTTGCCGTGGGGCAACATGTCGTTCTGGGGGGCGAAGGTGATCGTGTCCTTGTTCGGTACCCTTCCGGTGATCGGCAAGGACCTGGTCGAGTGGATCATGGGCGATTACCTGCCCGCCGACGCTACCCTCAATCGCTTCTTCGCCTTGCATGTGATCGCGCTGCCGCTGGTGCTGCTGCTGCTGGTGGTGCTGCACCTGGCCGCCTTGCACGAAGTGGGTTCGAACAACCCCGACGGCGTGGACGTGAAACACGGTCCGAAGGGCAATCGCTGGGATCCGACCAAGCCGGCAGACGGCATTCCGTTCCATCCGTATTACACGGTGAAGGATCTGGTCGGCGTGGGCCTGTTCCTGGCCATCGCCGCGTTCATCATCTTCTTCCAGCCCACCTTCGGCGGCTGGTTCCTCGAGCACGACAACAACGTGCCCGCCAACAACCTGGTCACGCCGGCGCAAATCAAGCCGGTTTGGTATTTCACCGCGTTCTACGCGATCGTGCGCATGATTCCGTCGGCCTTCGGCACCGCGGTATGGGGCGTGCTGGGCATGTTCGGCGCGATCGTGCTGCTGTTCCTGCTGCCGTGGATCGATGCGGGCAAAGTGAAATCCATCCGCTATCGCGGCATCGGTTACAAGGTGGCGCTGGGCTTGTTCGTGCTGGCGTTCTTCGGGCTGATGTTGATTGGTACGGATTCCACCGCCGAACTGATTCCGATGCTGTTCGGCGCCGATTCCGACGTCACCGGCATCGAGAACTTCTTCGGGCGCACGATGGTGCTGATCTACTTCGGGTACTTCGTATTCCTGTGGCTGTACACGCATCTTGGCTGGGAAAAGACCAAGCCGGTTCCGGAACGGGTGACGACGCATGACTAAGCGGCGCATGACTAAGCGGTACATCTCCATCTTCGCGCTGGCGTTCGGCCTGCTGCTCGGCACCACGTCGGCGATGGCCGAAGGCCCGGAACTGCCCGATGCCGGCACCAACCTCCGCGACACGGCATCGCTGCAACGCGGCGCGCACATCTTCTTCAACTACTGCGTGGGCTGCCACTCGCTGAAGTACCTGCGCTACGAGCGCATCGCGGACGACCTCGGCCTGACCGAGGACGACGTGATGAAGAACCTCGACTTCACCGGCGGCAAGTTCGGCGATCCGGTGATCTCGCACATGCCCGAGGACGACGCGCAGAAGTTCTTCGGCAAGGCACCGCCCGATCTCTCGCTGGAAGTGGCGGCCAAGGGCGCCAATTGGGTGTTCGCCTACCTCAACTCGTTCTACCTCGATCCCAAGAGCCCGATCGGCTGGAACAACACCGTGCTGCCCAATGCGGCCATGCCGTTCCCGCTGTGGGAGCTGCAGGGCGAACAGGTGCCGGTGTTCAAGCCGGGCAAGCCGGGCGAGGATCCGGTGATCGAAAGCCTCAAGCTGCTCCACCCCGGCAAGCTCACCCCCGAGCAATACCAGCAGGCCGCCCGCGACGTCACCAACTTCCTGGAATACGCCTCCGAACCGGTCGCCCTGCAGCGGCGCCATTACGGCATCTGGGTGGTGCTGTTCCTGCTGGGCTTCACCTTCCTGGCATACTTGCTGAAGAAAGAATATTGGAAGGACGTCCACTGACGTCCTCTTGATAAAAAAGGGACTTGTGGCCGCGGGGTGGCACACGCCATCCTTGCGCCCAAACGCAAGGGGAGAAAAGTGCATGGTCCAGAACGCTCGTTCCCGGACAGTACTCGCCCTGTACTCCGCTGCCGATGACATTCAATGTCATCGTGTACGGCTGGTGCTGGCCGCGAAAGGAGTCACTTACGATCTGATCCTGGTCGACCCGGCCAAGCCCTCCCAGGACCTGCTCGATCTCAATCCCTATCACACGCTGCCCACGCTGGTGGATCGCGAGCTTACGCTGTATGACACCGCGGTGGTGTGCGAGTACCTGGACGAGCGCTACCCGCATCCGCCGCTGATGCCGATCGATCCGCTATCCCGCGCCCGGCTGCGCTTGGCGGCGGTGCGCATCGAACGTGACTGGCTGCCGGAAGTCGAGCACATCAAGGCCGGTGGTCGTCCGGCGGACGCGGCACGCAAGCGGCTGCGCGAGCAACTGCTTGCCGCCTTGCCGCTGTTCAAGGCGTCCAAGTTCTTCCTCAACCCCGAAATGAGCCTGGCCGATTGCCTGGTGACGCCGCTGGTATGGCGCCTGCCCTCGCTGGGCGTGGACCTGGGGCGGGAAGGCAAGCCGATCATGGATTACGGCGAGCGGCTGTTCCATAGTCAAGGTTATGCTCGCAGTCTGACGCAGGAAGAAAAGGCCCTGAGGGTGCTCTAGCCGATTTGCGTGGACGGCCTTCTGGACATCACCCCATCTTTCCCATTCAATACGCGGGGGGCCGGCTCTGTCTGTCCGCATACCTTCGGTCCATCGTCTCGACAGACAGCCAGTCTGCCTTCGCCGATGGCCCTGTGGTCTGCGAACAGACAGGGCCGGTGACGTCCACGCAAATCGGCTAGAGCACCCTCCTGGTGACAAACCAGCAACACCCTCAGATGAGCTCCAACCGCCCGTACCTGCTGCGGGCGATCTACGACTGGATCAGCGATAACAACCTCACCCCCTACATGCTGGTCGATGCCTCGCGCCAGGGCGTGCGCGTGCCGCCGCACGTGATCAAGAACGGGCAGGTGGTGCTCAACCTGGCCATGCGCGCCGTGGCCAACCTCGACTTGGGCAACGAGTGGATCAGCTTCCAGGCGCGCTTTTCCGGCGTCAGCCACAGCATCCAGATTCCGGTGCCGGCCGTGTTGGCCTTGTACGCGCAGGAAAACGGGCAGGGCATGATGTTTCCCGCGGAGGAAGACGAGCATGGCGGCGAGCCGCCAAGCGATACGCCGCCATCACCACCCGAGCCGGAGCCGCCGACGGATGGCGACAAGCCGAAGCGCGGCGGTGGCTCGCATTTGCGGGTGGTGAAGTAGCCTTCTCGTAGATTGGGGTGAGCGCAAGCGAACCCCAACATCGTGTTCTGCGCGGCAACGTTGGGCGTGACGATCATGGAGATAGCCGCCCCCCATCGTTTCCTCTAAGGTATCGGCTTCTCCCTACAAGCCGCCCGCATGTCCGACGCACACTCACACCCGGACCACCTACGCCGCAGCCTGTCCAATCGCCATCTGCAATTGATCGCCATCGGTGGTGCGATCGGTACTGGCCTGTTCATGGGCTCGGGCAAGACGATCAGCCTCGCGGGCCCGTCGATCCTGCTGGTGTATCTGATCATCGGCATCATGCTGTTCTTCGTGATGCGCGCGATGGGCGAGCTGCTGCTGTCGAACCTGCAGTACAAGTCGTTTATCGATTTCTCCACCGATCTGCTTGGTCCCTGGGCCGGTTTCTTTTGCGGCTGGACCTATTGGTTCTGCTGGATCGTCACCGCCATTGCGGATGTGATCGCCATTGCCTCTTATGCGCAGTTCTGGTTTCCCGGCTTGATGCCGTGGATACCGGCGGTGCTGTGCGTGTTGTTGTTGCTGGCGCTGAACCTCACGGCGGTGCGCGTGTTCGGCGAACTGGAGTTCTGGTTTGCGCTGATCAAGATCGTGGCGATCATCGCGCTGATCATCACCGGTTTCGGCATGGTGGTGTTCGGCTTCACCTCGCCCTCCGGGCATCATGCGTCGCTGGCGAATCTGTGGGACGACGGTGGTCTGTTTCCCACTGGCGTGGGTGGTTTCTTTGCCGGTTTCCAGATTGCGGTGTTCGCCTTCGTCGGTATCGAACTGGTGGGCACCACCGCCGCTGAAACCGCCGATCCCATGCGCAATCTGCCCAAGGCGATCAATTCGATTCCGGTGCGCATCATCCTGTTCTACGTGTTGGCGCTGGTCGTGATCATGACGGTGACGCCGTGGCGGCTGGTGCAGCCGGGCAGGAGTCCGTTCGTGGAGTTGTTCATGCTGGCGGGCATTCCCGCGGCGGCCAGCTTGATCAACTTCGTGGTGCTCACCTCGGCGACCTCGTCGGCTAATAGCGGCATCTTTTCCACCAGTCGCATGTTGTACGGCCTGGCCGAGGAAAATCACGCACCAGGCCTATTCGCGCGGCTGTCGCGCGCAGCCGTGCCAGCACGCGGCTTGCTGTTTTCCTGCCTGTGCCTGCTGGGCGGTGCCATGCTGGTGTACGTCATTCCCAACCTGGTCACGGCCTTCACCCTGGTTACCACGCTGTCGGCCGTGCTCTTCATGTTCGTGTGGTCGCTGATTCTGGTGGCCTACATGGCGTACCGGCGTAAACGGCCGCAACTGCATGCGGCGTCCACGTACAAGATGCCAGGCGGCGTGTTCATGTGCTGGGTGTGCCTGGCGTTCTTCGTGTTCGTGCTGTGGCTGCTGACCTTGCAGGCGGATACGCGCGAGGCGCTGCTGGCCAGTCCGGTCTGGTTCCTGATCTTGGCGGTGGCGTACTGGTGGAAGGGACGGCGTGCAACCCTTCCTGCATCCGCCCAGGGCGAAGAGATGTAGGCGCCAAGGTTTTGCGCCTGCGCAAACCTAATGCCGGATATCCCGGTCGCGATACTGCCGGCGAAACGGCACCACGTTGGTGCCCTCGGCCGTCGATGTCTCGTGCGCCGGATACTCGGGTGTGTACAGCTCGACGGTGGGGAGAATCAGTGCGGTGAGCACGGAGCCGATCATCCACAGATGCCCGGCTTCACGATCGTCGCCATCGATGCTTACCTCGAAACTGTAGCGGCGTTCCAGCACCCGTTGGCCGCGATAGCGGCGCAGGCGTACGCCACTCAAGCCGACGGTTTCATCCAGCAGTTGCAGGCCATGCTGCTGGCAGCGCCGACGTGCCTCCTGGATGGCGCGGTCGCGCGCGCGGCTCAACACCAGCCAGATGCCGGCGATGGCCATTAGTACAAGCAGCAGCAGGAGGGTAGCGAGGTCGCCCATGCGTGCAGTGTGTGGGCGACGTGTGCTCCCCGCAAGTCAGCTGATTTTCAATCGCAGCGAAAGATCGATCGCCCGCACGTTCTTGGTCAGCGCACCCACCGAAATGTAATCCACGCCGGTGCGTGCGTAGTCGCCAATGGTCTGCAGGTCGACGTTGCCGGAAATCTCCAGCGGCACCTGGCCATCGGTGCGCGCGACGGCCTCCCGCATCAACGGCAGGGTGAAGTTGTCCAGCATCACACGATCCACGCCGGCATCCAGCGCCTGCTGCAATTCGTCCAGGTTTTCCACTTCCACTTCCAGCAGCAAGGCGGGATGAAGCTGTCGGGCTGCCCGCACCGCGGCGGCGATGCTGCCTGCGGCGATGATGTGATTTTCCTTCACCAGGATCGCATCGTAGAGACCGATGCGATGATTATGGCCGCCGCCGCAGCGCACCGCGTATTTCTGTGCCAGGCGCAGACCCGGCACGGTCTTGCGCGTGTCGAGCACGTGCGTCTTGGTGCCGGCCACAGCGGCAACATAGCTGGCCGTGATGGTGGCGGTGCCCGACAGCATCTGCAGGAAATTCAGCGCGGAGCGTTCGGCCGTCACCAGTGCCCGCGCATTGCCGTGCATCTCGCACACGATCGCGCCAGGGCTGACGCGGTCACCGTCGCTGAAGCGCCAATGGATGCGTGCCTGCGGGTCGAGTTTATGCACGCAAGTATCGAACCAGGGAATGCCGGCAATGACCGCATCCTCACGACAAGTGAGTGCGGCGAAGGCTTGCGCATCTGCCGGCAGCAAGCTGGCGGTGGCATCGCCGTGGCCGATGTCTTCGGCAAAGGCGCGTTCCACGTCGGCATCGATCAGGCGCTGGTCGGGCGGGGCGAAGCGGAAGGTCTGGGGCATGCGAGAGGCTGCGCGTGGTGGGAATGCGCGCATGCTACTCGGATGGGCTCCAAGCGCGAACCCCGACATCGCTTTGGGCATGGCGACGTTGGGGCTCGCTTGCGCTCACCACCAACCAACGGGCTAGCTTCGGTCAAGCTGAAGACCCGAGGTAAATCAGGGCGATTCGCCCGGGCGCGTCTCTTCATGGCTCAACCGATCCACGATCGCATCCATCGCACGGTCGAACAGCGCGTTGGACGCCAGGACCCGTGCACGGCCTTCGGCCATCACCAAGGCCAGCTCATACGGTGAGAAATCGCCCACCTTCAAGCCGCGGCGATTGACGAACAGGTAGCGCCCGCTCATCGGGCTGATCCATGACAATTTGGCGCGTTCGAAATGTTCGTCCTGGCCGCCGAATTCCAGCCAGGTGCCGGGCTTGAGCACTTTCACCCGTTCGAGCTGCTCGCGCACATCCGGCGCAATCGTGTCTTCGGCAGGTTCGGTGGTGACATCGTCCAGCTCGTCCACACTTTCGGCGATCGGCTGGATGCTTTCCGGAATCGGCAGCGGTGCGGGCGCGGCTTCGGCGGCGGCCTCCGGCTGTGCCGATGCGGGCGCGGCCTCGCCGAGTTGCTGGCGATAGTAGCCGTGGAGCTGGGCAAGCAGTTTCTCGATATCGGCTTCCTGGAAGGCGACGTTCGCAAGGCCCTTGCGCAGCGCCCGCTCGATGCCGGGCAGCAATTGCAGCAGGTCGCGCTTGGCTTCCGGCGTGCGCACCGGCCGGGTGCTGGCAATGAACGCGTCGACGAAGCGCAGCGCTTCGCGGAAGTCGTTCGATTCCTCGCCCTTGCGCAGGATGGTGAGCACCAGGTAATTCGCCCACGCGCGTGACAGCACGCCATGGATCAGCGGCGGCAGTGCGTTGCCGCCGATGCGATTGAGGATTTCGCGCGCAGCGCGTCGGCGCGCCTGCTCCAGCTTCTCGCGGCCGCGGGTGGATTCGGCCACGCGCTGCTCGGCCAGTTCCGCGCGGCGGCGGTTCGATTCCTGGAACTGCTGCAGCTCGGCGGACAGGCGATCGAAGATCGTCATGTCGTCGTCGAACTCCTGCAGCAGGCGCTCGACGATCGCCTTGATGGTGTCGTGCAGGCGGCCGTCGCGGTCGGATTCTTCGGACCAGCTCTTGGCCGCGTCGGCCAGGCCGTCCAGCAGGCGGCGCGCCGGATGCTGCCGATGCGCGAACAGCTTGCGGTCGAGAATCGCGGCCTTGAGATAGGGGATCTGCAGGCGCGCCAACATCACCTGCATCTGCGGCGGCAGGTTGCGGTCTTCGAGGATGAACTCGAACAGCATGCCGACCAGGTCGATGGTGTCTTCGTCGATGGTGGCGATCTGCCCCGGGCGCTGGCCGCGCAGCGAGCCGAGCTGGCTCATCAGCTGCTCTTTCAGATGCAGCACCTGCTCGGCGATGTCCACGGTGCTCATGTGCCCAGCCGCCGGCTGCGGCATCGACACCATGGCGGCCTGGCTTTGCAGCACGCTCAGGGCGCCGATCAATTCGTTGGCGGTGGGCAGCGGGCCGGCGGTCATCGCCGCCAGCGGCACGGTCGGATGCGCCCGGCGCGCGCTGAACAGGGCGCGCAGGGTTTGCAGCAGTTCGGCCGAAGCCTCGCTGTCGTCGGCCGGTAGCGGTTGGGGAATCTCGCCGGAAGCGGCAGCACCGCCTGCCGCAGCACCCGCCCCGGCGCCGGCCCCGCCGCTGCGCAGCACCTCGTGCCGCAGCTGCGGCAGCACGCCGGCACGCATCAGTTCGGCGTTGACCTCTTGATACAACTCTTCCAGCGCCGACATCACGTAGCGGTCGAACAGCTTGTAGATGATCAGCTTCACGCGCATATCGGCGTTGAGCTCGCGCATCGCCTGGCGGAACGACTGGGCGAGCAGGGCAGGGCCGATCGGATTGGTGGCGTCTTCGATGCGCGTGCCGCCACAGATCACCGACAGGCGCTGGTTGACCGCAAACAGATCGCGCCCCAGGCGCGATTCGTTCTTGCCGATCATGCTGGTGATGGCCAGCGATTCTTCCAGCTCGTTGTCGGCGACCAGCGAGAGCTCGACCGAGCCCGGTACCGGCGGCGTCGGCGTATGGCTGGCAGCGACCGGGCTGGCGGTGGCCGCGGTGTTGCCGCTGGCGAAGTCGTTCAACTCGCGCGACACCAGCGCCAGGAAGGCGCGCTCCACCACCGGGCGGCGCTTGCGCACTTCGCGCATGCCGTCGAAGTAGTGCATCTGCGCGGCGTTGTTCTCGGCTTTTTCGGCCAGGTCGAACAGCGCGTCGTCGACGTGCTCGAACATGTTACCGATGTACTGCTGCAGGCGGCGGGAGGCGATGTTCCGGACAGCGTTCAACAGATCGCCTCCGCGTCCGCTGGAGGGGTCCAGCCGCTGGCTGAGATTGACGACGTTGGAGGAATCGTTGGCTTCTTTCATCGCCACACCCCTGTGGTTGGCCGGCTAGGCCTGCCGTAAAAAGCACCCACCCGCCTCTGGCAACCGGGTACGGTCGCGACAGGAGGGAAGCTGCCGATGGCTGGAACATAAGCGAAAATCCGTTTCACTGCCATGTCCCAAGTCATGCTTTTGTGGATTGTCGGTGCAGCCGGCGTGAAAGCGCCCCGCATGATGCGCAGGTTCTTACGCTGTCGCCGGGAAGTCGGTGAACTGGGTAGTGCCGATGCCTTCCTCGGGCAGCATGACCGGGATGCCGTCCTCGACCCGGTAGACCACCTTGCGGTCGACCGTGATCAGGCCCTCGGTGATCCGGTTCTGCACGGTCCCGCCCGCCACGGTGAGGACCTGGCCGCCATCGATCGCGCGATTCAGGGCAGTGAGTTCGTTGGCGGTCAAAGGGCGTACCGGCGTCTTGCTTACGGGGCAACAAAGGATGTCGAGCAGACGTTTATCCATAGGAAACGGCAGGTATCGTTGCAATGCGGCGAAGTCCGTACAATAACCCCTTTTGGACGACCGGACCATGACGGAAACAGCTGCAGCGCCGCGAGTGGGTGTGGTGATGGGATCGCGTTCGGATTGGGAAACCATGACGCACGCGGCCGAGCTGCTCGAGGCGCTTGGCGTGCCGCACGAAGTGCAGGTGGTATCCGCGCACCGCACGCCGGATCTGTTGTTCCAGTACGCCGAGCAAGCCGTATCGCGCGGCATCCAGGTGATCATCGCCGGTGCCGGCGGCGCCGCCCATTTGCCGGGCATGCTGGCGGCCAAGACCCGTCTTCCGGTGTTCGGCGTGCCGGTGCAATCCAAGGCGCTCAACGGCATGGATTCCCTGCTTTCCATCGCACAGATGCCGGCCGGCATTCCGGTCGGCACACTGGCCATCGGCCGTGCCGGTGCCTGCAATGCCGCACTGCTCGCCGCCGCGGTGCTGGCCCTGCACGATCCGGCTATCGCCAAGGCGCTGGAAGCCTATCGCGCGCATCAGACCCAGACCGTGCTGGATAACCCGGATCCCCGTTCGTGAACATGAGAACAGGCGCTCGCCAAAAACAAGCCGTGCTGGGCATTCTCGGCGGCGGCCAGCTCGCCCGCATGCTGGCGATTGCCGCGGCGCCGCTGGGCGTCAACACCCTGGTGGTGGATAGCGCGCCCGATGCGTGCGCCGGGCAAGTGGCACCGCTGCGCGTGGCCGATTGGACCGATTTCGCCGCGCTGGAGCAATTCGCGGCCGAGGTCGATGTGGTGACCTTCGATTTCGAGAACGTGCCGGCCGACACCGCGCAATGGCTGGCCGAGCGCGTGGCGGTATTCCCCAATCCGCGCGCCTTGGCGGTTGCGCAAGATCGCCTGGCGGAGAAAACCCTGTTCCGCGAATGCGGTTTGCAGACGCCGGCGTTCGAAGCGGTCGATACGCGCGAAGGCCTGGATCGTGCCCTGGCCAAGATCGGCGCCCCCTCCATTCTCAAGACGCGTCGCCTTGGCTACGACGGCAAGGGGCAGTTCCGCATCAAGCAACTCGCCGACGCCGATGCGGCGTGGGAAGCGCTCGGTGCCAATGCGCACGGTTTGATCCTCGAAGCCTTCGTGCCGTTCGAGCGCGAGCTTTCGGTGCTGGCGGTGCGCACGCGCGACGGCGATTTTCGCGTGTGGCCGCTCACCCAGAACTGGCATACCGACGGCGTGCTGAGCATGAGCCTTGCGCCCGCGCCGCACGTAGGCGCGCTGCAATCGCGCGCCGAAGCGCTGGCGCGCACGCTGGCCGAAAACCTGGATTACGTCGGCGTGTTTGCCCTGGAGCTGTTCGTGAAGGACGGCGAGCTGCTCGGCAACGAAATGGCGCCGCGCGTGCACAACTCCGGCCATTGGAGCATCGAAGGCGCCATCACCAGCCAGTTCGAAAACCATGTGCGTGCAGTGCTCGGCCTGCCGCTCGGCGATACCTCGGCCAGCGGCTTCTCCGCCATGTTCAACTGGATCGGCGCGTTGCCGGATGCAACGCCGGTGCTTGCCACCGTCGATGGACATTGGCACGACTACGGCAAGTCATCGCGGCCCGGGCGCAAGGTGGGACATGCCACGGTGTGTGCGCCGGATGCGCAGACGTTGGCTGCGCGCGTGGAAGGGATTGCCGGTGCATTGAAAAGGGAAGAACAGGCCGCACCGGCGTTGCGTGCCCTGTCTTCATAGTCTTCGTAGGTTGGGGTGAGCGTACGCGAACCCCAACGCCGCCATGCGATGTGGCGCGCCATGTTGGGGTTCGCATGCGCTCACCCCAACCTACGCCCTCCCTCCGTCAAGAGAGAGGGCATGGCGATCAGCCAAGATTCTTCGCCGCAAAATCCCAGTTCACCAGGTCCCAGAACTTGTCCACGTAGTTCGGACGCGCATTGCGGTAATCGATGTAGTAAGCGTGCTCCCATACGTCGATGGTGAACAGCGGCTTGTCGCTGCCGGTGATCGGCGTGGCGGCATTGGACGTGTTGACGATGCCCAGCGAACCATCCGGACGCTGCACCAGCCAGGTCCAGCCCGAACCGAAGTTGCCCACGGCGGATTTCTTGAACTCTTCCTTGAACTTGTCGAACGAGCCGAACGCCTTGTCGATCGCATCGGACAGCTTGCCAGTGGGCTTGTTGTCGCTTTTCGGCGAACGCATCGAATTCCAGTAGAACGTGTGGTTCCAGGTCTGCGCTGCGTTGTTGAACACGCCACCGGAGGACTTCTTGACGATGTCCTCCAGCGAGGCGTTCTCGAACTCGGTGCCCTTGATCAGGTTGTTGAGATTGGTCACATAGGCCTGGTGGTGCTTGCCATAGTGAAACTCCAGCGTCTCGGCCGAGACATTCGGCTCCAGCGCGTTCTTTTCGTAAGGCAACGGGGGAAGTTCGATCGCCATGGGTAACTCCTGGGCGTTGGCTAAGGGGTAATGGGATGCCGCCCGATCGGACGCCGGGACGGCTGGTACACTACTAAGCTGGCTGCATTGTAGTGATGAAACCGAAGTTATGGACGTCAACGAGCGAATCAAGGCGGTCTTGGCTGCGCACCCCCTCGTGCTTTTCATGAAGGGCACGCCGCAATTTCCGATGTGCGGCTTCTCTGCCCGCGCGGCACAAGCGCTGGCCGAAGCGGGCGCGACGTTCCATGCGGTGAACGTGCTGGCCGA
This sequence comes from Dyella sp., assembly GCF_035508675.1. Lineage (GTDB taxonomy): Bacteria > Pseudomonadota > Gammaproteobacteria > Xanthomonadales > Rhodanobacteraceae > Dyella_B. Next base: position 12,274 of record NZ_DATJMN010000077.1, read on the forward strand.
TCCGGAAATCCGCGCCGCCCTGCCGCATTACGCCAACTGGCCGACTTTCCCGCAGCTTTTCATCCAGGGCGAGCTGATCGGCGGTTGCGATATCGTGGAAGATCTCAAAGCCTCCGGCGAACTGGCACGCATGGCATGCGACGTGGCCGGGGAACACCACGCATGAGCTTGAGCCTGCCGCTGCACCGCTTGCCCGCAAGCTGGGCGCCGGCCGCGCACGAACTGGACGGTCGCGTGGTGCTGGTCACCGGCGCCTACGGCGGATTGGGCAGCGCCGTGGCGCGCGCTGCGGCCCGCGCGGGTGCCACAGTGGTGATCACCGGCAAGCGCAAACGGCAACTCGAACAGCTTTACGACGCCATGATGCGCGACGGCTTGCCCGAACCCGTCATCCATCCGCTCGATATGGAAACCGCCACCCCGCGCGATTACGACGCACTGGCCGAAGGTTTGCAGCGCGATCTCGGCCGGCTCGACGGTATTGTGCACGGCGCGGCGAGCTTCGCCGGCCTGACGCCGATGGCGATGCACAAGCCGGATGCCTGGTTGCGCAGCTTGCACATCAACGTTTCCGCACCGTTTGCGCTGACCCAGGCTTGCTTGCCGTTGCTCACGGCGGCGGCAGACAGCGCGGCAGTCTTCGTGCTGGACAATCCCGACCTGGTACGACGCGCGCATTGGGGCGCCTACGGCGTATCGAAAGCGGCGTTGGAGCGCTTCGTGGCGATCCTGCATGAAGAACACGACGAAGGCAGCTTCCGCGTGCATGCCTTGCTGCCGGCACCGATGCGCACCACCTTGCGCCGCACGGCTTACTTCGGTGAAGACACGCTGCAGCATCCGCTGCCCGATGCCACCGCCGATGCCGTGGTATATCTCCTGAGCGACAAGGCGGCCGCCGCACGCGGTGGCGTGCTCGATCTGCGCGCGGCCTGATCATCGCCGCGCATGGCACGCAAAGCTTAAACACCTAAGAACCACCAAGGGGAACGCATGCAAACGCAGATGACCACCTTGTCGGCGGCGATCCTGCTGTTCCTCATCATGGACCCGCTCGGCAACATTCCACTCTTTCTGAGCCTGCTGAAAGACGTGCCGCCCAAGCGCCGCCGCGCGGTGATGGTGCGCGAGTTGCTGATCGCCCTGGCGGTGTTGCTGGTCTTCCTGATGGGCGGCCAGCTGATTCTCAGGTTGCTGCAATTGCGCGAAGAATCGATCAGCATTGCCGGTGGCATCGTGCTGTTCCTGATCGGCATTCGCATGGTGTTCCCGCCGGCCGAAGGCGGCGTGTTTGGACAAGCCGGCGAGGGCGAACCGTTCATCGTGCCAATGGCGATTCCCGGTGTGGCCGGCCCTTCAGCCATGGCGGCCTTGCTGCTGCTCACCAACACGCAACCGGGCCGCACCGCCGATTGGGCGATTGCCTTGCTATGTGCGTGGTTGGCCACCGCGGTGATCCTGTTGAGTTCTACTTATCTGTTTCGCTGGCTGGGCGAAAGCGTGCTCACCGCGCTGGAACGCGTGATGGGCATGTTGCTGATTGCCTTGTCGGTGCAGATGTTCCTGGGGGGGATCGCGGCCTATTTGCACCTGACGGTTTGAGCCGAATGCAATCCATAACGTGCGGCGGGTGCCAAGCGTGCCCGGTCACCATTTCGGCCCTCGCCGCGATGGCGAGGAGTCATCACAGATATCCTTGAGAAGAGACGCAGATACGTAACTGCAGAGGTCATGGTCGCCATTGAACAAGCTCTTAAGCATTGCCCCTCACCCCCTCGTGTATTCTTGCGACGCGGAGCAGTTTGACCCCGCGATTTCTCGCAGTTGTCACACTTGATCGGCAACATGGATTAAAACCAAGGGAGGCGGTCATGCTTCACGTTGAACAGGCCCTTACCGAACGTCTGCCATGGCTAGCGCAGCACCCGATGATTCGCAGACCCGTTGCCGGCATGCTTGGGCGGCTGGCCGACGAGGCGGGCTTCAATCGGGTGCTCGATCGGCTTGCCAATACCAAGGGGTTCGATTTCGCCGAACAGGTCCTGGACCTGCTGGGCTGCAGCTATCACGTGGTACAGCGCGAGCGGGAACATATTCCCGTGGAAGGTGGCGTGCTGATTGTCGCCAACCATCCGCTAGGCATGCTCGATGCGATGGCCTTGCTGGATCTGGTCGGTTCGGTCCGCAAGGACGTTCGCATTCTCGGCAACGATTGGTTGGCCGCGGTGCCGCAACTGGGTTCGTTGCTGTTGCCGGTCGACGTATTCGGTGGCGGTGCGGCCTCGCGCATGCGCAATATCTATCGCGCACTGGAGCGCGGCGAGGCGCTGATTCTTTTTCCGGCCGGCGAGGTTTCCCGCATGGGGCCGGCCGGCGTGCGCGACGCACGCTGGTCCGATGGTTTTGCGCGGCTGGCCATGCGCAGCAAGACACCGGTGCTGCCGATCCACGTGGCGGCGCGCAATTCAGCCTTTTTCTACGGCCTGTCGATGCTGGCCAAGCCGTTGAGCACGGCGATGCTGCCGCGCGAGGCGGTGGCCACCAACGTCAGCCGCATCGGCTTCAGCGTCGGTGCGCTGATCGGTCCG
>NZ_DATJMN010000078.1:0-10959 GCF_035508675.1 Dyella sp.
CGGGATCCTGCTTTTGGAACGTCACCGGACGGCGCTCGACCAGCACCAGGCCGAACAAGCTGACTTGCTCGTACGCCACCACGGTGCCGCGCTTGCGCGACCAGTGCGCATCGCGGCAGCTGCTGCGCAACAAATGCGCGGCCTGCTGCTCGATCCACAGCGGCTCCACGCGCGCGCACATCATGCCCCACACGCGGCCGCCGATATCGAGAATTTGCGCGGCGAAGAGCCAGTTGGGCGGCGTCTTGGCCAAGGCCGACCCGGGGAAGACCTGGAAGCGGCGTTCGCGCGTGCTGCGGTAGAGGCTTTTTTCGTCCTTGTGGCCGACCTGGGTCGGCAGGCCGGCAAGCAAGCTGCGATGCACGGCCTCGTATTGCCGCTCGGCTTCGCTCTCGCCCCCTCTCCCCCATCCTTGATCAATAACGGGGGAGAGGGCTGGGGTGAGGGGCTGGGTCTTGCCGGAAACCCTGGCTGTACGGCGCTTTTCAGCGCTCTTTTCCCGCACCTGCTTGGCTTCGCGCGAGGCTTTCGCCTCTCCCCCAGATGCGGAAGACGGAGCAAGCAGCCGCCAGCCCAACTCCTCCGTCACCAACAACAACTGCCGATGCAGCTCGCGCCATTCGCGCATGCGCAGGAAGCTCAGGAAATGCCGCGAACACCAGTCGCGCAACTTCGACTGCGTCAGCTCCTCATGCACGCTGTGGTATTCGCGCCACAGGTTCAGCACGCCGACGAAGTCCGACTTGGGATCGGCAAACGCCGCGTGCGCCGCGTCGGCCTGCTGGCGCGCCTCGGCGGGACGCTCGCGCGGGTCCTGGATACTGAGGAAGGCCACCACCACCAGCAACTCGCGCAGGCTGCCCAGCGCATGCGCCTCGACCAGCATGCGCGCCAGCTGCACGTCGATCGGCAGGCGGGAAAGCGTGCGACCAATGGGCGTGAGCTGGCGCCGCTCGTCGATGGCGCCGATTTCGGCAAGTCGGCGATACCCATCCGCCACCACGCGCGGATCGGGCGATTCCAGGAACGGGAATTCATCCACCTCGCCCAACTGCAACGACAGCATGCGCAAAATCACGTTGGCGAGCGAGGAGCGCAGCAGTTCCGGATCGGTGTAGGCCACGCGTGAGGCGTAATCGGCCTCGTCGTACAGGCGATAGCAGATGCCTGGACCCACGCGTCCGCAACGTCCCTTGCGCTGATCGGCGGCCGCCTGCGAAACCGGCTCCACATGCAAACGCTCAAGCTGGCTGCGCTGGCTATAGCGCTTCACCCGCGCGGTGCCGGTGTCGATCACATAGCGGATGCGCGGCACGGTGAGCGAGGTTTCCGCAACATTGGTGGCCAGCACCACGCGGCGCTTGGGTCCGGGTTTGAACACGCGATCCTGATCGGTAGCGGACAGGCGCGCATACAGCGGCAGGATGTCCGTTTCACGGTATTGCCGGCGCGACAGCAGCAAGTGCGCATCACGGATCTCGCGCTCGCCGGGCATGAATACCAGCACGTCGCCGCGCGGATCGTCGTGGGTAATCTCATCCAGTACTGCGGCCACGTGTTCCGCACTGCCCTGCTGCAGTTCGCTGTTGCGCAGACCGCGGCGTGCCGCCACCTCGTCCACGGAACGCCAGCGCACTTCCACCGGATAGGCGCGCCCTTCCACTGCGATCACCGGCACGTTGCCGAAGTGCTCGGCGAAGCGCGCGGTATCGATGGTGGCGGAGGTGACGATGATCTTCAGCTCCGGCCGCTTGGCCGCCAGTCGCTTGAGATAGCCGAGCAGAAAATCGATGTTGAGGCTGCGCTCATGCGCCTCGTCGATGATGATGGTGTCGTACGACGACAGCCAGGGATCGTTCTGCGTTTCGGCCAGCAGGATGCCGTCGGTCATGAACTTGATCAGGCTCTGCTCGGAAACCTGATCGTTGAAGCGCACCTGAAAGCCGACCTTGTCGCCCAGCTGCGTGCCCAATTCTTCGGCCACGCGGCGCGCGACCGAGCGCGCAGCCAGCCGGCGCGGCTGCGTACAACCGATCATGCCGGCTTCACCGCGGCCAGCCGCCAGGCAGAGCTTCGGTAGCTGCGTGGTTTTGCCCGAGCCGGTTTCGCCCGCGATCACAACGATCTGGTGTTCGCGGATCAGCTTGACGATGTCGTCGGCGCGCGCGGTGATCGGCAGCGATTCGTCCAGGCGGATCGGCGGCTTGGCTTGCGCACGCCGCTGCCTGCGGTCGGCCGAGGCGGCGATATCAGCCGCCAGTGTTTCGATTTTTGCTGCATCCGGGCGCCGCGACAGCACACGCCATCGACCCAGCAGGCGGCCAAAATCACGACTGCTTACATGACCGAGTGCCTGACGCAACGCACGCAGACGAGGTTCGTGATCGGTATGAACGGAAGACTGAGACATAGCGTGCAATGATACTTGGACATGCCGGACATCCCCTGCACCTTTGGTTTCCAGGCATAGTGATCAGCATCGCCAAGCGGGACCGACACCATCGCCAAGCAGCTTTCCAAACTGCTGGCCGATACCTACTCGCTTTATCTGAAGACCCATATAGTTTTCACTGGAACGTGCCCGGCGCGCACTTCGCCGGGGTGACGAATCAAAGAGTGCATGGAGCCTTTCCTTAAGTTCGGAGCCTTGATCAAGGAGGGGTGATGTCTGGAAGGTCCACAGGCTGCGCCGCGCGGCTTGGCAAGACGGCCAGTCTCCCCCGGCGCCACGCGGCACACCCTGCGAGCCTTCCAGACATCATGACGACGATACTTACTTCAGTGTTGCCTTAAGCATGAACTCGCTGAGATTCGCCGCCCTGGCGAATCAAGGGATGCATGAAGTTTTCTTTACGTTCGGAGCGTCCCGGCCGGCATGGTGCCCGACCCACGCCAGCCCTGACCTCGTGCTGACCACTCCCGGCGCAATTTATTGAGCCGACGCCCGTTAATTGGTTAAGCTCCACGGGCTTCACATGCCTCGAAAGAGGCCTCTTTGACGGGGATTTTCTTGAGCGCGACACCCAATCCAAGCAAGGCCGGCCCATCATCGATCATCTCTGCCATCCTGCTGGCGCTCGTGGTTGCCGCGTTGAACATCGGCCTGTGGTGGTGGGGCAACCGCCCGCATGGCCCGGAGGACTGGCACGGGCAGATCAACGGCTTCTCCGTTTCGTTCTTCCAGCGCTACCAGAACCCGTTCAACCAGAGCTTTCCCAGCGATGATGAGATTGCCAGTGACCTGAAGCTGCTGCATCAGTACACCGGCCGCATTCGCACCTATTCCACCCTGCTCAATCCTCAGGTGTTCCGCCTGGCCCAAAAAGAGGGGTTGAAGGTGATGGCCGGTGCGGAGATCGACACCCGCCTGGAGAACAACGAGAAGGAACTGGACGCGCTGATCGCGCTGGCGCGGCGCTACCCGGACACCATCGAGCGCGTACTGGTGGGCAACGAGGTGTTGTTCCGCAATAACCTGCCCGTTGACAAGATGATCACGTATCTCGACCGCGCGCGCGCGCACATCCGCCAGCCGGTGTCGATCGCTGAACCGGACTACATCTGGCTGAAGTATCCGCAACTGGCCGACCACGTGGATTACATCACCATCCACCTGTTCCCGTTCTGGAACGGTCTGCCGGTGTCGAGCGACGTCCGCTACTCGGTCGCTTTGCAAGCGGCCGAGGGTGCCTATAACGCCATCAAGCAGCGCTTTCCCAACAAGCACGTGGTGGTCGGCGAGATAGGCTGGCCATCCAACGGGGACCGCCGCGAACGAGCCTATCCGTCCATCTCCAACGAGGCGATCTTCGACCGCGAATGGCTGATCTGGGCCAAGCGCAACCACGTCGACTACTACCTGTTCGAAGCCTTCGACCAGCCGTGGAAGGACGCCCTGGGCGAAGGCCGCACCGGTGCCTACTGGGGGGTGTTCAACGCCGACCGTCAGCTCAAGTTCCCGTTCACCGGCCCGGTGACGGAAGACACCGGCTGGCCGTGGAAGGCGCTGGCCGCCAGCCTGCTGGCGCTGGGGCCGATGATCTGGTTCGGCATCGGCTATCGGCGCTTCAGGCTGACGGGCCGGCTGTTCTTCGACGTGCTGATCCAGCTCGCCTGCGGGCTGATCGTGTGGTCGGTGACGCTGCCGTTCAATTTCTATCTGAGCTGGATCGACTGGAGCATGCTGGTGCTGCTGTTCCCGGCCCAGGTGGCGATCCTGGCGATCCTGTTGATCAACGGCTTCGAGTTCACGGAAGTGTTGTGGCGGCGCCGCTGGATTCGCCATGCCGGCCTGCTGGCACCGGAGCCGGCGGCGCAGCAACCCTTCGTCTCCATCCACCTGGCTTGCTACAACGAGCCGCCGGAGATGGTGATCATCACGCTCGATTCGCTGGCCGCGCTGGAGTATGAAAACTTCGAAGTGCTAGTGATCGACAACAACACCAAGGATCCGGCGGTGTGGCAGCCGGTGCAGGAGTACTGCGAAAAACTCGGCCCCCGCTTCCGCTTCTTCCACCTGGAACCCTGGCCTGGCTTCAAGGCCGGCGCGCTGAACTTCGGCCTGAAGGAAACCAGTCCGAAGGCCGACGTGGTGGCGGTGATCGATGCCGATTACGTGGTGCGCAAGGACTGGCTCGGTACGCTCACCGGTTATTTCCACGACCCGAAGGTGGCGGTGGTGCAATGCCCGCAGGCGCACCGCGACTTCGAGCACAACCGCTTCCGCCGCATGACGGCGTGGGAATACGACGGCTTCTTCCGCATCGGCATGCATCATCGCAACGAGCGCAACGCCATCATCCAGCACGGCACCATGACCATGGTGCGCCGCTCAGCGCTGGAAGGTACCGGCGGCTGGTCGGAATGGACCATCTGCGAAGACGCGGAACTGGGCTTGCGCCTGATGCACGCCGGCTACGAGCTGGTCTATGTCGACGAGTTGATGGGCAAGGGCCTTACCCCGGCCGACTTCAAGGCGTACAAGAGCCAGCGCTACCGCTGGGCGTTCGGCGCCATGCAGATCCTGAAGGGCCGTTGGAATTGGATGACCCGCAAGGGACCGTTGAGCGGTGGCCAGCGCTTTCACTTCCTCACCGGCTGGTTCAGCTGGTTCGCCGATGCGCTACACCTGATCTTCACGATGATGGCGATCTTCTGGACCGCCGGCATGGTCGGCCTGCCGCAGGTTTTCAGCTTGCCGATGCAGTTGTTCCTGGTCCCGATCATTGGTTTCTTCTTCGCCAAGGCCATTTTCGGCATCGTGCTGTACCGTGCGCGCGTGCCCTGCAGCTGGTACGACACCATCATGGCCTCGCTGGCCAGCATGAGCTTGAGCCATGCCATCGCACGCGGCATCCTGCACGGCCTTACGCGCGAGAAAACCTCGTTCGTGGTCACCGCCAAGAGCCGCCGCCTGGGCGGCAGCAACTTCGCCGCCTTTACGCCGGTGCGCGAGGAAATGCTGATGTTCATCGCGCTCATGCTGTGCATCATCGGCATGGCCAAGAGCACCGCGGCGCACTTCACCGAAGGCCAGTTGTGGATGTTCATCCTGGCCGCGCAGTCGATTCCGTATTTCTCGGCGCTGGTGGGCGCGTGGATTGCGCACAAGTCCGGGGACAAAGCGGGTTGATGCGCAAACGGCCATGGCCGCCATGCCCGTCCACGGCATGACGGCCACACACAGCTCGTGCTGTCCCGCCTGCCAGCCAACACTCACCGCAAAATAGGAACCGCCTTAATGCGCGATGCACACCCACCTCGCTAAGCTGGCCCTTGCGATGCCCAGTCGAGGATGGAACCCTAACGCATGCGCCGGATTCGCCATTATCTGAGCCTGCTCCCACTGCTGCTTGTTCCCGCGTTGAGCCATGCGGGGGTACAGCTCGTCGTCAATGGCGTGGACGATCCGCTCAAGGCGGCGGTGGTGGCAGGCGTAAGTCTCTCGCAATATGCCGCGCGCGACGTCAGCGAAGCGCAAGTTCATCGCCTGTACGAGCGCGCCGATACCGAAGTCGACAACGCACTGCGGCCTTACGGCTACTACAACGCGCGCGTCACCGGAAAAATCGAGCAGGCCGGCAAGGACTGGCGCATCACCCTGCACGTCGTTCCCGGCGAACCGGTGAAAGTTACCTCCGTCGATATCCAGCTCGATCCGGCCGCCGCCGCGCTACAGCCGATCCGGGCTGCACGGCGCGGCATCGACAAACTCAAGGGCCAGCGCCTTGACGATGCCGCCTACGGTGCCGCGCGCGACGCCTTGAACAACGCCCTCACGGCCAATGGGTATCTCGACGCAAAACTCACCGTCCATCGCGTGGAAGTGAACCGCGGCGAGCACAGCGCCGCCATCCATCTGGCCTGGGACGTCGGACGTCGTTACCGCTACGGGCAGGTGCGCTTCGAGGGCTCGCAGTTCCAGCCGGATTTCCTGCAACGCTACGTGCCGTTCAAGGCTGGCGACTATTTCGACCAGAACCAGTTGCTCACCTTGCAGCAAGCGCTGAACAGTGCGGATTATTTCTCGGTCGTCAACGTCATCCCCGAAACCGATCAGGCGAAGGATGGCGTGGTCGACATCGAGGTGCAGCTGGCGCCGGCCAAGCGCAGGATCTACACCAGCGGCCTGTTCGTCGGCACCGACACTGGCGTGGGTGTGCGCGGCGGCGTGGCCTATCGATGGGTCAACAGCTACGGCCACAAGTGGAAGAACGATCTGGTGTTGGCGCAACGACTGAAAACGCTCTCCACCCAGTACACCATTCCGCTGCCGGGAGACAACCAACGCAGCCTCAACTTCGGCGCCAACTACCGCGACGCCAATACCGTCACCTCGCAATCGCGCACGCTCGAACTGGTCGCCAACCAAAGCGAACTCTGGCACGAATGGGTGCGCACCGTGGGCGTACACGCCCTGACCGGCACCTTCAGCGTCGGCAAGACGCCGAACGAACCGGAAAGCACACCCGGCGTGGAGCATGGCCACAGCACTTTGCTCTACGCCGAAGGTTCGCTGAGCCGCAAGGTGGCCGACAATTTCGATTTCGTGCGTCGCGGCTGGTCGTTGAACTTCGACGTGCGCAGTACCGCCAGCACCCTGCTTTCCACCGCACGTTTCAGCGAAATCACCGCCAGCGGCAAATGGATTCACTCGCTCGGGCGCAGCAATCGCCTGATCCTGCGCGGCGATCTCGGCCACGTGTGGACCAATCAGTTCGACGCGCTGCCGCCACAGTTGCGCTTCTTCGCCGGCGGCGATCAATCCGTTCGCGGCTATGGGTATCAATCCATCGGCCCGGAGAATAGTTACAACCGCGTGATCGGCGGCAGCAGCCTGGTGATCGGCAGCGCCACGCTGGAGCATTACTTCACGCCACGCTGGGGCATTGCCACCTTCGTCGACGCCGGCAATGCCTTCAATGGCGTCAACGTGCATCCCAAGATCGGCACCGGTATCGGCGTACGCTGGCGTTCTCCGGTCGGGCTGATTCGCGTCGACGTGGGCACGCCCATCAACGATGCGCAGCGCCACGGCGTGGAATTGCATCTCGTGATCGGCCCGGATCTGTGAGGCTGAGCATATGAATACGACACCGCCCACAGCTCCTCGCCCCCGCCGCCGCTGGTTGCGCTTGATCGCCCTCATCGTCTGCACCTTTGTGGTGACCGTGGCAGGCGGCCTCGGCTGGCTGCTATGCACCGGTTCAGGCTTGCGCTTCGCCCTGGCGCAAGCGCAGGGCTTCATGCATGGCGCACTGCAAGTGCAACAGGCAGAGGGGCGCCTGATCGGGCCGATCGATATCGCATGGCTGCGCTATGACGACGGCAAGGGTACGGACGTCGCCATCACACGCGTGCACCTCAACTGGAATATCGCCTCCCTGCTCTACAAGCGTCTGCATGTGGTCGATCTTCGTGTCGACCGCGTGGCCGTGGCATTGCCGGCGACGCAGGAGAGCGCGTCATCCACTACTTTTTCGCTGAAGCCACCGATTGCACTAATGCTGGATCGCGTGCACGTCGGCCCGGTCACGATCAAGGAAGACGGCAAACCGCTGTTCGCTGCCGATCAGCTCGACCTTGCCGGCAGCTGGACCAACCGCGGCATCACGGCAAGCCAACTGGCCCTGCGTGCGCCGGACGGCCATGTCGATCTCATCGGACAACTAAGTACTGGCCGCCGCTATCGTGGTAATGGCCATGCCGAGGTGGCATGGAAAATCGGCGGCACCGAATACGCCGGCACGCTCGACGCCCGGGGCAATGGGCGCAACGCGCAGTTGCACGTGGCCTTGACCCAACCCATGGCTGCGCAACTGCAACTGGCGCTGGACCAGCGCAACAACAATGCATGGACCGCCACCCTCGATGCCCCCGCCTTCGACCCCGCGTTCCTGCTGGGCCAAAGCTCGATCACGCGGCTCGGCGCACACCTGCAAGGCAACGGCAACCAGCAAGGCGGCACGCTCACCGGCCAGCTGGATCTCAACCAATACCAGCTCATGCTGCAGCCACTGCAAGCGAGTTTCGACAAGGATTTCAAGCAACTGAACTTGCAGCAACTGCATATTGCTTCACCGCAGATCAAAGGCGTGGTCCAGGCCACCGGCACGGTTCAACTTGACGCGCACCCGCTGAGCGCCGATCTCGCCATCGACTGGAAGGATGTCGCGTTACCGGCGGACCTTATCGGGCAAGTGCTCGTCAGCCAGGGACGCCTGGCGGCCAAAGGCAGCGCGGATGCCTACCACGCCGAGGGCGATGTAACCATTGGCCCACCCGGCAAGCCGGCCAAACTCACGCTCAACCTGGATGGAACGCCACAGCAGATCCAGTTGCATACGCTGCGCCTGCTGCAACCGCAAGGCAACTTCAACGCGCAGGGCACGCTCGTCTTGCAGCCCGATCTCGCCTGGCAATTGCAGGCCAGTGCCAGCAAGTTCGATCCCGGCCAGCTGTTTGCCGACTGGCCGGGATCGCTGGAGGCCGATCTCGTCACCCAGGGCAAGCTGACCCGGAACGGCCCTGACGCAACGCTCGAACTGCGCAAGCTGGACGGCCAACTGCGCCAGCGCCAACTGCGCGGCACTGGCCATCTGCATCTGTCGCCGAACCATGTCGTGGATGGCACGCTCGACCTCGCCTCCGGCAGCAGCACGGTGAAGCTGCAGGCGCGTCCGGGAAACAGCAATGATGCGAATGTCACGCTGGCCATCGCTTCGTTGAACGATTGGCTGCCCCAAGCGGCAGGTACGCTCAACGGACAATTCCGCGTGCGAGGCAACTACCCCAAGCTGGCGGTGAACGGCACACTGCAAGGCCAGTCGCTGGCCTGGGACCAGCAGCGTGTGCAGCAACTGCAATTGCAAGCCGACATTCCCGACGTCAGCACGCTTGGCGGCAAGCTGCAATTGCATGCGACAGGCGCCGATGTCGGGGGCCTGGCGTTCAAGCAGATCCGCCTGAATGGCCAGGGCACGTCGGCCCGGCACGAACTCAGCCTCGATGCGCAAGGGACGCCCATTTCCACCTCGCTGGCATTGAGCGGCGCATTGAAAGGCAGCAACTGGAACGGCACGCTGTCCTCGCTCACGCTGGACGTCCAGGGCCTGCCGCGCTGGCATTTGCAGCAAGCCACGCCGCTGGGCTGGGACAGCGGCAGCGCCAGCCTAGGCGAACTGTGCCTCACCGCAGGCGAGCCGCTGCTTTGCGTCAACGGCAAGCTCGACAAGGGCGGCAACCTCGATGCCGGCTATCGCCTGCAGGCGGTGCCGCTGGCCTTGATCGCCAGCGCTGCCGGCAGCACCAGCATGCCGATCAGCGCCGAGGGCACACTGGAAGGCAGCGGCAAGATACAGCGCACGGCAGCCGGCGTGCTGACCGGCAATGCCTCGATTACCTCGGCGCAGGGCCGCATCACCTACAACGAGCATCCCGACCAGCCGCTGCTGTCGTACAAGCAACTCGCCGTGAATGCCACGCTCGCGCCGGACAACCAGCAAGCCACCCTGCATGCCTCCATCAACGGGAATGGCCGTCTGGATGGCCAGATCGCCGTGACCGGCAAACAGCAGGCACTTAGCGGCCAGGTTGGATTGCATCTGGAAGATCTCGCCTTCATCAGCCTGTTCACGGACGAACTCGCCAACGTGAAAGGACGCATCGATGGCGATTTCCGGCTCGGGGGCACGCTATCCACGCCGGACATCACCGGCCAGGCGGCCATCAACGGCTTTGCCGCCGAAGTGCCCGATGCGGGTTTGAAGCTGACCGATGGACGCCTCGTTGCCAGCACCAACGATGCGCGCGTCCTCAACCTCGATGGCAGCGTGCAATCCGGCAAGGGAGCGTTGACGATCAACGGCACCGCGGCGCTGGATACCCAGACAGCGACCGCCATCACCTTGAAAGGCAATACCGTCACCGTCGTCGATATCCCTGCCGCAAAGGTCGTGGTGACTCCGGACCTGCTCGTGCGCCACGATGCGCAAGGCCTGCAGGCTACCGGCTCCGTGCGGCTGGACAATGCCGACGTGAATCTCGACAAGCTGCCGGGCGGCGGCGTCAACAAGGCATCGCCAGACGTGGTTGTCGTCGACGAACCGCAAGCTGCCGCCGGCAGCGGCGCCATACCGATCCATGCGTCGATCAAGGTCGATCTCGGTCAGCGCGCGCACCTGGTCGGCATGGGGCTGGACGGTCACCTGGGCGGCATCATCACCGTCGACGAACGCCCCGGCCGCCCCACCACCGGGCAAGGGCAGGTCACCGTCAACGGCACCTATAAAGCATACGGGCAAAACCTGCAGATTCAGCAGGGGCAACTGCTGTTCGCCAGCACACCAATCGACAACCCTGGCCTCAACATCAAGGCCATACGCAGCCTGCAACCCAACTCGACCGTCAATGAAGGCCAGCAAGTGGGCCTGCAAATCACCGGCACTGCACAGCGCCCCG
>NZ_DATJMN010000079.1:0-9253 GCF_035508675.1 Dyella sp.
CACGCTTAAGTTAGTGCCATTGGGTTATGGCCGATTGGCAAAACATGTGCCGGACAGCACAGTGGACCTTCGCCGAGGTGCTTTACAACAGCGAAGCTGGTCAATGACGACGCGCTTCGAAATGAAATCGACGCGATTCCCAGTCTTACTGGCATTGCAGCAAGAAAAACGTGGAGATATATCAGCAGCCGAATCCCAACGGCGGAATGTGCATGGCGACGTTGGGGTTCGGTAGTGCCTCACCGCCAACGAGGGCCGCGCCATGACCTTGAGTTCGGAGCAGTGCACCGTCACACGATGAACAAATACAGGCCGAACGCCGCCGCGCCAGCTCCTGCATATTGAACGAAACGGGGGCTGCCCCACGTTCTCGCCAGCAGTCCCAGCGCGATGCCCCAGCCGTGCAACACGATCGTACTCAGCACAAAGCCGACGCCGAATGCCAGTCCCGATGCATTCACCGGCATCTCGGCGCCATGCGCGATGCCGTGGCACAGCGCAAACGATCCGACCAGGATGCTGCTTGCGGCCAACGGCAAGCGGACTGCCGCAGCGATCAATAATCCAAGCACGAGCACCGATGCGGCGATGCCGGATTCGATGAACGGCACTGTCATACCTGACATGCCGATCGCACCGCCGATCGACATCGCCGTGACGAAACTGAGTGGCACCAGCCATATCGCACGGCCGCCGCACTGCGTAGCCCAGAAACCGACGGCTACCATGGCGGCCAGATGATCCATGCCGGTAAAGGGATGAGCCAGGCCATGGGCAAGGCCAACCATCTGCCCCGGCAGGATATGCGCCTGCGCCAGCGGCGCTGCAGCGAGCATCACGAGCATGCATACCAGTTGAAAAACCGTGCGCTTCGCGCGCGTACGTTTGTTCATCATGTTTCCCTCCCACTTGCATAGGGTGTTGATTCGCGTGTGCCTGCAGCGAGAACATGTGATTGATACGGCCAGCGTTCGGCCACTTCGGCCTCGATCGTCGCAGCAAGCGATACCGCTGCATGGCTGACCGCAGCGCTTGGTGCAGCATCGAAGGATACGTCGCCGATCTCGATGCCATAAAGAACCAGCGTCTTGGGCAGCATGCCCAGCGCACCGGCCAGTTGCAGTGCCGATGCCACGCCCAGGCCATGGCTGGAAGCAAGCGTGTCCTTCTCGAGCAACGCCGGATCGTCCACGCGCTGGACGGTGCCCGGTTCGCGGCCACTGTGCATGGCGTCGATCAGCACGGCTGCATCCGCGCCTTGCAGATAACGGATCAGCCCCGTGCCCGGCCGATCCAGTGCGACCACGCTGACCTGGCAGGACGGACGATCCAGCCAGGCGCTTCGCTGCAGCGCATGCGCGACGCACCATCCAGCCTGATCGTCGCCAGCCGGGGAGCCGATTCCGATGATCGCCACGCGTGTCATAAGCGCTCCGCTTGCAGTTTCAGGAAATGGGTCGCGCAGGAAATGCAGGGATCGTAATTGCGTATCACCTTCTCGCAATGCAGGCGCAAGGCGTCATCGCCGTGCTGCAGGCCGAAATCCTGCAGCGACAGCCGCAAGTCTTCCTCGATACGCGCTTGGTTCTGGCTGGTCGGCGGCACGATCCGCGCCGCAACGATTCGGCCTTCGCCGTCCACCGCATAGCGATGCCACAACAGGCCGCGCGGCGCTTCCGAGCAACCGTAGCCGACGCCTGCACGCGGCGTCACCGCAACGGCCGGCTGCTGCACACGGGTGTAGCCCTGCAGAAGACGCACGGCTTCCGCTATCGCGTAATGCACCTCG
The DNA here is from genome assembly GCF_035508675.1 of Dyella sp. GTDB lineage: Bacteria > Pseudomonadota > Gammaproteobacteria > Xanthomonadales > Rhodanobacteraceae > Dyella_B. The sequence goes on from NZ_DATJMN010000079.1 coordinate 1,790, forward strand.
ATCGCACGCGCCAGCATGCTGTTGAACATGTTGCGGCTTGGCCACGTGACGCCGGTATCGTGCATCAACTGCTGAATGGCATCCGGCAAGCGGTCGCGATTCATATTGAGCCGCGCCAACGGTCCGACGAGATAAGGCTTGTCCTGGTAGTGGCTGTACAAGGCAGTCGAGTGTTCGACCTGGTACTCGGCGAAATGGCGATCGTATTCACTTGCGTCGATGGCCAGTCCATCGCTGGCCACGATGCGACCGCGATGAACCGGATATTCCTCGGTATCGCGCATGCTCACGCAGGTAAATGGCTGATCGTCGTCGGGCATGGCAACGCTTGCGGCCCAATGCACAAGCGCCTCCGACTCAGGCAACGCCGCGCGCAGCCTGGCAAGCAATGCGGCCACGTCGTCCGCATGCGGTGCATGGTGAAAACCGCCGACTTTCACGCCTACTGGATGCACCGAACGGGCGCCAAGCAGGTTCATGATGTCGTTGCCGAGTCCTTGCAATGCAAGCCCGCGCCGCACGACGTCCGGATGGTCATGCGCCATGGCGATGGCACTGTCGTAGCCGAAGTAATCCGGCGTGGCCAGCAAATGGATATGCAGGCAGTGGCTTTGTATCCACTCGCCGCAATACAGCAGGCGGCGCATCGCATGCACCCACGGTCCCGGGTCGATGCCGAACAGGTTCTCCAGCGCGTTCACCGCGCTGATCTGGTACGCCACCGGGCAGATGCCGCAGATGCGCGCCACCATGTCCGGCACTTCCTCGTAGGAACGGCCTTCGAGGAATTTCTCGAACAGGCGCGGCGGCTCGTAGATCTGCAGCGTCAGCGTTTCGATGGCGCCGCCGCGAATGCGCAGATGCAAAGCGCCCTCGCCTTCCACCCGCGCCAGCACCGGCACGTGGATGTCGACCTTGCGTGTCTGCGTGTCATCCATGCTGCTTCTCGCTGAATGCCAGGCCGGCCGCGTGGAACGCCGGCGCGCCGTTGTCGATGAACAGAAATCGCCGGGCAACCGCTTCCGGCACCAGGCCCAGGCCCTCGAAACGCCGGCCCAGCGCCTCGGTATTCGGGTTTTCCGCGGGACCGTAGCAGGCGTAGCAGTCGCGCCCGAAGCTGGGGCACAAGGCGCCGCAACCGGTGCGCGTCACCGGCCCCATGCATGCCATGCCCTTGGTCACCATCACGCACACCGCCTGCTTGCGCTTGCACTCCATGCAGACCTTGTCGTGCTCCTCCGCCGGCACGACGCCGAACAACAGTGCGCGCAGCGCGCCAAGCACTTGCCGTCCATTCACGGGGCAACCCCAGAGCTCCAGATCGACCTTGACGTGCTGGGCGATCGGCGTGGAGGTGTCCAGGCTGTGGATGTAATCGGGCGTGGCATACACCCCCGCGATCCATTCACGCGCATTGGCGAGATTGCGCAACGCCTGCACGCCGCCGGCCGTTGCGCAGGCGCCGATCGTGACCAAGAAACGCGATTGCTCACGCACGCGCACGATGCGTTCCAGGTCGTCGGGCGTCGCGATGCTGCCTTCGACGAAGGCGACGTCGACCGGCGCGTCCGGCTGCACCGGGCCGGCCTCGGCGAAGTGGATGAAATCCACCAGCCCGGCCGCCTGCAGCAAGGCTTCGCCGAGATTGAGGAAGGCCAGCTGGCATCCGTCGCACGAGCTGAACTTGTGCACGGCCACTTTCGGTTTCACCGTCGCTCCCATGATCAGAAGCCCCTCGTCTTGAAAAGGTCTTTCACTTGCGGATATGGAAAAACGGGACCGTCCTTGCACACGAAATCCGGGCCGTACTGGCAGTGGCCGCAATGCCCGACGGCGCAATGCATGCTGCGCTCCATGCTCAGGTAGATGCGTTCTTCGGGTATGCCGCGCGCCGTCAGGTTGGCGATGCCGGCATGCATCATGCCTTCCGGTCCGCACATCATGACCGTGCTGCGATCGGGCACGATGGCAGCGTCATCGAACACCTCGGTCACCAGCCCCACATGCCACGGCCATAGCGGGCCGCCGTGATCGGATGCCAGCAGCACATGCGTATTCGGCAACGTGCTCCAATAAGCGTAGCGCTCGCGCCAGATCAGCTCCTCGACGTGCTTGACGCCTTGAATGATGGTCAAGCGTCCAAACCGCTCGCGTCGCATCAGGATGTAGTTGATGACCGCCACCACCGGCGCGCAACCGAGTCCGCCCGTCACCACGAGAATGTCGTGGCCTTCGGCTTCGCGCAGCGGCCAGCCGCGACCGTACGGGCCGCGCAAACCGATCCGGTCGCCAGCCTTGAGCTGGGCGAGCCCATTCGTGACGCGGCCCACGGCACGGATGGTGTGATCGAGCACCGTGGGGCCATGCGGATCGGAGACGATCGAAATCGGTACTTCGCCGACGCCGTACAGATACACCATGTTGAATTGGCCCGGCATGAAGCGGTAATCGTGCCGCTGCCGTTCGTCGGTCAAGCGCAGGCGCAAGGTGAAAATCGTCGGCGAATCTTCAGTGCGGCCGATGATTTCCGCTTCCATCGGAAGATCGTCGTGGGTCATGGCTGCTTCCCGCAAATCGCGTTGGCTTCCTCCGTGATGTCGATGCCCACCGGACACCAGCTGATGCAGCGCCCGCAACCGACGCAACCGCTACGCCCGTATTGCGTATGCCAGCCACCCAGCTTGTGGGTAAGCCATTGGCGATAGCGCGTGCGTGTGTCGGGCCGCACCGTGAAGCCATGCACATAACTGTGTCCCTGCGTGAAACAGGAATCCCATTCGCGCGCATGCTCCGAACTGCCGCCATCGAGCGCCGGCACATCCGCCTCGCTGTGGCAAAAGCAGGTCGGGCAGACCGACGTGCAGTTGCCGCACGACAGGCAGCGTTCGGCGACGTCTTGCCACCGCGGATGTTCCAGATTGGCAAAGAGACTCGCCTGCAGGTTCCGCCCCGGCAGCACCCTCTGCTGCACCTCGGCGGCATGCCGGCTCTGCTCGTCGGCGATAACCATCTGTGCCTGGACCGCACCCGGCAGGTTCAGCGCATCCAGCATCGCTGCGCCGCGCTCGCTGCCGGATTCGACGACGAAGCCATCATCCAGCTCGGACATCGCCATGTCGAATCCATATGCCGCGCGCGGCCCGTCGCCGGTGGACACGCAGAAGCAGGTCTGCGCGGGATGGCTGCAATGCACGGCGACGACAAACATGTTGTTGCGGCGCTTGGCGTAGTTCGGATCGGGGTAATCCCCGCCGAGGAAATGCTTGTCCTGCAAGGCGAGTGCGGCCAGGTCGCATGCGCGCGCGCCGATAACCGCAAGCGGCTTGTTGGCCGGCGGTTGCGCATCGAACACCAGGGTGCCGTTTTCGCAACGCTTGGCGCGCCAGAGCGCCTCCCGCGGCGCGAAGACAAACGGCTTGATGGCTTGCGGCCCATTTGCCCACGCAAACCGGCGTGGGCTATCCGTCATGCTGACGCGATACGAACCCGGTGCTTGCTCGACCGACACGCCCTTCGGCAAGTCGCCGGCGCTGTCGATGTGCTCATACAGGATCGCGCCGTCGCGCAGCTTCGGCCCGATGCATTGGTAACCGGCACGGCCGAGCGCGTCCAGCAAGTCCTGCAGCCGCTCGTGCGCAAGCCATCGCGGAGTTCGACCGGACGCGGAATGTGCCATCGCAGGGTGCATCGCTCCCTCCTCAGTTGCCATCGCGTACTTCGACCGTTTTGCACGGCCCGAAGCACGTTACTACAGCGCTGTGACCATCACCACGAGCAGGCACGATGTGATGTCCATGCCAGCCGGGCGGCCGTGCTTCGAAGCGATGCATCACGGCTTTGACCAGGCTCCCATTCCTTAGACAGGCTCTCATGCCGCCGCCTTGATGCCACCCGTGCTTTCGCCCAGATCCTTGATGGCCTGGATCATCTTTCCCAGCACGGCCTGGGCATCGCCATAAACCATGTTGCAGTTGTCGGCATAGAACAATTCGTTCTCGACACCCGCATAACCTTTACCCTGCCCGCGCTTGATCACGTAGATCTGGTGCGCCTTGTCGACATTGAGAATCGGCATGCCGTAGATCGGCGACGTCTTGTTGGTGCGCGCGGCAGGATTCACCACATCGTTGGCGCCGATGACCAGCGCCACGTCGGCGCTCGCGAACTCGGCATTGATCTCGTCAAGCTCGTACAGCAAGTCATACGGCACGCCCGCTTCGGCGAGGAGTACGTCCATGTGACCCGGCATGCGCCCCGCAACGGGGTGGATGGCGAACTTCACTTCGACGGAGGCCGCTTGCAGCAGCTTCACGAATTCGTAGAGTTTCTGCTGCGCCTGCGCGGCAGCCAGGCCATAGCCGGGCGCGATGATCACCTTGCCGGCATAACGCATGGTGATGGCGGCATCGCTTGCCTCGACCGGCTTCATGCGTCCCTTGATCTCGCCGTGCTGCTCCAGGCTCACATCGCCGAAGTTGCTGAAAAGCACATTGCCGATCGAGCGGTTCATCGCCTTGGCCATCAGCAAGGTCAGCAAGGTACCGGCCGAACCGACGACCATGCCTGCGATCATCAGCGCCGGGTTCTGCAGCACCAGCCCTTCCAGCCCGACGGCCAAGCCAGTGAAGGCGTTGTAGAGCGCGATGACCACCGGCATGTCCGCGCCGCCGATCGGAACGGTCATCATCACGCCGAATGCGAGCGTCACGGCGAAGAACAGGCCGACGGGCACGCCACCCCTGGCGCCCATCACGATCCACAACCCGATCGCAATCGCTGCAAGAAAAACCGTGGCATTCAAATAACGCTGACCGCGTATGCGCCACGGCTTGTTGATGCGGCCATCGAGCTTGGCCCAGGCGATCAGCGAACCCGACAGCGACACGGCGCCGATCAGCGCACCAAGCAGGGTTATCGCAAGCCCGAGCGCGTCTTGCGCCTGGCCGCCGAACAGTTCCACCGCCGCAATCGCAGCTGCCGCACCCCCACCCATGCCGTTGTAGAGCGCCACCATCTGCGGCATGGCCGTAATTGGAACCGCTCTGCCGCGCCACCACGCCCAACCCAGTCCGATCGCCAGGGCGATCACGGCCAGCGGCAGATTGACGATCAGGTGCGCGCGTGCCGCGGCATTGACGCTGAAGGCATAAAGAAAACTGACCAGCACGGCCACCAGCATGCCGACGCCCGCCAGTACGATGCCCTTGCGCGCGGTCGCCGGCGACGACATGCGTTTGAGCCCATAGATAAACAGGTACGCCGCTGCCAGATCGCTGAGATTGATGACCCAATCCATGCTGCTCTCCTAGGCTTTTTTCTTGCTGGACTTGAACATTTCCAGCATGCGTTCGGTGACGACATAACCGCCGGCGACGTTGCCGGCGCCCAGCAGCACCCCGATGAAACCGATGACCTGTTCGGTCACGTTCGTGGCGTTGAGCAGTGCGTAAAGCGCGCCGACCACGACGATGCCATGCACGAAATTGGAGCCCGACATCAAGGGCGTGTGGAGAATCGCCGGTACGCGCGAAATCACCTCGTAACCGGTGAAGGCGGCCAGCATGAAGATGTAGATGGCGACAAAGCCGACAATGATGATTTGCGAGGTCACGGGTTTCTCCTTGGACGTAATGACACTAACTTGGGCGTGTATCTTGCGCTCGCCAGGATGCGGTCCGTTCCCCTGCGAAATTGAGGCGCGAGCGTAGCGAGCGGCAAGAACGCCCAGCTTCATGGCTTAAGTTAGCGCCATGGCGTTTAGTGACTCGGTGTGGCGAGTTGCGCGGAGACATTAAACAGGCTCCTCGGCAGCTTCGAGGCCGGTGGCGCTGGCTGAGCTTTCGTCAGCACGCGTCAGCGCGGTTTTGGCCAGCACGTCGTCGTTCCAGTCCGGCGCGATCTTTTCGTCGTGAATGATCAGCTCGAGCAGGTTGAGCACGTTCTTGGCGTAGAGTTCGCTGGCGTGCTCGCCGAGCAGCGAGGCCACGTTCAACGGCGCCACGATGGTGACCTGCCCCACCTGGACGGTCTTGCCGGGTTCCGTGCATTCGCAATTGCCGCCACCGTCGGCGGCGAGATCCACGATCACCGCTCCCGCTTTCATACCATCGACCTGCGCCTTGCTGATCAATTTCGGCGATGGCCTTCCCGGCACCGCCGCCGTGGTGATGACCACGTCGGCCTGCTGCACATGCGCGGTGACGATCTTAGCGACGCGCTCCTTTTCCTCTTGCGACAGCTCGCGCGCATAACCGCCCTCGCCCGTCGCATCGATGCCGGTATCGACGAACTTGGCGCCCAACGAGGCGGCCTCTTCCCTGGTTTCGGATCGCACGTCGTAACCTTCGGTGACCGCACCGAGGCGGCGGGCCGTCGCAAGTGCTTGCAAGCCGGCAACGCCAAGCCCCATCACCAGCACGGTCGCGGGTCGAAGCGAACCGACGGCGGTCGTCATGCGTGGAAAGATGCGGGCAAGATGCGTCGCACCCAGCAACGCGCCGTAGTACCCCGACAACGCCGCCTGCGTCGACAACGCATCCATGGCCTGCGCGCGCGTGATGCGCGGCACACGCTCCATTGCAAAGCAGGTGATGTTCTTTTCGTGCAACGCCTCGACCAGCGCAGGCTCCTTGTTGGCATAGATGAAAGCCACCAGGATTGCGCCGATCTTCATCGCCTTCACCGTCTCCAGCGATGGCGGCTGCACGGCCAGCACGATGTCGGCGTCCGCGACGAGCTGCGTCACGTCCGCGACGACGGTGGCGTTCTTGAAGGCCGGGTCTGGCAGCTTGATGGCGTCGCCCGCGCCGGATTGCACGAAAACGCGCGTGCCGAGCCTGCTCACCCGGTCCACGACATCGGGCACCATGGCGACACGACGCTCGCCGGCACGTGTTTCCTTGAGCACTGCAACCTTGATCGTCATGTGAACGGCTCCGTGATTTCTGTCTGGCTTGTTGCGTATTTTTTACGAGCGATGAAGCGCCACGGATCAAGCCCTCGCCGCGGCTTCAGGCCCCGTGGCCGGCGGCCCGGCGGCCTTCAGTTCCTGCCATTCGGCATCGGTAAACACACGCGATCGGGTGATGAAGCGCACGCCTTCGGGCGCTTCCAGCGAAAAGCTGTCGCCGCCGCCGGTGGTGACATCGATGATGAGTTGGCAATTCGAAAAATATTCGAACGTCGAAGCACCGATATAGAAGGGACTTCCCGCGATGGAACCGAGGAACACATCACGCGGCCCCACGCGAAAATCGCTTTGCCTGAAACACATGGGCGCCGTGCCTTCGCAACATCCACCGGACTGGTGAAAGATCAATGGGCCAAACTCGTTTTCCAGGCGGCGAACCAGCGCCGCGGCCGACGGTGTAGCGATCACGCGCGGCGGCATGGGCGATCTCCTTCTGACGGTATGGCCGGTAGGTGCCGCACCATCCTGTGCGGCACCTACAGCGATGATCCATG
>NZ_DATJMN010000080.1:0-4717 GCF_035508675.1 Dyella sp.
AGCCGTTTTGATCACCCTTGGCATGTGTGTACTGCACGCCCAGGCGGCAGAGTCGAAGGTGCTGGTCAACCAGGTCGGTTATGACCTGGGTGCTGCCAAGGTTGCGTTGGTTTCGGCTGATGCGGCACAAGCTCTGCATGACTTCCAGATCGTCGACGTGGATACCGGCAAGCCGGTATTTTCCGGCCACGCTAAGGATGCCGGGCAGGTAGCGAAATGGGGCGATCAGCATTATTGGCGCGTTGATTTTTCCGCGCTGAAAACACCCGGCCGCTACTATGTGGAACTGAAGAGCCACGGGCCCTGTATCCGTTCCGACGAGTTCCTGATCCAGGACAACGTACTGGAGCGCAACACGCTCTCCAACGTCATCTACTACTTCAAAGGCCAGCGCGCGAGCGGCGAGATGGACAAGGCCGATCGCCATCTGCCGCATCCGGACGGCCAGCCCGGCACGCTGGACATTCACGGCGGCTGGTACGACGCGACCGGCGATTACGGCATTCACCTCTCGCACCAGAACCTCACTTCCTATTTCAACACGCAGCAATTGCCGCTGGTGGCGTGGAGCCTGCTGCGCAGCTATCAGCAGCTCGATGCGCGGCATGATCCGAACTTCAAGCAGTATTTGCGCCGCCTGCTCGACGAGGGATTGTTTGGTGCGGATTTTCTGGTGCGTGACAAGCGGCCGGATGGCTCCTTTTATCAATCGATCGATGCGCCCGGCAAAGACAAGCTGGCGCAGGACCGCCGCATCGGCGATCCGAACTGGCGCACGCAGATCAAGCGCAGCGCGGGCGATGTCGGTGCTGAGGTAGAGCAGCCGGCACACGGGCCGCACGCTTATGAAGCGAGCTTTCGCGCCGGCGGCGGCGTGGCGATAGCTGCCCTGGCGCTCGCCAGCAGCATGCCGCTCGACGGCGATTTCACCCGCCAGGAGTATCTGCGTAACGCCGAAGACGCCTACCGCTTCCTGGATGCGCACAACAAGGAATTGCTCAACGATGGCGTGGAGAACATCGTCGACGATTACTGCGCATTGCTGGCGGCAACCGAACTCTATCGCACCACGCATGACCAGACCTGGCGCCGGGCCGCCGACCATCGCGCACAAAGCCTGATGGCACGCCTGGTGACGCATGACGGACAACGGGACTACTGGCGCGCCGACGCAGGCACGCGCCCCTTCTTCCATCCGACCGATGCGGGGCTGCCCGTGGTGGCCTTGTTGGAGTACCAACTGATCGCCACACCGGCACAGCAGGCAGCTGTACGTGACGTCGTGCGTCGCTCGCTAGGCTATGAGCTGCGTGTGACCGATGCGGTCAACAACCCGTTCGGCTACGCGCGGCAGTTCGTGCGGATGGGCAACGGAACGCTGCGCACCGCCTTCTTCTTCCCCCACGATACGGAGGCCGCGCCGTGGTGGCAGGGTGAAAACGCGCGCATCGCTTCCCTGGCCGCCGCAGCACGCATGGCGGAGCCGCTGTTCACCAGCGATCCCGCGTTCCAGGCGAAGCTGGAAAACTACGCGTGGAACCAGTTGCACTGGATTCTCGGTCGCAACCCGTACGACACCAGCATGTTGATGGGTAGCGGGCAGCGCAATGCGCAGTACATGTTCTTCCGCTCCTACGAATACACCAGTGCACCGGGCGCCATCATCAACGGCATCACGGCCGGCTTGAACGACGAAGATGGCATCGCCTTCGATCTCGGCTACGCCCAGACCGGGCGCGACGACGATTGGCGCTGGACCGAACAGTGGCTGCCGCACGATGCGTGGTATTTGTATGCGGTGAGCTTGCCACATAATTGAATGGATGCTGGTCTTTCCCCAATGCTTTGAACTGAAGGTCTGTATCAACGCTATTTAGAACAGGTCGTCATTCCGGCGAACGCCGGAATCCAGTTAAATATGCTGTGCGAAGCACATAAAATCTTTATGTCGTGTGCTGCGTACGTCATTCTTCACTGGATTCCGGCATTCGCCGGAATGACGAGTGCTGGACCTCCGTGACTGAGGCATCTTTAAGTACCTAGCATTACATCCTTCCCCGATGCGCTAACGTTTATGGGTAGGAACCTTGCGCCCAACCATCGAGCCAACTGGAAAACGCATGCGATTCGCCGCCTTACTCTTTTGCCTGACCTTGTGCGGCCTGGTTGACGCCGCCCCGTTGTCGCTGATCCCGCTACCTGCGCAACTCCAGCAGGCGGCAGGCTCCTTCAACGTCGATAACGGCACGCCCATCGTCGTACCCGCGCACGACAAGGCCGCCCAGGCATCGGCGCGCTACCTGGCGGACCTTGTCGCACGCATGCGCGGTTTGCATCTGGCGATCAAGGAAGGCGAGGGCGCCACGAACCACGCCATCGTTTTCCAGCGCAACCCCAACGCATTGCATGCCGAGGGCTACACCCTCGACGTCACCCCGCAAGGCATCCGCATCCAGGCCCATGACGACGCCGGCCTGTTCTACGGCGCCGTCACCTTGTATCAACTGCTGACACCCAATGCCCACGCGGGCGCCGTGCCGGTTCCGGCGCTGCATATCAACGACTGGCCGCGCTTTGCCTGGCGTGGCGTGATGCTGGATTCCTCGCGTCACTTCCAGTCCGTTGACGACGTGAAAAAGCTGCTCGACCAGATGGCGCAGCACAAGCTCAACGTGTTCCATTGGCACCTCACCGATGACCAGGGGTGGCGCATCGAGATCAAGCGCTATCCGGAGCTGACGCGCATCGGTGCATGGCGCACGCCGCCGGACGCCGGGCACGATGGCGAGCCGCAACGCTATGGCGGCTTCTACACGCAGGACCAGATTCGTGATGTGGTGGCCTATGCGGCTGCACGTCACATCACCATCGTTCCGGAAATCGACATGCCCGGCCATGCGCAGGCGGCGGTGGCCTCGTATCCGGAAATCGGCGTCACCGGCAAGCGTCCGCCGGTATCGGTCGACTGGGGCGTCAATCCCTACCTCTACAACGTGGACGATGCCAGCTTCCAGTTCATCGATAACGTATTGGATGAAGTGCTGGCCTTGTTCCCTTCGCACTACATCCACGTCGGCGGCGACGAAGCCATCAAGGATCAATGGAAAGCGTCGCCCGCCATCCAGGCGAAGATCCGCGCACTGCACCTGAAAGACGAAGATGCGCTGCAAGGCTGGTTTATCGGCCGCGTCGGCCGCTACCTGACAGCGCATGGCCGGCGCTTGATCGGCTGGGACGAAATCCTCGATGGCGGCGTGCCGGCCGACGCCACCGTGATGTCCTGGCGCGGTACCGATGGTGCGATCAAGGCCGCCAGGCTGGGGCACGACGTGGTGATGTCGCCCTCGCCGGACCTTTATCTGGACAGCCTGCAAAGCAACCTCCCCGATGAAGCGGCTGGCCGCGATCCGGTACGCAGCCTGGAAGATGTCTACCGCTTCAGCCCGGTTCCTTCCGTGCTGACTGCAGCGAAGGCCACGCACGTGCTGGGCGTGCAGGCCAACCTATGGACCGAGCACATGCCGAGCATGCGCCATGTCGAGCATGCTGCATTCCCGCGCCTGGATGCCTTGAGCGAAGTGGCATGGTCACCCGCTTCCACGCACGACTGGCACGGTTTTCTCGCGCGTTTGCCTGCGCAGCTACAGCGCTATGCTGCGCAGCAGGTCGATAATGCCGATAGCGCCTTCGCGCCGGTCATCCAGATCGATGTCAATGCTGCGCTAAAAAGCGGCACGGCGCGGGTGACGCTTGCCAACCAGGCCGGTTACGGCGCCATCCATTACACGACGGACGGCAGTGTCCCGGACAGCCACGCGCCGCTTTACAGCAAGCCGTTCACGGTGACGTGGCCGGTCACCATCAAGGCCGTGGCCGATGCGGACGACGGCAGTGCGCTGGCGGCGGTGCGTACGCGCATGATCGATCGCGACCATCTGCTGTCGCGTGCAGGCGTGGAACTCCACAACTGCGCAGGCAGCGATTTCCGCCTGCGCCTGCAGCCCATGCCGGACGCCACCAGCATGCTGCCGGTCTATGCCGTCAACATCTTCGACGCCTGCCAGCAATATCCCGCCACCCCGCTCGATGGCGTCGCGTCGCTCCACGTGGAGGTAGCGCGCCTGGAACGCAATTACGCGCTCGCGCACGACGTCAAGCTGGTGGTGTCGCGGCCACATCGCACCCCGTATGGTGAATTCGTCGCGCATCTGGACCATTGCGACGGGCCGGTGGTGGCGACGGCGCCGTTGCCCAACCCCGCCAGCAGCGCGCGCCGCTTTTCGCTCGATGCCGCGTTGCCCGCGCAGCACGGCGAGCACAGCTTGTGCCTGGTGTTCACCGCGCCGACCGACGGACCTTTGTACGCCTTCGACCGCGTATCGCTGAAGCCGTTGGAAGTGAGCAAGAGCAAGTTATGAAGGTACCAAGGTGGCGCCTGGTCATGTACCTGGCGCCGCCCCCTATCTCCAGCTTTAAGGATGCTGTGATTAATTCAACGTAGGTCGCTACTCACGCGGCGCCTGATCACGCACGGGCCATGTCCATTAGCGTCAATCGCTGACTGTCAACACACGTAGCGCATGGATAGCCTGAGAACGACAAACACTTCTGCAGTGTAGACGTAGGTGGCCACGGTCTGCTGGTCGCGTTGCACCACGGTGAGACGGTTGAGGTGGTCGTAGCCGAAGCCTAGCGTGCCGGCGGCTTGGGTGCTGGC
>NZ_DATJMN010000081.1:0-12504 GCF_035508675.1 Dyella sp.
GCTGGCCGGCCGACGTACGGGTGCATGGGTGTACAAGCGCGACTACGCCATGGGCGGCAAGCTGGGCCTGGCCGATGCGATCAAGCGCATCGCGGTGCCTGCCCTGCGTTCGCTGGTAACGGTCGACGCGCGCGACCGCCATTTCCACATCCAGAACTGCCCGCTGTGTCCGCCCGGCGGTCAATCCGGTTGCAAGTTTTTCAGTGGCTATCTGGAAGGCATGCTTGGCGCGTCGTTCGCACCGCAAGGGGTGTTCGTGCGCACGCTGCACTGCCGTAGCAACAACGGCGTCGGCGACTGCGTGCTGGAAGTTTCGCATTGAGGCAAGCGCGAAGGCGCGTGCAGGAGAGACAGCAAGAGAAGACGTAGACGACGCAGCACCTGCCCGCGCGAGCGCGGGCAGGTGCTGTACGCAAAAAGAGGTGCGCAAGGCCGAGCGCCGCGTGCACTGCATTGACGACTCGCAACCGGAGGTGGAAGCCATGTCTGCTCATCAGCATTACAACATGCTGCTGGTTTTGCTCTCGTATGTGGTATCCGTGCTCGGATCGTTCACGGCCTTGCAGCTGGCCGTCGCCATTCCGCTTGCCACCCATGCGCGCCAGCGCATCATGGCCGTGCTCGCGGCCGGTGCGGCCATGGGCGTGGGCGCGATCTGGGCCATGCACTTCATCGCCATGCTGGCGTGCGACATGGGCATGCCGGTGAGTTACGACCCGGTGTTGACGACGCTGTCGGCGATCATTGCCTTCGGCGCCTGTTCGCTAGGGTTGTTTATCGCCAGCAGCGGCGCTTTCAGCTGGGCGAAGCTGGTTGCTGCGGGGATCTGCATGGGGCTCGGGGTGACCGGCATGCATTACCTGGGCATGGCGGCGGTGATGATGGATGCGTACACCAGCTACGACATGAACCTGGTGGCGGCATCCATGCTGATTGCCATCGTCGCGTCGATCGTTGCGCTGTGGCTGGCGTTCAACCTGCGCGGCCCGGTACAGATGGTCGGTAGCGCCCTGGTGATGGGCTTGGCCGTGTGCGGCATGCATTACACCGGCATGGCTGCCTTCAACATCGAGGAGAAGGCCGCACAAACACCGGCCGGCTTTGCCAGCGGCATACGCGGCGGCAATCTCGGCACGAGCATTTTCGTCGTGACGGTGGCGCTGCTGGTGGCGGCATTGCTGATCCACTACAAGCGGCAGCAACGGCGGGCCACGCTCAGTATTTGAGTCGGTGTGCTGCGTAGAAAGCGCTAGAGCGCCGCCAGATAAGGGAACGGGTCTACCCGTTCCCCGTCGCGGTGGATCTCAAAATGCAGGTGTGGGCCGGTCGATTGGCCGGTCGAACCGACCTTGGCGATCAGCTGCCCTACTTTTACGCGGTCGCCGGCTTTCACCAGCAGCTGGGAATTGTGCGCGTACAAGCTGCGGTAGCCGTTGTGGTGGTCGATCACCACGAACTCGCCGTAGGAGCGATCGCGTTTGGCGGTGATCACAGTGCCTTCGGCGACCGCTTGAACAAGCGTGCCGGTGGGCGCGGCTAGGTCGATGCCGCGATGGAAGACGTGGCCGCTGCCGAACGGATTCGGGCGCTGTCCGAAATCCGAGGTGATGCGCGCCAGTGCCAGCGGCATGCCCACTTCGAACGGGTGAAACGTTGCGGCTTCGTCCGATGGTATGGGGTCAGACGATGTCGAAACATCCGCGTTCTCGTAAAGCCGCGACAGCGTGTGCCAATAAGGCGATGTGTCGGCCAGCCTGGCATGGAGTTTGTCAGGCAGCGCGAAGGATGCAGGCGTTGCGGCGATTGGCGTGCCTGGTTGCGCATCTGCTTGCCATGCATGCAAGACCTGCAGCGCCAGCCAAGTGCCGAGCATGCCGGCGAGCAGCGCTTTCCCGCGCAGTTGGATGGCAGTGAAGGCAATGCGATGGCAAGCGGCGGCGAACATGGGTTTGGCATGCGTCCAGGTAACAAGGCGGTGCGATAGGCACACGGCCTAGTGAAGCAAGGACATGTCCGACCCGATATAGGATTAGAGCGAAATGGCCCAAGGGGGGCGATGAGCCTGGAACGTCTGCGCAAAAAAGGCGCCTCAATGCAAGGCGCTTAGTGATGGATGCCCATGGCGGCGGCCGCCGGCGTGCCTTGGTCCACGTTGTCCTGCTTGGCCACCGCGGTGTTCGCCGGCAGCAGGCTGGCCGGCAGTAGCTTGTCCAGCTTGCCCTTCATGCGCAGCACGGCGACGCTGGCCATGTCCTTGTCAAACAACTGTTGTTGTGCATCGATGGCCGGCGGCGTGGCGCCAGGTGCGCGCGTGAGTTTGGCGAGCGATGGCGCGAGCACTTGCGTCAGTGCGAAGTACGCATCGTCATGAATGCCGGCACGCTCCAGCAACAAGCCGGGCAGCATCCAGGATGCCATCTCCATGTGTTGCGGCTGCCCCGGATTGCGTGGATCGACCAGCAGCCAGGTGCCGGCCTGCGACAGCATGTCCTGGCCGTCGACAAAACCGGTGGCGCGGAACGCGCCGGCGAGGCCCGGCAGATGGTCGCCGTAAAACAGCAGCAAAGTCGGGCGGCTGCGTTTGGCGAGCAAAGCGGCGAGACGGCCGAGTTCGGCGTCGGCATGCTGCATGTGATACAGGTAGGTCTGCACCTCCACCTTGTCCTTGGCGCTGATGGCGGCAGGCACCGGTATCGCGTCGCGCGCAGCCGCGTCGCGCGGCGGCACGTCGTACGGTCCGTGCCCTTCCAGGCTGATCGCAAACAGGAACTGCGGCGGCCCGTTGTCTTTCAGCTGCGCCATGATCTCGTCGGTCATCGCGCTGTCGGCCATGTACTTGCCGTCCATCGGCGCATTGGCCGGGAAACCGGATTGGGAGACGAAGCGGTCGAAACCCAGCGTCTTGAATGCGGTGTCGCGATTCCAGAAGGTGGGATCGTTGCCGTGGATGGCCACCGTTTCATAACCGTGCGCGCGCAAGCTGCGCACCATGCTCGGCACCACCTTGTCATGCAGTTGCAGGTACGGGAACTGCATATTGCTGAAATAGCGCAGCGACAATCCGGTGAGCACTTCGAACTCGGTGCGGATGGTGCCGCCGCCAAAGGTAGGCACGTGCAACGGCCCGCTCATGCCTTCGGCGGCGAGGCGATCGAGCTGGGGCGTGAGCTTGGATGCTTCGTAGCCGCGCATGATGCGTGGATCGAAGAACGACTCGCTCTGGATCACCACGATATCGGGCCGGGCCGTGTCGGGAGCCACCGGCGCGTGCATGCGTGCGCGCACGGCATCACCGGTGGTCTGCAGCAAGCTGCTTACGGCGCTGGGGTCGGCCTTCTGTTTAGCGCGTCGGTCCTGCAGGTGGAACATCACCAGCGAGCTGACCAGTCCGGAATGGCTGGTGGTTGCCGCGGCGGACCAGGGCTCCATCCACAACTTGTGGCCGCTGTAAAGCGTGCGCCAGCCCGGCATGCCCAGCAGCAAGGTGGCGAGCGTGGCGCCGAGCAAGCTGCCGGCCAGGAGGCGCTTGCCGCCGGTGCGCGGCGCGAACAGTGGCGGCTCGTAGCGCCACATCGCGATGATGACCGCGAGTCCGCCAAGCAGGGCCAGATACGGCCAGGGACTGTGCGGCAGATAGCTGCCCAGCACGTGCAGGCCGCCCTTGTGCAACTGGTCGACCATGCGGAAATCGGCCGGCAACAGCGGCGTTCCCAGGTTGAGCACCTTCAAGGCATTGACCGCGTACACCACCGCCTGCACCAGGTAGGCGAGGCCGAACGAGAGCAAGGTGCGCCGCGTCAGTACCAGCAACCACAGCGCCAGCATCAGGCCGGGCATGGCATTGGCCAGCGGGAAGGCCGGTTGCGCCACCAGCTGTGCCGCCGCCACGCCCTGGTTGCCGTCCAGTAGGCCGGTCAGCAGCACGAATGCGGCCATCATCGCCAGCACCATGATGGCGCGCGTGGCCATGGAGCGGCTCGACAGCAATGTGGGGAAAGCGAGGGCCATGCGGTCCGCGACCTGTCATCTCGTGGGATGCGGACTGTAACGTGAATGACATGAATCGGTTGTCACCCGTCTGGCGGATGTTCATATCGCAGGCAGAAAGCCTTCAGCAAGTCGAAGAAAATCTAAAAAGGCCGTCACCCCGCGATAACGGCTTTGACTGTACCGGCAGCCACTTAGAGCGTTTTCTGCAGGCTGTGCCAACGTCGGCGATCAGGCCGCATCGGCCAGCATGTGAGAGGAGGCGAGGCTGCGCGGGGGCTCGCCGAGCAACTCGCCATACCAATGCGCGACCGCGGCTTGTGCGGCCACTTCGCCCAGGATCAGCAGGGCCGGCGCGCAGATGGCATGTCGTGCCGCCAATACGGGCAACGCGTGCAGCGTCCCGGTCAGGGTGCGCTGCTGGGGCAGCGAGCCGTTCTCGATCAAGGCGAACGGCGTATCGGCGGCGCGTCCGTGCGCAAGCAATTGCTCGGTGAGCACGTCGAGCTGGCTCACGCCCATGTAGATCGCAAGCGTTTGACGTTCCTGCGCCAGCTCCGACCAATCCAGCGTATTGAAGGATTGCTGGCAATGCGCCGTAACCAACCGCACGGATTGCGCATGAGCGCGATGTGTCAGCGGTACGCCGCTGTAGGCCGCGCAAGCAAGTGCCGCCGTGATGCCGGGTATCACTTCATAGGCAATGCCGTGCTCGCGCAGGAACTCCAGTTCTTCGCCGCCGCGGCCGAATACGAAAGAGTCCCCGCCTTTCAAGCGCACCACGCGCTTTCCGGCGCGTGCATGCGCGAGCAGCAATGCATGGATCGTGGCCTGTGGCGTGTGCATCGCGCCGCCGCGTTTGCCCACGGCAATGCGTTCGGCGTCGCGGCGGGCAAGGTCCAGAATCGGCGCGCTGATCAACGCATCGTGCAAGATGACGTCCGCTTCGTTCAGTGCGCGCAGGGCATGCAAGGTGAGCAGGCCGGGATCACCCGGTCCGGCACCGACCAGCACGACGGAGCCGTGCGGAGCCTGTCGGACTGTTGTCTTTTCACCTCGACCACTCAAGCCCGACAGGCTCGTGGGGGCTGCTTCTTGCTCCGCCAGTGCATCGACCAGTTGCTGCTCCGCCTGGATAGGTTTTGCTGCGCGCAGCAGGGCATGCACCGGACCGTCATGTAGCCAGTCATAAAAACGGCGGCGTGCTGCCAGATGCCGGCGACGCGCACGGATGCGCGCGCGATAACGCTGTGCGAGCTGTAGCAGCGGTCCCAGTGCAGGGTCGAGCAAGCTTTCGAAACGTTTGCGCAAGCGGCGCACCAGCATCGGTGCCACGCCACCGCTGGAAATCGCCACCAGCAGCGGCGAGCGGTCGATCAAAGCCGGTACCTGGAAGCTGGAAAGCGCCGGGTCATGCGCCACATTCACCAGCCGCTGCCTGGCGTGTCCATCGGCGGCAATGTGTGCATTGAGGGAGCGCGAACGCGTAGCGGCGATCGCCAGCCAGGTTCCGTCGAGCCATTCGGCCTGGTAGGTGCCTTGTCGCCAGGTGATGCGGCCCGTGCGCGCCCATTCCCGCAATTCCGGCGCCAGCACTCGGGCGCCCACGGTGACACGGGCGCCGGCTTTCAACAGCATGGCCGTTTTCCGGGCTGCGACGTCGCCGCCGCCAACCACTAGCACAGGGCGGTCGCGCAGATCGGCGAACAAGGGGTAAAGCAGCATGGAAGCGTCCGGAATGCGCAAGTATGCGAACACGCTAATGTTTCCATTCGAGCATTGGAAATGACCGCCAGGCGCGAAGATATGGCCGGATGGCATAGGCTGTTTCATCACGCTTGAGAGACATTTAGATGTATAGACGTCCAAATAACGCTGTGTTAAGGTCGGGCGATGACCGGTACATGGGCCGGTGGAGGTGCGAGGTTCGTGATGAAACGCCGTTCAGGGTGGTTCGTGAGCTGTATGTGCTGCGGCATGCGTCGAGCACACCCCTGCACGCCATTCATCCCGGAGCCCATCTCATGACCCTTACCCAACTTCGCTACATCGTCGCCATCGCCGACGCCGGCCTCAACATCACCCTCGCCGCCGACAACGTCCACGCCACCCAGTCCGGCATCAGCAAGCAGCTCAAGCAGCTCGAAGGCGAACTGGGCTTCCAGGTGTTCACCCGCCGCGGCAAGAGCCTGGATGCAGTCACGCCTGCCGGTGCGCAGGTACTGGAGCGGGCTCGCAGCATCCTGCATGAGGCGCGCAACATCCGCGCCCTGGCCGCCAACCTGCGCGAGGAAGCGCAGGGCGAACTGTCGGTAGCTACCACGCACACCCAGGCGCGCTTCGTGTTGCCTGACGCCATCGCCCGCCTGAAGCAGCAATACCCGGACCTCGGCGTGCACATTCGTCCGCAGGGCGAAGGCCGCGTCATCGGCTTGTTCGAAAGCGGCGAGGTGGACCTGGTCATCGTCAGCACCAGTGGCCAGGCGCCGGAGGGCGGCATTGCCGTGCCGCTGTTCCGCTGGTATCGCCGCGCCGTAGTGCCGAATGGACATCCGCTGGCCAAGCTTGGCCGTCCGCTGCGCATTGAAGATCTGGCCGACTACCCACTGGTCAGCTACGAGTCTTCGCTGCAGCCCGAATCGTCGCTGCGGCGTGCCTTCACCGCCGCCGCCCTGACCCCGCGCATCGCCTGCACCTCGGCCGATGCGGATCTGATCAAGACCTACGTGCTCGCTGGCCTGGGCGTGGGCATCCTGGCCGAAATGGCGATCACTCCTGCCGACTCCCGTGAACTGGTCGCGCTCGACATCGACAAACTGCTGCCGATCTGCACCAGCTGGATGGTTCTGCGCCGCGACCACGTGCTGCGCAGCTACGTGGCGCAATTCGCGCGGCTGGTGGCGCCGCAGATCGATGAGGCGGAGCTGCGCCGCGTCGTCGCCGGGCACGCCGAGCCGAACTGGCCCGCGCCGCCGCTGTGGGGCGAGCTGCAGCAGCGTCAGGTACGGCGAACGGTGACGCGCGCCGCCTGAGCGCGGATGGTTGCTGTCTTGGATGCGTCCTTTTCTGCGCGCTGGGTAGGAAGGCGGGCTCTTCATCGTCTGCAAGCAGAAGCGCACAGGTTTTTAAATCCAGGCCGACGGCGCCGGCTTTCGCCCACGTGACACCATGGAATACGTTTCGCTGCATGCATGGACGCAGATCCCTGTGTCGCAGCGGACGTTCCACGGATATCACTCAGGAGAATTCTCATGGCATCTCAATCTTCGTCCACGCCCAGGCGCATAGCAGCCGGCGCCCTCGCATCGGCCATGCTGCTTGGGGCAGGCATGGCAATGGCGCAAAACCTCGACCTGGACAAGGCCGTGTCCACCGCTGGCAAATGGGCGGCCCAGGCTGATGCCGGCAAGGCCGATGCCATGTGGAAAGCCAGCAGCCCGACCATGCAGAAGAGTGTCACGCAGGACAACTGGACCAAGTACATCACGAACTTGCGCGGCGCCGTGGGTAATGAATCCGAGCGCACTTGGGTGGGCGTCAGCAAGGTCGACAACCCGAAAGATCTTCCGCCCGGCCAGTACCTCAACGTGATCTATGCCACCAAGTTCGCCAAAGCGATGACGGTGGAAACCGTATCCCTGGCAAAGGGTTCCTCCGGCTGGCAGCCGATCGGCTACATCGTGCGTGAA
Source organism: Dyella sp. (assembly GCF_035508675.1). Taxonomy (GTDB): domain Bacteria; phylum Pseudomonadota; class Gammaproteobacteria; order Xanthomonadales; family Rhodanobacteraceae; genus Dyella_B. The sequence continues at coordinate 7,677 of NZ_DATJMN010000081.1, forward strand.
GCGAACCCAAATGCTGCTGCCGCCAACAACGGCAACGCCGCGCCGTCCGATGCTCCTGCACAAAAGGCGCAACCGGCATCCGGCAAGTAATCAACGGTTTTACAGCTAAAAGCCGCTGCCCATCAGCATCGGGCAGCGGCTTTTAGCATGCGTCACACCAATGCCTGGGTTTGCAGCCACTCAATAACCTTGTCGGCCGCCGCGCTCACCGACACTTGGCTGGTATCGACGCGCAGCTCCGGCGCAACCGGGGTCTCGTACGGATCGTCGATGCCGGTAAAGCCCTTGATCTTTCCCGCGCGCGCTGCCGCATACAGGCCCTTGCGATCGCGTGCTTCGCAGATTTCCAACGGCGTGGAAACGTGGATTTCCACGAAGCGACCATGCGCTTCCACCAGTTGCCGCGCCTCGGCGCGTGCATTGGCGTAAGGCGCGATCGGCGCGCAGATCACAATGCCGCCGTGGCGCACCACTTCGCTGGCCACGAAGCCGATGCGCGTGATATTGGCGTCGCGATCCTCGCGCGAGAACCCCAACCCTTTCGACAGGTGCCGGCGCACTTCGTCGCCATCCAGCACGGTCACCGGACGGCTGCTGGTTTCCAGCAAGCGCGACACCACCGCCTGCGCCAGCGTGGATTTGCCTGAGCCGGAAAGGCCGGTAAAGAACAGCGCCAACCCCTGGCGCGCATTGGCCGGATGACGCTCGCGCAGAATCTTCACCACGTCCGGGAAGGTGAACCACTCTGGGATCGCCTCGCCGTTATGCAGGCGGCGGCGCAGCTCGGTACCGGAGATATCGCGCACTTCGTCGTCCGGCCGTACCTCGGTCTGCGGTACGTAGGTGTCGCGGTTTGCGGCATAGACCATGGCCGGAAACGGCACGACCTCGATACCGAGTTCTTCCTGGTGTCTGGCCAGCAGTTCCTGCGCGGCATACGGATCGTAGAACGGCTGGCCCTGCGAATCCTTGCCGGGACCGGCGTGGTCGCGGCCGACGATGAAATGGCTGGCGCCGTAGTTCTTGCGGATGATCGCGTGCCATAGCGCTTCGCGCGGCCCGCCCATGCGCATCGCCAGCGGCAGCAGCGACAGCGTGGCCAGGCCGGCCGGATAGTGCGCCAGCAACGTACGATAGCAGCGCACGCGCGTGTAGTGGTCGACGTCGCCGGGCTTGGTGCGGCCCACCGAAGGCTGGATCAGCAGTTTCGCGCCCACCTTTTCCGCGGCGCGCAAGGTCAGCTCGCGATGCGCGCGGTGCATCGGGTTGCGCGTCTGGAACGCGACGATGCGATGCCATCCGTGCTGGTGAAACCAGTTGCGCTGCTCGCGCGGGCTAAGGCGCAGCGCGGTGAAATCGTAATGCGGTGGCGGCTGGATGCCTTGCACGCGTCCGCCCAGATAGACCGAGCCGGTGCAGTCCAGCAGCTCGGCCACGCCCGGATGGCTGCGGTCGACGCTACCGAATACCTGGCGCGCTTCGGCGATGCGATCGGGGAAATACACCTCTTCCACAGTCAGCACCGCCAGCGGCGTGCCTTGCGTGTCGTTGAGGCTGATCTGCGCATTTTCCGGCAACTTGGCCGCAAACGCCTCGTCCACGTCCAGCACGATCGGCATCGGCCACAGTGTGCCGTCCGCCAGGCGCATTTCGTTCACCACGCGATCGTAATCGGCGCGCCCGAGAAAACCCTGCAGCGGCGAAAAGCCGCCGTTGAGCAGCAATTCCAGATCGCACAGCTGGCGCTGGTTGAGCGTCCACTGCGGCAGCGAGGCGCTTTGCCGTTTCAAGGCTTCGGCTTCGGCAGCCGGAAGATACAGTTCGCGCAGCACGCCACCGTGCGGCGCGGTCAGTGTTTCGAGTTCGGCCGAGACCAGTTCGGCGGCGAGGGCTTTCATGGTGTTTCCTTCAATGCTTTTATCGGGACAGTCTTTATCAGGATCGAATGAAGAGGAGTGAGAAGTGACAGTGGCGAACCAGCAGCGACCACAACGACTTCGGCAAGGAAAGCGTCCAGCAGCCTGGGGTGCTGATGCTTGTTGCGTGCTTTGCTCTCACTTCTCACTCATCTCCACTCGCCTTCGCTTTCATACGTCCAGGTGCAACCCGCATTCGCGCTTGAGGCCGAAAAAGCGGGTGTCCTCCTCACGCATGCCGGGTTCCCAGCGGCGTGTGGTATGCGTATCGCCGATCGACACATAACCCTGGTCCCACAGCGGGTGGTAGGGAAGGTCGTGGCGGCGCAGGTACAGGCCCACGTCGCGATCGGTCCAGTCGACGATGGGATGCACCTTCCAGCGTCCGTGCCGATGCTCCAGCACCGAGGCGGCAGCGCGGCTCAGCGATTGCTGGCGCCGCAGGCCGGCAAACCAGGTGCCGGCGCCCAGCTCGGCCAGGGCATGCTGCATGGGCTCTACCTTAGCCAGCCGGTTGTAACGATCAAGCCCCTCCCGCCCCTGGTTCCACAGCTCGCCGTAGCGGGCCTGCAGCCAGGCGGGCGAGAGGCTAGGGCGGATCACGTGGAGATTGAGCGAAAGCCGTTCGGTCAGCGCATCGATGAAACGGTAGGTTTCCGGAAACAGATAACCGGTGTCGACCACGATCACCGGGATCTCCGGCAAACGCTGCGTCAGCAGGTGCAGCGACACCGCCGACTGGGCGCCGAAGCTCGAAGAGAGCACGTGCCGCCCGGGCAGGTTTTCCAGCGCCCAATCCACGCGTTCTTCGGCGCTCAGCGCAAGCAGCCGGGCGTCGAGCTTGTCGCGTGCGCGCGCATCCAGGGCGGCTTGCTCGGGCGTGGGCAGCGTCATGCGAAAACCTCCGCATCAATGGCATGACGCGTGGCGGGCAACACGCCACTGCGCACGAGGAAGTCGCCGAAGTGTTCGTGTTCGTTCCGTCCGGCGGCAAAGCGGGCGAACAAGTTGTCCAGCTCGGCGAGGATCTCGCCCTCGTCGATGTTCTCGCGCACCAGGCGGTTGAGCCGCTGGCCGGCAAAGTCCGCGCCCAGGCGCAGGTCGTAGCGGCCAATGGCGCGGCCGACCAGGGCGATCTCGCCTAGATACGGGCGCGAGCAGCCGTTCGGGCAGCCGGAAAGGCGTAGCACGATCGGTTCGTCGCGCAGCCCGTGGCGATCGAGCAGCGCCTCCAGCTTCGGCAGCAGTTGCGGCAGATAGCGTTCGCTTTCGGCCATCGCCAGGCCGCAGGTCGGCAAGGCGACGCAGGCCACGGCATGGCGGCGAATGCCGCTGAGCTGGCGATAGCCATCCAGTTTGTACTCGGCCACCAGCGCATCGATGCGCTCGCGCTGCGCGGCTGGCACGTTGGCGATGATCAGGTTCTGGTTGCAGGTGAGGCGGAAGTCGCCCTGGTGTTCCTCGGCGATCGCGCGCAGCCCGCTCAGATGCGGCGCATCAGGATGATCGGCGAGGCGTCCGGATTCGATCTGGAGGGTGAGATGCCAGCGGCCGTCGTCGCCTTCGGTCCAGCCGTAGCGGTCGCCGTTGTGCTCGAAGCGGTAGGCGCGCGAAGGCTGCAGCGCAAAGCCGATGCGCTGTTCCAGCTCCGCCTTGAAGGCGGCCACGCCCATCCGGTCGATGGTGTATTTCAGGCGCGCGTGCTTGCGTTCCTGGCGGTTGCCGTGGTCGCGTTGCACTTCGATCACGCCTTCGGCCGTGCGCAGCAGTTGTTCGGGCTCGATGAAGCCGATCACGCTGCCCAGGCGCGGATATGTGCTGGGATCGCCGTGGCTCGCGCCCATGCCGCCGCCGACAGCCACGTTGAAGCCGAGCAGTTCGCCGTGCTCGATGATCGCGATCAGGCCCAGGTCCTGTGCGAACACGTCCACGTCGTTGGTGGGCGGCACGGCAATGCCGATCTTGAACTTGCGCGGCAGATAGGTCGGCCCGTACAGCGGTTCGCTTTCCGGCTCGCCGCCGGCCACCAGTTTCTCGTCCAGCCAGATTTCGTGATACGCGCGTGTCTTCGGCTTGAGATGGTCCGACAAGCGCTCCGCCCAGCGATACGCCTGCCGATGCGCGGGCGTTTCCACCGGATTGGCGCTGGCGACCACGTTGCGGTTCACGTCGCCGCACGCGGCGATGGTGCTGACCAGCGCCTGGTTCATGGCGGCAATCGAGCGCTTCAGGTCGCGCTTGAGAATGCCGTGTAGCTGGAACGTCTGCCGCGTGGTGATGCGCAGCGTGTGATTGGCCCACGTGCGTGCGATGTGGTCGAACGACAGCCATTGCGCGGGGCTCAGCACGCCGCCAGCCAGGCGCGCGCGCACCATGAACTGGAATGCCGGCTCCAGCTTCTGCTTGCGGCGCTCTTCGCGCAGATCGCGATCGTCCTGCTGATAGCTGCCGTGAAACTTGAGCAGCTTGTTGTCGTCCTCGCTGATGGCGCCGGTCACCGGGTCAGCCAGGCTCTCCACCAGCGTACCGCGCAACAGGCGGCTATTGGCCTTGATGCGTTCGAATTCTGAAAGGGTCGCGCCGCTCATCGCCTACCTCAATAAACATCGCGGGCGTAACGGCCCTGCTGGATCAACTGGCTCAGCCAGGCTTCGGCATCCTCGCTCGAACGCGCGCCGTGTTCGGCGACGATCGCGACCAATGCCTTGTGCACGTCCTTGGCCATCCGGTTGGCGTCGCCGCACACGTACAGATGCGCGCCGCTTTCCAGCCATTCGTAGACGTGGCGGCCTTGCTCGATCAGGCGATGCTGCACGTAGCGCTTCTCGGCCTGGTCGCGCGAGAAGGCCAGGTCGATGCGATGCAACTGGCCGCTCTTCAAGGCCTGCTGCCATTCCACCTGGTACAGGAAA
>NZ_DATJMN010000082.1:0-5434 GCF_035508675.1 Dyella sp.
CTGCGACGTCTGCCGGCATGATCTTGGACCGCAGATTCGGATTGCCAATACGATCCACCATCGTCATTCCTGCAATCGCCCGTCAATGACGTGACTGTACTCGTGCAAACGCCAAAGTTCGTGCGCCTTCGCGCTGTTTGCGCTCCGCTGCGGCGGGAAACGTTGAAGGGGCGCGTCGCGCCATCAAGCAGGAGCGTACGTCAACCTGACCACGTCCTTGGCGATTAAATCATTGGCCACGAGGCGCAGCCGCGGCCTGGGCCCCGCGAAGAATGGCTTGCCGTGACCAAGCACGATGGGGTGGACGTAGAGCCGATACTCATCGATCAGGCCAAGGTCGCCCAGGCTTTGCGCCAGACCGGTTCCGGCCACTTCAAGTTCCCCGGCAAGCTCCGCCTTCAGCCCCCGCATCACCGCCTCGACGTCATCGGCAACAAGGGTGGCATTCGGGCCGACCGACTTCAGCGAGCGCGACACGACCCATTTCGGTTTGCCGCGCCAGACCGCAGCGTAGGCGCGTTCCTCCGCGTCCCAATCAGGAGCGTCTTCGTCCCAATAACGCATGACCTCGTACATACGGCGACCGTACACCATGCCCGTCAGGTCGCGTACCCGCTCCACGAAGTGACGAAAGAGTGAGGGATTAGGAGGCCCTAATTCCTGGTGGTCGATGTAGCCATCCAGGGACTGGTTCAATTCGAATACAAACTTAGCCATGGAAAATCTCCACTGCAGAGTGTTCCGGATAATAGTGGTGCGAGTGCCTTTGGAACCGATCCAATCGCTATGACGACGAATGACGAAACCGGAACTCGACACGGAGGCTGCTGGCGCTCACTGCGGATCAAGGTTCCGGTACGGTCGGCTGCTAACCTCGCCAAGCGTTCGAAGGGACATGTCGATTTGGTGGCGACCGGTTCGTCGTCGTTTCACATAGGGTAAGAATAGCAACCCATGTTGAAACCAATCATCGGTGCCATGGCTTCCGGGGATGGTGCCGTGCAATCACAATCACCAGGAGACGTCGATGATTCCCACCATTACTGCCTTTGAACGGTCGCCCGATGGCGGCAAGGGGCTGGCGCGCGACACGCGTGTTCGCTGGGCGCTTGAAGAAGCGGGCCAACCCTACAAGGTTCGCGCTGTCTCGTTCTCCGCGATGAAGGAGCCAGCGCACCTGGCCGTGCATCCCTTCGGCCAGATTCCAACCTATGAGGAAGGCGACCTTGTGCTGTTCGAGTCAGGCGCCATCATTTTCCACATCGCCTCGCGCCATCCGGGTTTGCTGCCGGACGACGCCAACGCCCGCGCGCGGGCGATCACCTGGATGTTTGCCGCGCTCAACACGGTGGAGCCGCCGATCCTTGAACTCGTCATCGTCAAGTTTGCGGAGGGCGACAAGCCCTGGAGCAAGGAGCGCTTGCCTCTGGTCGCGGATCGCATCCGCCATCGGCTGGGCCAGCTTTCCGCGCGCCTGGGTGCTGCCGAATGGCTGGATGGCGCGTTCAGCGCGGGCGACCTGATGATGGTATCGGTACTGCTCAGGACGAGACCATCGGGCATTCTTAATGAATTTCCCAGCCTGGCCGCCTATGCCGCGCGCGGCGAGGCACGCCCTGCGTACCAGCGGGCTTTCGCTGCGCAGTTGGCGTTCAACACGGCGCAGCCTGCGGCCCCTCATTGACGCGGCTAGCCCGGCGCGCGCCCGCTCCATCGCCGCGTCAAAACCTGCGTGGCGAAGTGCAGTCCCGGTTTCGGGTCGTCCAGGCGGAACGAATGGTAATGCGCGCCAGCCCATTGCAGCAGAATGTTCCACAGGGGGCCCCGTGTTTGTGCGCTTTGCGCGTGAACGGTGCTGATGTCTCGATAGAAGTCGACGCAGCCGGCGCCGGCCTTGTAATCAAGCGTGGCCCTCTGCACCGGCAAGCCAAGGGCATCCTGGTACGCCATCTCGCAAACGTTGACGCCGCAGCGTGCCGCAAACTCCACGTAGGTCCAGGCGCGCGTGTTGACCTCAAGAATGCGATAAACGCCGTCGCGCTTATCGCGCTTGAATTCCGCACTGAAAATGCCGCGATAGTTAAGCGCCGCCAGCAGGCGTTTGACATCCTCGACCGGCGTTTGCAGCTGTTCAAGCGGGATGCTGCGGCAGTACGAACTGTTGCCGAAGTCAGGGGGTGAAATACGAATGCGTTGGCGCGCAAATAAGCCAGTCATCTCGCCGCGACCATCGAGGAAGCCGTCAACAAAGTAATGATCCGACGCCGTGCCGGGCACGTATTCCTGCGCCATCAGCCGAAAGCCCTGATCATGCAGGGGGCGCCATGCAGCATGCAGTTCGTCCTTGCGCCTTACCCAAATGCCTTTCACGCCGGTGACGTCGCTGAACTTTTGCGAGTTAACCGGCTTGATGAAAACACGGTCAAGCTCGTCGAAAGGTATCGCCTCGATATCCGCATCGCTTTCGATGCGAAAAGTGCGGGGATGTGGAACATGCACGCTTTCCAGAAACGCGGAAAAACGCGACTTGTCCTGCAGGATTTCCTGCGTCTCGCGCGAGCTGGTGCTGAGAAAATACCGCGACACCAGCTCGGTGCCTGGGAGATCGGTAAGCCATAGCGCCGCATCGTCGGCGCCGGCAATCAGCACGGCTTTTGGCAGCGGCATGTGGCGCAACCGTTCGATGGCGTGCGGCCCGAGCGAGCCATCCCATGCATCCCGTCCGGGTGTGGGGCGATACCAGCGCGAGTGGGTGACGTGATCGGATGCGGGGCACGCGACATAGGTAGGGATACCCACCATCGTCAGACAACGCAAAATGCCAAGCGCGGTCGGGCCCCGGCCCAATACGATCGCCGGCACGCAGTAATCGTCCCTTTTCCCCATGTCGCGCTCCGGTATACGGCGTTACCAGATAATCGTCACCGCTGTGATCGATGAGGCATGCTAGCACCGTGTGCGAAGGCTTTCACAAGCGTTGTCTGGTGGCTTCGACTATGGCTGAAGATAGTCATTCGGCTCCACCAGTTGAAACCCTGACGTCTCGCTTACGCATTGCCGCAACAGGTAGGCGTGCCCGGCGCCGAAAAAAATTACGATCCGGTCGCCGGGCCGGGAACGCTGTAGAAGCTTTGCGCAGATAAGGAAATTACGGCGATACCAGGCGGTCAACAGGTCTGCGCCAGGTTGGTCCGCGTTTTCGCCAATGCGAAGGGCGGCTCGATAAAAGGCGTGGTCTTCTTTCAGGCGAGCCGGGTCATTGAGCAGGCGCAGCTCGGCAGAGACACCTTTTGTAGCGAGCACGCGTGCCTCCTCGGCCACCTGTCGTTGAACCAATGCATCCTGCTCGGCGAGGAGACCGCCAAAGCCGTGGGTATTGGCATAAGCCTTCAGCTGCGGATACGGAAAATCACCATCCGCGTCCATGCCGTACACCGCTTTCGACCCGGCGAGTTTCGCCAGCCGAAATCCAAGCTGGACCACCTCATTGCGGGAGGGCGCAAGGGTGCCCGCAAGATACTTTGGATAGCGCACGTCGACGACGTCCTCCGGCCATTCCACGCCGATCTTGTTTGGCTTGAACTTGGCAAGTGCGCTTGCGATGGCCGAGATCTCCACCTGACGTTTCGGTGCAAGCACGTCATCGGCCTTCACGTCATAGAAGTCGTGCCCAGGATTGGCCATGTGGTAAACACCGACGATCATTACTTCGACCGGGGCAGGCGAGCTCTGGGCGTATGACAAGCCAGGCATCAAGAACATGGCGCCAACGAGCCACGCCCACCCTGCATGAAACAGCTGTATGCCTAAGTCAGACATGCAGGAATCCTATTCACGCCGATGACACGCCAGTCACGGGCGTATGGCCATAGCCGGCGATGGCTGACACCCGCGAGCCGGTGCTGGACGTCTTTCCCGGGTATTTGGTTTAAAGGTTGCGCCCGGCAGCGAGCGCCAAGACCGAAGCAAGTCCCAAGGGCTGCCGCGCCAGTGCAACCCCAAAAGCAATCCCAGCCATATAATTCGCCGGTAAACCAGGCAGCACCCATATTCCAACCGTCGAGGCGCGATGAGCCATGCGTTCAATTCGCTTCACAAAGAAGAGCATGCGGCGTTGGTTTGGACGTCTGTTCCAAATCGCACCGACCATCATCACGGTCATCGTGCTTTGCCACCCCACGCTTCACGTGTTTGCGCCGTTGCTCGATCTGATTGGATCGGTGGGACTGGACGGGTTGCTGTTGATCCTGGAAGTGCAGCTTCTGGCATGGTCCATACCGATCCTTCGCCACCGCGTTGCCCCGGCGATTACACAGTACTGGAACCGCCACGTCGCTTCGCGCTTTGGTTTGCCGCCAAGTGAAAACGTATTTTTAGACGTCACGCTTGGCTTCTTTCACTTTCTGTTGCTACGCGGCGGCGCACCTGGCCTGACTATCTATCTTTTTTATATCGCTTTTGCATGCCACTTCAGCATCCATGTTCACATGGCGCTGAGCTAAGGAAGGGCCGGAATCTTCGTCAACTCAGCGAAAGGTAGGCAAGACGTTAATGTCCACTTCGACCTTGGACGGACATGGAATTGCGGGTTTATGAGCGAATTCATCACTGCTGATGATGTACTGGCTGCGGTATGGGAGGTTGTCGAATTCGCCGGCTGCCCGGAACGACCGACAGTCAAGTCCATCGGCATCTTTGGCAACACGCCGCTTTTCGCCCCCATAACATGGGGCGATGCCAATGCTGTCAGGTTGCTCCTGGGGGCAGGAATCGACTGCAACGTCCAGTGTGAAAGAGGTGAGACCGCTTTGCACCATAGCTATCCGTATGGGCGAGTTTGATATCGCGAGAATGCTCTTGGCCCACGGTGCGGATCCACGAATCAAGGACATCCATGGACAGGCCTCCTATGACTGTTGCTGGGAGGGTGAATGGGATGGGATTTTTGGACCGAACTTTAGACCTGGCGGCTAGGCGATCACATAATGAAAATGTCCGCCGCTCGAAGCGGACCTAACGGGGCTGTTGGCAAGAAGCATCTCATGAAGTATCAGGATGGTCAGAAGATCCTTGCCGGAGATGTCGTCCAAATCGACGGACGGTATCAAGGGGTGGTCATTGCCGCGATCGATGACAAAAGCTACCTAGCGGGCGCCGAGGATTGGGAGTACCTAGGAAGCGGGGCAATGATCGATACCGACTTTGCCGGGCTTGTTCATTATCCAGAGGATGACGCCGGATTAGTTCTCGTTCGTCGAGGTAGCCAATGATCTCGAAGAGGTCCGTTTCCGACCGATTCTGTTGAAAAACTCGGTTCTGGGAGCGCGCCCGCGGCGGGTGTTCGGGCTTTGAAAGCCGATCAAGTGCTCAGAAACGAGGTGCATGCCCCCTTGCCCGTCAGGCGGGAACTGGGTTCCCCATTTCTGCTCCCTTT
>NZ_DATJMN010000083.1:0-11122 GCF_035508675.1 Dyella sp.
CCTGCAGTTGGACGCCTTGCGGCAGCGGCTGGAAACCCTTTCGTCATAGCGAATCGACATGAGCATCGTCAGCACGGCAAACGCACCGCATTATCATTGGGGACAAGCTTGCGACGGCTGGCATCTGCTGGCGCTGGATGAACTCAGCGTCATCGAGGAACGCATGCCGCCCGGCAGCTTCGAACAGCGGCATCGACATGTGCATGCGCGCCAGTTTTTCTATGTGCTGGAAGGCGAAGTGACGATCGAGCTGGAAGGTGCGGTTCATCGCTTGCAGTGCGGTGAAGGCCTGCATGTGCCTCCCGGCGGCGCGCATCAGGTGCGCAACGAAGGCGAGGGCAATGCCAGATTCGTAGTGGTTTCATCGCCTAAAAGCCATGGCGATCGCATCGCAGCACCGCTAGAGGCCATGGCGTGAACGACCGCGTGTTGCCCGAACACCCCTTGCCGGCATGGCGCCGCGCGGTGCTGAAAGTGGGCAGCAACCTGCTCGCGGCCGACGGCGGCGGTCTTACGCCGCGTTATGCGCAAGCCTTGGCCGGATTCATCGACGCGAGCCAGCGTGCGGGACGCGAAGTGGTGCTGGTGTCTTCCGGTGCCGTTGCCGCAGGCCGCGCCCTGCTGCGAACCCGCACCGCGCCAGGGCCGGAACTCGCTGCGAAACAGGCGCTGGCCGCGCTCGGCCAAGCGCCGATGATCGCCCTGTGGCAAAGCTTGTCGCAACAGCCGGTCGCGCAAGTGCTGCTGACGCATGACGACCTGCGCAATCGTCGCCGGTATCTCAATGCGCGCGCCACGCTGCGCGAGCTGCTGCTGCTGGGCGTTCTGCCGGTCGTCAATGAAAACGACACGGTGGCGGTGGACGAACTCAAGCTGGGCGACAACGACAATCTGGCTGCCATCGTTGCGGCGCTGGTCGACGCTGATCTGTTGCTGATCGCCTCGGACGTGGATGCGCTTTACAACACCGATCCACGGCAGGATCCCAGCGCGCAACCGATCGGGCATGTTGCGCAACTGACCGCGCAGATCATCGCCATGGCCGGCGGCAGCGGTACCGCCGTGGGCACGGGCGGCATGCGCACCAAGCTGCAAGCGGCGGAAAAGGCCGCTGCAGCGGGTATTCCCACAGCACTGTTCAGCGGTCGCGAAACGACAACGGTGAAAGCGCTGGAAGAAGGGCGGCTGCGCGGCACGCTGATCGACGTGGCCGGCAACCGCATGCAGGCACGCAAATACTGGTTGCGCCATGCGCCTGCCGGCAGCGGTCGCGTCAGCATCGACACGGGTGCCGTCCGCGCGCTCACCAGCGGGCGTGCATCGTTGTTGCCCGGCGGTATTCTGGACGTGGCCGGCGATTTCCACCGCGGCGACCTGGTGGAAATCGTCGATGCCCATGAACGGCCGGTTGCACGCGGGCTCTGCCAATACGGTGCGGCCGAAGTGCGCCGCGTGGCGGGCCGGCATAGCCGCGATATCGCATCCATCCTCGGCTACAGCTATGGCGATGAGATCGTGCATCGCGACGATCTGGCCACCATTGCGGGAGAATCGGAAGCATGAGCGAGATTCGTCACTTGGCGCTGGCCTGCAAGGATGCGGCGCAGGCCATGTTTGCCCTCGATACGGAAACCAAACGCAAGCTGCTGCACGACATGGCATCCGCGCTGGAAACGCAACGCGACGCCATCCTGACGGCGAACGCGCGCGATCTGCAGCATGCCACCGCCAAAGGCACCCAGGGCGCGCTGCTCGATCGCCTGCGCCTGGATGAATCCCGCGTTGCCAGCATCGCCAACGCTGTGCGGGAAATCGCCGCCTTGCCCGATCCAGTCGGATTGGTCACCCGCCGCGAGACGCGCCCCAATGGTTTGGACATAGAACGCGTGCGCATTCCCCTGGGTGTGATCGCGATGATCTACGAGGCGCGCCCCAACGTGACCGCCGATGCCGCCGCGCTGTGCCTGATGGCCGGCAATGCGGTGATCCTGCGCGGCGGTTCCGAAGCCTTGCACTCGAACATGGCGATCGCCGCGGCATTGCATGGCGCCCTGGAAAAGCACGATGTTCCCGCCGCTGCCGTCACCCTGATCGAAGACCTGCGCCGTGAAACCATGGTGGAACTGCTGCAACTGAGCGACATCGTGGACCTGGCGATTCCGCGTGGCGGCGAAGGCCTGATCCGCTTCGTCGCCGAACATGCGCGCGTACCCGTGATCAAGCACTACAAAGGCGTGTGTCACTTGTACGTCGATGCATCCGCTGACGAAGCGCTGGCCTTGAACCTGCTGATCGACGGCAAAACATCGCGCCCCGGCGTATGCAATGCGCTGGAAACCCTGTTGGTACACCGCGATATCGCTGCCTCCTTCCTGCCTAAAGCGGCGCAAGCGCTGCAAGAGCGGGGCGTCGAATTGCGCGGCTGCGAACGTTCGCGTGCACTGGTGGAAGGCATGCGCCCGGCTACCGAAGAAGATTACGCAGCGGAATTTCTCGACCTTATTCTTGCCATCCGCGTGGTCGACGATCTCGGCATGGCCATCGGCCATATCCAGCGCTTCGGTTCCGACCATACCGAAGTCATCGCCACGCGTGACGAGGAATCGGCGCGCCGTTTCACCCACGCCATCCGATCGGCCGTGGTGATGGTGAATGCGTCATCGCGCTTTTCCGACGGCGGCGAATTGGGCCTGGGCGCCGAGATCGGCATTTCCACCACGCGTTTGCATGCCTATGGACCAATGGGCGCGGAGGCGTTGACGGTGGAACGCTTTATCGTGCGTGGCGAAGGGCAGGTGCGCCATCCGCAGAGCAAGCTGCATGGCTTGCCGTGATTTGCCACCTCCCCTGCGACAGCAGGGGAGGGCTGGGGTGGGGTTGCTTGTGCTTTAGCGTGCAGCCGGATGTCGCCATGGCTTCTCATAACAAGAAGCAATGTGGCAACGCCAGGCTCTTGTCGCTCGCTACGCTCGCACCCCACCCCAACCCTCCCCCCCGGATCAAGTCCGGGGCAGGCTCTACTGTCGCAGGGGAGGGAGCGCATCACTACAAGCGTCGAGATACACGCTCGAGTTAGTGCCACTGAGCTATAACCAGCAAGGGGATCTTCATGGGAAACCCGTCGACCGAGGCGGATATCGTGCGCCCAGTGCAGGAGCAATTGGACGCCTACAACGCGAAAGATATCGACCGCTTCATGCAATGCTGGGCGGACGACTGCCAGTACTACGCGTTTCCTTCGCAGTTGCTGGCGCAGGGCGCGAAGCAGATTCGCCAGCGCCATGTCGAGCGCTTCACGGAGCCGCATCTGCATGGCCGACTGATCCATCGCATGAGCGTTGGCAACCTGGTGATCGACCAGGAAGTGGTGACGAGGGACTTTCCCGAAGGCCAGGGCGAAGTCGACGTCATCGCCATCTATGACATCGAGGCGGGCAAGATTGCCAAGGCCTGGTTCAAGATGGGGCCGCGCCGCATGGCGGCGGCGTAGCCGTTAAGCGCGTTCTTTCCAATCCTGCACCGCCTGCACCAACGCCAGGCAATCGGCAAACCGGTTGTACAGCGGCACGGGCGAAATGCGGATCACATCCGGCTCGCGCCAGTCGCCGATGATGCCGTTATCGATCAGATATTCGAACAAGGCACGTCCTTGCGCACGGCCACCCAGCACCCGAATGGAAAGCTGCGAGCCGCGGCGCGCGGGCTCCTTCGGCGTGACGATTTCCAGTCCGTTGGGCAACTGCGTTTCCACCAGCCATTCCAAATAACCGGAGAGCTGCAATGATTTCTCGCGCAGGCGTTGCATGCCGGCGCGGTGGAAAATCTCCAGCGATACGCGCAGCGGTGCCAGCGAAAGGATCGGCGGATTGGAAAGCTGCCAGCCATCCGCACCGGGCGTGGGGATGAATTCCGGCCCCATCTGGAAGCGCGTGGTTTTGTCGTGGCCCCACCAGCCGGCAAAGCGCGGCAGGGTGGCACGCGCATGGCGCGCATGCACGAATGCGCCACCGACCGCGCCAGGTCCGCCATTGAGATATTTGTAGCTGCACCAGATGGCGAAATCCATGCCGCTGTCATGCAGTTGCAGCGGCAGGTTGCCCACGGCGTGCGCGAGGTCGAACCCAACCTGGCAGCCATGCTTGTGCGCCAGTTCGGTAATCGCCTTGAGATCAAACACCTGGCCCGTGCGATATTGCACGCCCGGCAGCAGCACCAGCGCGATGCGCGAGCCATGCTCGGCAAGAGCGCGTTCGATCGCGTCCATCGACAGCGTGCCGTTGGGCTCGTCGCCTTCCAGTTCGATCAGCGAGAGATTCGGGCTGAAACCGTGGTAGCGGATTTGCGATTCCACCGCGTAGCGATCGGTAGGAAACGCACCGGCTTCGATCAGGATGGCGTGGCGGTCTGGCGTCGGGCGGTAGAAGCTCACCATCATCAGGTGCAGGTTCACGCCCAGCGTGTTCATCGCCACCACTTCGTCGGGCTGCGCGCCAACCAGTTCGGCCAGATGGTCGCGCACGAACTCGTGGTAATCCATCCATGGCAGGCGGCCTTTGAAATGGCCCTCTACGCCGAGTTCGCCCCAATAATCCAGCTCTGCATTCACGGCTTCGCGGGCGGCGCGCGGCTGCAGGCCCAGTGAATTGCCGCAGAAATAATGGCTGTCGCCATGCGCATGCGGGGGAATCAGGAACTCGCTGCGGAAATCGCGCAGCGGGTCGGCGACGTCACGGGCCTGAGCCCATTCGGCGGTGGCTTCGTAGAGTGAGGACATCAGAGCATCCAAGCGGTTGTTACTTCCCCCTCACTCGCTTTCGCAGTGATGACGGGGCGTTGGCGTTTCAAGCGATGAGCAGGCACATCAGGTGCCCAAGGTTGCCGCGATATCACTGCAACCTTTGTCGAAGTTCGCAGCCCAGGCCTGGCCAGCCTCGCTGGCGGAAGGGCGCACGCAACGCAGCTGTATGGCGTGGCCGTTGCGGAACCAGTAGCGCTCGACATAGTTGTACGCGATACCGCTTTCGCTGGCGGTATAGATGAAACTGTTCTGGTCGCCCGACGGGCGCGTGCCTGGTTGGTAATCCTTAAGATTCTTCGCCTTGACCATGGCGCCGTTTACATAGTCCCCGAATGCCTGGGCGTCGGTCACTTGCTTCACCGTTACGCTGACGCGCGCGAGCGTATTCCCGGCGCTGGGCGAAGGATCGGGCACCTGGAACACGCGCACCTCGGGATCGCCGTCGACTTGCATGATGCTGAGCCAGCCGGCTGGCGTGGTGAAGTGCACGCTGCCGGATGCCATGCTGACATCGTCGGCGTGAGCCACGGGGATGCTGGCCAATGCAAGCAAGGCTGTCACCAGCAGGTAGCGGCTGAATTTCATGCGTGTTCCTCAGGATGGGGATTTTGGATAAAGCGGCGTAGCGGCAGCCCAAGCCATTCCAGCGCGGTGCCGTGAAACAGGCGGGCGCGTGCCGGCTCATCCAAGTGCAGCGATTCGATGCCGCTGCCCGGCTCCTGCTCCCCCAGCGGAAAAGGATAATCGGTACCGAGCATCACGCGGTCGATGCCGGTCACATCCAGGAGATACTGCAACGCCCTGGGATCGTGCACGCAAGAATCAAAATACAGGCGCTTGAGGTATTCGCGCGGGTTGCGCGGGTTGTCCGTCGCCACCAGGTCCGGACGCATGCGGAAACCATGCTCGATGCGGCCGATGCTCCACGGAAAGCTGCCGCCGCCGTGCGCAAGCATCACGCGCAGCTTGGGCAGCCGCTCCAGCACGCCGCCGAACGCCAGGGAGCAGCCGGCGCGCGATTGCTCAGCCGGCATGCCCACCAGCCAAGGCATCCAGTATTTGGGCATGCTGGCCGCGCCCATCATGTCCCAGGGATGCACCATTACCGCCGCATCCAGGTCGGCCGCGGCTTCAAAGAACGGGAACAGTTCCGGCGCGTCCAGATTCCACTCATTGCAGTGCGAGCCGATCTGCACCCCGCTCAGGCCCAATTCGTCGATGCAACGCTCAAGCTCGCGGACGGCCAGCTCCGGCGCCTGCAGCGGTACGGTGCCGATGCCCGCGTAGTGCTTGGGGAAGTCCCGGCAGATGCCGGCCATGTGGTCGTTGAGGTGGCGGTGCAGCTCCAGCGCCTGGTAGCCCGGCGCCCAATACGAGAACAGCACCGGCACGGTGGAGATCACCTGCACGTTCACGCCGAAGCGGGCGTAGTCGTCGACGCGGAATTGCGGATCGAACGAGGAATCCCACACCTCGCGGAAGAACTTGCCGTCCTTGTAGATGCGATGCCGCCCATCGCTGTGCGTCATCACCGGAAAGGCTTCATTGCCATATTTGGCGGCCAGGTTGGGCCAGTCACGCGGGAGGATGTGGGCGTGGGTATCGATTTTCAGCATGGTTGCAAGTGTAACGCTTGCTTTGGCGGGAATCGTCAATCGTCAATCGGGAATCGTTTTAGAGCGGTTTCACGCAAGCTTGCCGCAGTGCGCTCTTACGATTTCCGATTGACGATTCCCGATTCACGGGCCGACGCCGCCTCCTGCGGCCCGCGCCCGACCACATGGGCCAAGGTATTGATGTTGTCGACCAGCCGGTCGCTGATGCGGACCAACTGCTCGGCGCGCGGGCGGTCGTCCGCCATGGCGAGCAGGCTGGCGAGGCTGCGCTGGAGCTGGCGCAGTTCCGGCGCGGGCGAGGGCACCTGGTTATTGCGCAGCGCAACAGCCAGGTTATGCAGATGGGTGGCGCCCCGTTCCACGAAGTGGGTGACTTCCACCTGCTCGGGTAGGCTGTCGCAGTCGTGCAGCAGGGCTTCCAAGGTCATCGCCGTGCGCGCCAGCCGGTTGCCGTTTAGGAAGAGGGCGTTGGCCAGTTCCAGCAGGGTCAATGGCGTGGCCGGTTCGGCTTGCATGCGGTCGACGGATGCTTGCGCATTGGTACGCGCGGTGCGGGCGGCAGTGCGCGTTTCGCGATGGGCATGGCGTTGTTCCGGACGCGCCAGCGCGCGCAGGTAATCCGCGTAGGCATCCAACATATCCGCCAGCGCAGCGCGTGCGCGTGCGCGTTCCCACGTCGGCCAGACCACATAGGCGAGCAGGGCCATGCCGCTGCCCATCGCGGTATTGATCACACGGTCCATCACCGCGGTGCCGGAATTCACGCCTTCGAACGACAGCAGGATCACCACCGTGCCGGTCAGCGCCGCCACAGCAATGCCGTAGTGCGCGGTGGCCAGGTAGCGGAACGCCATGCACAGCACCGCCATCAGGGCCAGGTGCGCCCAGGGATCGTGCGGCGTGATGTGCAGCAAGGCCGTAGTCAATACCAGCCCGAGGATGGTGCCCGCCACGCGCAGCAAGCCGAAATTGAGGGTGGCGGCGAAATCCGGGCGCAGCACGATCGCCGCCGTCATCGGCAGCCAGTAGCCATGTGGCAGTTGCCACACGCGCGAAACGAGCAGTGCGATGCTCAAGCACACCGCGCAACGCATGGCATGCCGGAATGCCACCGAATGCGTGGTGAGGTTGGCGCGCAAGGTGGCGAGCGGCGAACTACCGCGCAACGCGCCGGGCAAGCGCGTTTCCGCCGCCGCCGCGCGCAGCTCGCCGCGTGAGCCGGCCCAGTTCGCATTGCGCACGGCCGCGGCGAGCTGACCGGAAAGTGCATGGATGTGCGCGGCAACGCTGTCGCTGCGCGTATGATTGTCCAGCAAGGCACGTTCGCTGGCTTGCAGCGTTTGCAGGGCGCGGGTGGCTTGCTCCGGCGAGTCGCCGCTTTCCAGCGCATCGGCAATCGCGCTGAGCACGCGCGCCGCATCGGCGCGGAACATCGCTGCCATGTTCGCGGCGCCGTGCAATTCGGCCATCGCCACCAGTTCCAGGCGAATGCGCTCGGCCAGTTCCAGCAATACGGCAAAGGCCTCCATCGCACGGCCGCTGGCGTGATGGCGGCCAAGCAGCGTTTGCTGCAGCGTGGTCATCGCCTCGGTAAGCGCGGGCAGGTCTTCTTCGCTGTGCCGGTTTTCCTTGCACAGTGAAGCGAGGCCGCGATAGACGATGGCCAGCGCGTGCCGTTCCGGACCGTAGCGCTGCAGCGGCCACGCCGCGACGGAGAACAGCGCCAGCAACAAGCCGCCAGCGAAGATCAACGCCGCACCGATCAAGGCATGGTCGAGCGTGGTGGGCGTGGCCGCGGTGATCACCAGGAGGATCATGCTGGTCATGCCCACGCGCGCGATGTCGACGCCGAATACCACCAGCAAGCCGCCGAAGAAGCCGAAGGCCGCCATCGCCAGCATGATCAGCGGAAGATTGCCGCCGATCAAAAAGCCACACAGCGAAGCGAGCCCCGCCGCCAGTGACGCGAGAAAAAGCTGCCACGCGCGCTGGCGATAAGGGCCGGGCTGGTCGGAAAACATCGTATCCAGCGCACCCGCGCCGATCGCCAGGCCTGCTTCTTCGTGGCCGGTCAGCATGCCGACCGCCAGCGGCAGTGCGACTGCGGCGGTATTGCGGATCACCACCCACACCGGCACGTCCGGCCGCTTGGTCGCGGTCAGGCTCTGCAGCACGCTGGCGCGTAGCGAGTAGGCTCGGGTGGACATGGCGGGGATAGATGCCGGAACGCAATGATTCTGCCCTACTGCCCTGGCGGTGTCGCCTGCTTGCCGTACAAAAAAACGGCGCCGCAATGGGCGCCGTATTGCAAGGATTCAACGCGTCGCAAGCACGCGCGGCGTTTGCGTTCAGAACGTTTTTTCGTTACCGCGTCCGGCAAACTCGCCGGT
This sequence comes from Dyella sp., assembly GCF_035508675.1. Lineage (GTDB taxonomy): Bacteria > Pseudomonadota > Gammaproteobacteria > Xanthomonadales > Rhodanobacteraceae > Dyella_B. Next base: position 8,805 of record NZ_DATJMN010000083.1, read on the forward strand.
GAGCGTGTTTACCCACACTTTCTCGTCGGTGGTGATGTACTCCGGCACCTGGATCTCGATGCCGGTATTGAGTTTGGCCGGCTTGGTGCGCTTGGTGGCGCTGGCCCCTTTCAGTTCCGGCGCGGTATCGACCACGGTCAGCAATACGCTGGTCGGCACCTGCAAGCCCACCGGCGCATCGTCGATCACTTGCACGTAATAGCCCTCCACGCCTTCGACGATGTAGCCGGCGTTGTCGCCGATCAGTTCCGGGTCGAGCGTGTATTGCGTGTAGTCCTCGTTGTCCATGAACACGTAAGTGTCACCGTCCATGTACGAGAAGTTGGCGGCGCGACGCACCAATTCCATTTCCTTCAGATCATCATCAGCGCGCAGGCTGAGATCGAACTTGCGTCCGCCGGGAATGGAGTACAGCGTGAAACGAAACGTGACGTTGCCGCCACGCGCGGTCGGCGAGCTGCGTTCGATGTCACGCACCTGGTACACGGTGCCTTCGTGTTCGACTACGTTGCCTTTCTTGACGTCGGAAGCTTTCATGGGATGTCGGAGATGAGTGGATGAGTGAGAGGGGAACGGGGAATAGGGAACGGGGGACATCAAGGTTTGGGCGAACTGCATGTTCCCCGTTGCCTGCTCCCCGTTTCCCGCTTTATTTAGGCGCTAACCGCACTGCCCCGTCCAGGCGAATCGTTTCGCCGTTGATGTAGCGATTGCCCAGGATGAAGGCCACAGTGGCAGCGAATTCATCCGGCTTGCCCAGGCGCGAAGGGAAGGGGATGGAAGCGGCCAGCGACTCCTGCACTTGCGGTGGCATGCCGTCGACCATCGGGGTCCAGAAGATGCCCGGCGCGATCGTCGCCACGCGAATGCCGAAGCGTGACAGCTCGCGCGCCATCGGCAAGGTCATGCCCACGACGCCGCCCTTCGAGGCGGAGTAGGCCGCCTGGCCGATCTGGCCTTCATAGGCGGCGACGCTGGCGGTGTTGATGATCACGCCACGTTCGCCGTCCTCGCCGGCTTCGTTGTGCTGCATCAGTGCAGCGCCGGCCTTGGCGACGTTGAAACTGCCCACCAGGTTGACCATTACGGTGCTGGCGAAGGTGTTCAGCGGCATCGGGCCTTCCTTGCCCAGCACGCGGCCGGCACCCAGGATGCCGGCACAATTGATCACCACGTTCAGGCCGCCCAGCGCATCGCGCGCCGCGGCGACATTCGCGCTTACGCCTTCTTCGGAGGTGACGTCGGTGCGGAAGAAGTGCGCGTCCAGCGCCTTGGCTGCCTGTTGGCCTTTTTCCTCATTCACGTCGAACAGGGCGACCTGTCCGCCGTTGGCCACCAGATGCTGAGCCACCGCGTGGCCGAGACCCGAAGCGCCGCCGGTAATGATGGCCTTGACTTGATTGAGCTGCATGGAACATCCCGTAAAACGAAAAACGCAATGGTAGCGCAGCGCCTTGCCTAGGGCGGTGAATCCCTGCGATGTTTGCTGGCAGCGGTCGTCATCGCCGCCAGCCGTCGGCGTGCTTGCCGGCAAGCCATGGCGCTTTTCGCGCCATGGCTTGGGGAAACATCAATACAGGCAGTCGATCAAACTCTCATGCAGGTTCGTACGGGTACGGGGTAGTGTCACTTGCATCGGCCCCCTGTTGTTGGCCAGCGCCACAGCCAGTTCCTGGGCGCTGGTGGATGGCGCCAGCGGACTGACGCATTGCCATACGCGCGGTTTCACCACGACCTTGCCGCTGTTCGGGTCGACCTCCTCCTCGCTGGCGGCAAACACCCATACGCATTCGCCGATGAGGCCGGTGCTGGTGTTGACCGAGCAGCGATAGTTCAGCGCTTCGATATTGGTGTATTCGCCGGAACAAAAGGTGTCGCCGCAGACATCGTCGAACTCGCGTTTCAGCGAGTACCGGGTATTCCACCAGGCATCCTGTTCCTGCCATGTCGGCAGGTAATCCTGCATCTCTACATAGGTGGCGGCTTGAGGGCTGCGGTCCGTGGCGGTGGCCGGCAGGGCGAAGCCCAGGCCGATGACGGATAGGCTCAGCAGCGCCATCCGGCCGGTGATCGAACGTGCGTTCATGACTTGCATCTCCTTGTTGTTGAACAGTGCGCCGGTTTGCGGCGCACGTTCATTGAGCGCCGCAAGCGGCGCCATCAACAGAAGAGAACATCCGAAGGCGAGGTAAGGTTTTTATACGCTGCCTGCAAACTGTGAAGTGGGCAGCAGGGCTTGCAAACGGCTAGGAGCCTGTCGGATTTGAATGGTCGAAGCGAAAATACGGCTGCGCGAGGACAGATGTTCGACGATGCGC
>NZ_DATJMN010000084.1:0-2827 GCF_035508675.1 Dyella sp.
GGCGCTGGAACGCGATATTGCGCGGGTGCAGGAGTTGTGGAACGAGGGCTTGCGGCGCTTCGGCGGCCCCTATCTGGCGGGCGCTGCATTCACGGCGGTGGACGCGTTCTACGCCCCGGTGGTGTTCCGCCTCCAGAGTTATCAGCTGGCCGTCGACGATGCTGCCCAAGCGTATGTGCAGCGCATGCTGGCGCTGCCTTCGATGCGGGAGTGGTACGCGGCGGCGCTGAAGGAAACGTGGCGCGATCCCGACCACGAGGAAGAAACGCTGCGTCAGGGCACCTTGCTGGAGGATCTGCGCGCGGCGTGACGGCGCGCTTTGGCGCCGGTGTGTGTCGTGCGCTGCATAGCGAAATCTTCGCCTTTCCAGAACACTTGAATAAGTAGGGTGGCGGCCAGTTGCTCGGACAACTGCGCCCAAGCGTGGATGACCATCAAGCGGCTGCCCGGACGGGTAGCACAGGGGTAGGAAGCTTGGTCACCGGGCGGATGTCATTGCGCAGGTAACCCATGCTTGTCATGCCCCTTTACCGCCGCCTTGCGGCTGCCATCGTACTGAGCAGCGCGGCATGGCCGGTGCTGGCGGCTGATCCACGTTTCTCGGTGGAAGGCGGCGAAAGCTTTCTGGGCGGCTATTTCAGCTGGAACGAAGGGGCGCCTGCGGTCTTTGGCGAAGCCGTATTCGACGAACACGCCATCGGCCATAGTGCGTTCACCTGGGCGCCCGATATCACGGCAGGTTGGATCGACGGTCGGGATATCGCACGTTATCGCTATGCGCGCACCACCACGCGCGATCACATCTGGATGCTGGCCGGCGGCGTGCGCCTTCACTACGGTACGCCCGATGCGTGGTATCGCCCGCTGTTTTTCAGCTTCCAGCCGACCCTGCATACCGGCCGCACGCAAGGCTTGAGCAGCAGCTACGAATTCACCAGCACGCTGGGCTGGCAGGGCGGCCACTGGATGGTGGCCTTGCGGCACAGCTCCAATGCTTTTCTGCACATGCCCAACCGGGGCGAGAACATGGTGCTGGTGGGCATCACGTTTTAGCGACGCCAGGCGAAGGGAACAGCTTGCGGCAAGCTTACAGCTTGTAGCCGCGATGGATCGCGACGATGCCGTTGCTGAGGTTGCGCACTTCGACCCGCTCGAAACCGGCCTGCTCCATCATGCCCTTGAGCGTTTCCTGGTCGGGATGCTTGCGGATCGACTCGGCCAGGTATTGATAGCTTTCCGCGTCGCGCGCGAACAAGCGCCCCAGCGCCGGCAGCACCTGGAACGAGTGGAAGTCGTACAGCTTGCCGAACAGCTCGTTGCGCACTTTGGAAAATTCCAGCACCAGCGCGCGGCCGCCGGGCTTGAGCACGCGGCAGATATCGGCCAGCGCCTTGTCCTTGTCGGTGACGTTGCGCAAGCCGAAGGCCATGGTGACCGCATCGAAACTGTTGTCCGGGAAAGGCAGCGCTTCGGCATTCATTTGCACCCAGCGCAGCCCCGACACCACGCCCCGGTCGGTGAGCCGGTCGCGGCCCACGTTGAGCATGGCGGCATTGATGTCGCCCACGATCACGTCGCCGTTTTCGCCCACCACCGGCTTGAGCAGCGCGGCAATATCGCCGGTGCCGCCGGCCAGATCCAATACGCGGTCGCCGCGCCGGATGCCGCTGATGGCCACGAAATGACGCTTCCACAAACGATGGATGCCGAACGACATCAAGTCGTTCATCAGATCGTAGTTGCGGGCGACGGAGGTGAAGACCTGGCCGACGAGTTTTTGCTTCTCGGCGACCGGAACGTCGCGGAAACCAAAGTGGGTGGTGGGCTGCTCGCTCATGGATGCGCATGGTACAGGATGCAGGGCGTCGATAAGGCTGCCTTATCCACCGCATAGGCAAGATGAAGTGGCCTGATGCGTCCAGGCAGCGTAGCCTTGCCGCCGATACTCCCCGACAGGACGGACGCATGAAACCCTCGATTCCGCTGATCTGCATCGTTGGCCTGCTCGCCTGCGGTGCAGCTGTCGCCCAAACGCCGGCGCAGCCCATCACCGCGGCCGGCAACTATCACCCGCTGCCCAAGGCGGCCTATCAGCCCAGCCCGGCGGCGACCTACAAGGTGGTGTTTTCGCTGACCAAGAGCAGCGATAAGCCGGATCAGATCAATCCGGCCCTGGAGCGCGTGGCGCGCACGGTCAATCTCTATGCATCCGCCGGTGTGCCGCTGGATCACCTGAAATTCGTGGCGGTGGCGTACGGCCCGGCTACCCCGTTGGTGCTCGACGATGCGCACTACAAGGCGCAGTTCGGCGTAGCCAATCCGAATCTGGCGGTGATCGCGCAGTTGCGCAAGGCTGGCGTGGACGTTGCGGTGTGCGGGCAGGCCATGGCGGAACACCATTATCCGGACGAGTGGGCGTCGAAGGATGTCACCCTCAGCCTGTCCGCGCTCACCACCATTACCGAGCTGGAGCAGCAGGGCTACGCCCTGATGCCGCTGTGAGCAGGAGCCCGATCATGCCGCTGACGTGGAACCGGCGACAGAGCTTGCTGGCTGGCATGCTGGCCATGCTGTGCGGCATCGCGCAGGCCGCCCAGCCCAATTACCTGCCGCCCTGGAATCCGCCGCCGGCGGGCGGCGTTTCCTTCGCGGTGCCGCCGTTCGATGCCATTGCCGATTTGCATGGCGACATCGTCGATCCGCAGCTCACCGTGTTCTTCGCCGGCAACCAGTTCATGGTGGTGCACGATCTGGTGGAGGCTTTCAAGCAGCGCCATCCGCAATACCAGCGCGTGTTCGTCGAAACCCTTCCGCCGGGCATTCTTGC
>NZ_DATJMN010000085.1:0-13605 GCF_035508675.1 Dyella sp.
CGATTGGGCACGCAAGCGCTGGGACAAACTGCTGCTCGATCCGCCCCGCGCCGGTGCGGACAAGGTGCTGGAATACCTGCCGCACAAGGAGACCGATCGCATTGTGTACGTCTCATGTCACCCTGCATCGCTGGCGCGCGACGCCGGCATCCTGGTGAATCAACATGGTTTCCGTTTGAAATCGGCCGGCGTGATGGACATGTTTCCGCACACCGCGCATGTGGAATCCATTGCACTGTTCGAACGCAGGTAAACTTCCGCGATGGGTATCGAGATCGAACGAAAATTCCTGCTTGCCAACGACGATTGGCGCAAAGCCATCACCACCAGCAAGCACATCGCGCAGGGTTATCTGGTGGGCGTACGCGCCTTGCGCGATGGCACGGCGCGCGCTTCGGTGCGTGTGCGCATCAGCGGCGACCAGGCCTGGCTCAACATCAAATCGGTGGAGTTGGGCATTGCGCGCGCCGAGTACGAGTTGCCGCTAGCACTCGCCGATGCGCAGGCCATGCTCGACACGTTGTGCAACGGCGTGCTGGAAAAAATTCGGCACCATGTGGACGTCGATGGCTGGATGTTCGAGATCGACGAATTCCTCGGCGCCAACCGTGGCCTGGTGGTGGCGGAACTCGAACTGCCCGAAACACATGCTGTCTATCCGCGCCCGGACTGGCTGGGCCGCGAAGTGAGCAGCCTGGCGCGCTACTACAACGTCAATCTGCTTGAACATCCGTATTCCGAATGGAATGAGGATGAGCGCAGCGCTACCGATACGCAGGCAGAGGAGAACGCCTGATGCTGCTGATCGGCATCGCCGGTACCCAATTGCTTCCGCACGAGCATGCCTGGCTTACCGCGCCCGGTGTGGCTGGCGTCATCCTGTTTTCGCGCAACTACAGCAACCGCGAGCAACTGCTGGCGCTGGTGGGATCGATCCGCGACATTGCCGGCGAGGATGTTCTGCTCGCCGTGGATCAGGAAGGTGGTCCCGTGCAGCGTTTCCGCACCGACTTCACCCGTCTGCCGCCCTTGATGAAGATCGGCCAGTGGTATGAGCGCGCCCCCGCCGAAGCCATCAAGCTGGCGGAGGAGCATGCATGGGTGATGGCCAGCGAATTGCGCGCCAGCGGCATTGATTTCAGTTTTTCGCCGGTCGCCGATCTCGCGCGCGGCAATGCCGCCATCGGCACGCGCGCCTTTCATGCCGATCCCGACATTGCCGGCGAGCTGATCCACGCCTATGTGCGCGGTATCCACCTGGGCGGCATGGCGGCCGTGCTCAAGCACTTTCCCGGCCACGGTTCGGTCGCCATCGACACGCACAAAGCACAGGCGATCGATCCGCGTTCGCTGGATGAGATTCGCCGGAACGATCTGCGTCCGTTCCAGGAAGGTTTTGCGGCCCATGCCGAAGCCGTGATGATGGCGCACGTGGTTTACCCAGCGGTGGACGAACAGCCGGCCGGCTATTCCCGCCGCTGGATCCAGGACATCCTGCGGGGTGAGCTCGGTTTCAACGGCGCCGTCATCAGCGACGACATCAGCATGGCGGCGGCCGGTGTCGCCGGCGGCGTGGCCGAACGCGTGCACGCGCACCTGGAGGCCGGCTGCGATCTGGTGCTTGCCTGTTTCCCCGACGTAGTGGAACAAGCCATCGCCGCCATGCCGATGCCTTCCGTAGCCAGCGTGCAGCGCATCGCCGCCTTGCGCGGCGCGGTCGGCTCGACCTGGGCCAGTCTGCTCGATAATCCGCAGCGCGATCAGTTCGTCGCGCGCGTTACCGCATTGAATAGCTAAAGGGCGTTGCCATGAGCACCACCACTACGGTTCCTTCGCTGGCCGAAGCATTGACCCGCTCCGATGTGCTGTTCACGCGCGAGGCGCTGGAAAGCGTCATCGCCCATTTGGGGCGTGCTGTCGATGCCACGCTCGATGGCGAGCGCGCGGTATTTCTCACCGTGATGAACGGCGCGCTGATGTTCGGCGCCCAGCTTGCGCTGTCGATCCGCACCGATCTGGAATTCGATTATGTCCACGCCACGCGCTACCGCGGCGCCACCTCCGGCAACGACCTGCAATGGCTGCGCGAACCTTCCGCTGTGTTGAAAGACCGCACGGTGTTGCTGGTGGATGACATTCTCGATGAGGGCCACACCCTCAAGGCCGTGCGCGACGATTGCCTGCAACGCGGCGCCAGGCGCGTGCTGGTCGCCACGCTGTGCCGCAAAGTGCATGGCCGTTGCGTCGAAGGTATCCAGAGCGATTTCAACGGCGTTGAGCTGCCCGATCGCTATGTGTTCGGCTACGGCATGGATTACTACGAGCAAGGCCGTAATCTGCCTGCCATCTATGCACTGAAAGAATAGCCGCCGTAGGTTGGGGTGAGTGCGTGCGAACCCCGCCATCGCCATGCATGCTGCTACGTCGGGGTTCGGTTGTACCTCACCCCAAGCTACGAACAACAGGAATTTCCATGACGCATCCCATCGACCTCGCCGTGATCGGCGGCAGCGGCCTGTATCAATTCCCCGGCCTGGAAAATGCCACGCGGCAGAGTGTGGATACACCTTATGGCCCGGCTTCCGGCGACGTGGTGGTGGGTGAGTTCGCCGGCCGCCGCATCGCCTTCCTCGCCCGCCATGGCGAAAGCCACAGCTTGCCGCCGCATCGGGTGAATTACCGCGCCAACCTATGGGCGCTGCATCATCTGGGCGCAGCCCGCATCATCGGCGTGAATGCGGTCGGTGGCATTCGCCACGACATGGGGCCGCGCGTCATCGTCGTGCCGGACCAGATCATCGATTACACCCACGGGCGCTATACGAGTTATTGCGATGTGGAAGGCGCCGAGGTCAAACACATCGACTTCAGCGAGCCGTATACCGTTTCCTTGCGCACTGCCTTGATCGGTGCGGCAAAACGGGCCGGCATCGCGGTACTCGACGGTGGCTGCTACGGCGCCACCCAGGGGCCGCGGCTGGAAACCCGCGCCGAGATCGCGCGCATGAAACGCGACGGCTGCGATCTGGTCGGCATGACCGGCATGCCGGAAGCGGCCTTGGCGCGCGAACTGGAACTGGATTACGCATGCCTGGCGCTGGTCGCCAACTTTGCCGCCGGTTGCGGTGACGAGGCGGAAATCAGCATCGAGGAAATCTTCGCGCATCTGGCGGCGGCGACGGCGGCCGTCCCCCCCATTCTTGCCGAACTGCTCAAAAGCTGATCATTCCAACCCGTCCAAGCCGCAGTGCATATTGCGCTTTGCCTGAAAACATGAGGATACTTCGCCTGTGCCAGGGGCGGCGGACCTAGGGGTAGAGGTGGTTCTCGCGGAGACTTGGTGCAATCCAGTCCTTAGATTCAGAGGTTCACGCAAATGCGTTTCGGTACGGTCAAATGGTTCAACGATGCCAAGGGTTTCGGCTTCATCGCGCCCGAGGACGGTGGGGAGGACGTGTTTGTCCATTTCTCAGCCATCAACTCCAAGGGCTTTCGCAGCCTGCAAGAAGGCCAGCGCGTGAAGTTCGAAGTGACCCAGGGTCCGAAGGGTGCCCAGGCGTCCGGCGTCGAACTCGCGAGCTGAAGCCGTCGTTGTTACCATGCTTCAACGAGAAAACCCTGCCTTGTGCAGGGTTTTCTTTTTGGGTGATTCTTTTTTGGATGATTTTTTAAATCGAGAAAAACGGTAATTGATAATCACCAGCCGCGTGCTCGAGTGAAATCCCGGCATCAAGCACCGTAATAGGGCTGGGACGTTATCCCAGCCTCCCGCTCACGCCACAAACTGCAGCCGCGCCAGCTCGGCATACAGGCCGCCTTCGGCCAGCAGGCTCTCGTGCGTACCTTGCGCCACGATGCGCCCGCCATCGAGCACCACAATCCGATCCGCGCGCTGCACGGTGGCCAGCCGGTGGGCGATCACCAGGGTGGTGCGGCCCTTTTCCAATCGTTCCAGAGCTTGCTGGATGGCCGCTTCCGATTGCGCATCCAGGGCCGAGGTGGCTTCATCCAGCAGCAACAGCGGCGCATTGCGCAGAATCGCCCGTGCAATGGCGATGCGCTGGCGCTGGCCACCGGACAGGCGCACGCCGCGTTCACCCAGCTCCGCCTCGTAACCATCCGGCAGCATCTGGATGAAGTCGTGCGCCTCGGCGGCACGAGCCGCGGTGCGCACTTCTTCGTCGCTTGCATCCTGGCGGCCGAAGCGGATGTTGTTGGCGGTGGTGCCACCAAAAATCACCGTTTCTTGCGGTACCAGGGCAATCGCGCCGCGCAGCTCGGGCAAGCTCATCGCACGCAGATCGATGCCATCGAAACGGATGCGCCCGCGCTGCGGATCGTAGAAGCGCAACAGCAACGCAAACACCGTGCTCTTGCCCGCTCCCGACGGGCCGACCAGCGCCACCGTTTCGCCGGGGCGGATATCCAGGTTGAACTGGTGCAGCGCCGGTGCGTCGGGGCGGGTAGGGTAGTGAAATTCCACATCCTCAAAACGCAAGGCGCCGCGTACCGGCTGCGGCAAGGCTTGCGGATGCGGCGGGTCGGCAATCGTGGGCTCCTCGTTGAACAATTCGCCGATGCGTTCCATCGCGCCGGCCGCGCGCAGCACATCGCCCCATACATCGGAAAGGCCCATCATCGATCCGCCGGAAAGCATCGCGTACACCACGAACTGCGCCAGCACCCCGGCATCCAGGCTGCCCTCCAGCACGTTGCGCGCGCCCACCCACAGCACCAGCGTAATCGCGCCGAAGAACAGCACGATCACCGCGGCAGTGAGCATCGTGCGCATGCCGATGCGTTCGCGCGCGGTGGCCAGCGCGCGGGTAATGGCATTCCCATAACGCTCGCTTTCGATGCCTTCACGTGCATAGGCCTTGACTGCCGTGGCGGCATTGAGCGTTTCGTTGGCGATCGCCGCCGTATCGGCCAGGCGATCCTGGCTGGCGCGCGATAGCTTCTGCACGCGCCGCCCGAAAATCAGAATCGGCAACACCACGGCCGGAATCACCAACGCAGTAAGGCCGGCCAGGTGCGGGCTGGTCCAGATCATCGCCGCCGTCGCGCCGACCAGCATCACCGCGCTGCGCAGCGCCACGGAGATACCGGAACCCACCAGCGCCTGTACCACTTCGGTATCGGTGCCCAGGCGCGATATCAGCTCGCCGACGCGATTGCGCTCGAAAAAGCTCACGTCCAGCCGGATCACGTGCGCATACAACTTGGCGCGCAGCGCGGCCAAGGTGCGCTCGCCCAGCAGCGAGATGCAGTAGAACCGCGCCGCGGTCGCAAACGCCATCACCAGCGCGACTGCAAACAAGCCCAGGAAACTGGCGTTGATCGCCGTCAGGTTGGAGTTGCGAAAGCCGTGGTCGATCATGTGCCGCACCGCGATCGGCAGCACCAGAGTAGAGCTGGAGGATATGGCCAGGAACACCAGCCAGCCCAACGCCAGCATCCGGTTGGGCTTTACGAATGGCCAGAGCAGCTTCAGGGAACCAATACGGCGACGGGGCTTGGGATCGTTCGCGGGCGTCGTGCTCATGGGCTTCGTCGTGGGGGATATCTGAATTCAGATAGGGGTGGCCCAAGGTGATTCAATGTGCCGCCTGCATTCCTTAGCCATCCAGCACACGCCCCTCGCTACGCCCGCGACTGATATCGACGATACGCGCCTTGGCCTCGTCCACCCGCGCCTCAGGAAGCTGCAGTTGCAGCATCACGCCATCGGCCTCGAAGCTTTCCTGCTCAAATACCACCCCAAGCTCCTTCAGGCGTGCCTTCATCAGCGCCAGCTCGGCAAACTCGCAACGCATGCCCAGCCGCGCCATCGCCACAATCGGGGTGCGCTCGGCCAGCCGCAGGCATTCGGCCGCCGTGCCGCCGTAAGCGCGAACCAGCCCGCCGGCGCCCAGCTTGATGCCCCCATACCAGCGCGTCACCACCACTACGGCGCGGTCGATGCCCTGGCCCTCGATGGCCTGCAGGATGGGCCGTCCGGCCGTTCCGCCCGGCTCGCCATCGTCGTTGAAGCGATAATCCTGGCCAATGCGGTACGCCCAGCAATTATGCGTGGCCGACCCATCGCTCACCTGCTGCACGTACGCCAATGCCTGCTGTGGCGTTGCCATCGGCGCGGCCTGGGCCAGAAAGCGGCTCTTGCGAATCTCTTCGCTGTGCTGAAACGGCGCGGCGAGGGTGTGCAACATCGGTGTCATGCCGGGTACGCGGAGTGGATCAGGGCATCCGCAGGGTAAGGGAATCACGCCCAGCGGTCACATCCCCGGTTGCGCTAGGCTTACGGTTTTTCGACCAGGATGGCTCGCATGATGTTGTTGCTGTTGGTGCTGCTTTGCGCGCTGGGCTACGTGGTAAACCGTTTTCGTCGCGGTCGTGGCGGATGGATGTTCTACGGGGCAGCGTTCGTATTGTTCGTGGCCAGCGCTTGCGGCCCCTTGTCGGTGTGGTTGGCCATCCACCTGCAAGCGCCTTATGCAACGCGGCCGAAAATCACCTGGGCGCCGCGCAATGCCATCGTGGTGTTGGGTGCAGGTGCCACGCTGATTTTCGCCACCGGTGAGGTAACTGTGCCTGTGCCTGCGGGCAACCGGCTGGTCGAGGGCTATACGCTATACCGCGAATGCAAGCAGACCGGCAACGACTGCAAGCTGATCGTCAGCGGCGGTGATGCAGCGCATGTCGGCAAGCCCGAAGCGGTGGTTTATGGTGAGGTCTTGCTGCGCATGGGCGTGGATCGCAATGACCTCATGCTCGAATCGCGCAGCATGAACACCTGGCAGAACGCCCAATTCGTGCAGCCCATGCTGAAGGCGTATGCACCGCAGCGCGTGGTGCTGGTGACCTCCGCCATGCACATGCGTCGCGCGCAGATGTTTTTCGAGCACTTCGGCATCGATGCCTTGCTGGTGCGTGCCGACTATGTGGGCTCGCGCTACACCTGGCTTCCCAGCAGCCAGAGCCTGGCGCTGACCGACGCGGCGTTGCATGAATATGCCGGCGTGTGGCTGTATCACCTCTACAACGCGATGGGTTGGAACGTGCCGTCCAGTCGATAGCGGGAGCATGCTGTGCCCCCTCTTTTCGGAAGAAGGGGCAACAGCGCGGCGCCATGCATCAGGCAGTTTTCTTCAACGATGCCATATCGATCACGAACCGATAGCGCACGTCGCTGTTGAGCATCCGCCCGTACGCCGTGTTGATGTCCTGGATGTCGATCATCTCCACATCCGCGCCAATCTGGTGCTTGGCGCAGAAATCCAGCATCTCCTGCGTTTCCGCAATGCCGCCGATCAATGAACCGGCCAGCGAGCGACGGCCGAAGATCAGGCTACCGGCATGCACCGGCGGATTCACCGGTTCCACCAGGCCCACCAGTACATGCAGGCCATCGATCTTCAGCGTGGCCAGGTAGGGATTGAGATCGTGCTGGTGCGGCACTGTGTCGAGAATGAAATCGAAATGGCCCGCGACCGCCGCCATCTGCTTCGCATCGGTGGACAGCACCACGTGATCGGCGCCCAGCCGGCGCGCTTCCGCTTCCTTGCCGGGCGAGCGCGTGAACAGCGTGACATCCGCGCCCAGCGCCTTGGCAAACTTCAGGCCCATGTGGCCGAGGCCGCCCAGGCCGACGATGGCCACCTTGTGACCCTTGCCGATCTTCCAGTGTTGCAGTGGCGACCAGGTGGTGATCCCCGCGCATAGCAGGGGTGCGGCAGCTTTGGGGTCCACGCCGTCCGGAATGCGTAGCACGAACTTGTCGCTCACCACGATGCGTTCGGAGTAACCGCCGTAGGTCATCAGCCCGTCGCGACGGTCGCGGCTGTTGTAGGTGAAGGTGGGCATTTCCTGGCAGTACTGCTCCAGGCCTTGTTCGCAGGCAGCGCAGTGCTGGCAGGAATCCACCATGCAGCCGACGCCCACCAGGTCGCCCGGCTTGAAGCCGGTCACCTGCGCGCCCACCGAAGCCACGCGGCCGATGATTTCGTGACCGGGCACCACCGGGTATTGGGAGCCGCCCCATTCGTTGCGGGCCGTGTGGATGTCGGAGTGGCAGACGCCGCAATAGAGGATATCGATCACCACGTCGTCCGCGCGCGCGTCGCGCCGCTCGAACGAATGGGGTGTCAGCGGCGTGGTGGCGGATTGCGCGGCGTAGCCGCGGATGCTGAAGGCCATGCGGTTCTCCAAGGGGGTAAGGGCAGGGAAGGCCGCAAAGTATGCGCAGTGCAGCAAAAGCCGGGTAGCCGAATCCTGCTAAATGCTTGCTTGATACTGCAAATTCACTGCTGAACACTCGCATTGATCTGCAGGAACAGGCAACCTTCATTCGTTCTAGGCAAGCAGCATTCCGCATGAATACACAGCTTAAAGCGATCGAGATACCCTCCCGCCTCGAGCAGGATTACGAGGAATTGACAGCCATCGTTGAACGATACGCCCGGGTCGAGGGCGTCACCCAGACCGCTTGGCCGGCCTTGTCGTTCTTTCGCGCAGACGCTCCCAGCGACCGCAGCTGCGCCATGTACGAGCCCTGCCTGGGCTTGTTGCTCCAGGGCAACAAGCATGTGCTGGTGGGCGAGGAGCGCCTGGAGCAGGAGTACGGCCATTACCTGATCAACTCCATCGACGTGCCGGTCACCGCCCAGGTGGTGCGCGCCTCGCCGCAGCAACCGTGCCTGTGCATCACCTTACGCCTGGATCCCGTACGCATCGGCGAGTGGCTGTCCGAGGTGAGGCTGCCCAAGCCCTCCGCCGTCACCGCGCGCGGCATCGCCCTGAGCCCGGTCAGCGCGGGCCTGCTCGACCCCCTGCTGCGCTTGGTCCGCCTGCTCGACTCGCCGCAGGACTTGGCCCTGCTGGCGCCGCTGATCGAGCGCGAGCTGCTCTACCGGCTGCTGACCGGCGAGCAGGGCGTACGGCTGGCGCAGATCGCCATGGCCGGCGGGCAGGGCCAGCAGATCGCCCGCGCCATCCAGTGGCTGCGGCAGCATTTCAACAAGCCTTTGCGCATCGCCGAGCTGGCCAGCATGGTCAACATGAGCCCATCGTCGCTGCACCATCATTTCCGCCAGATCACCGCGATGAGTCCGCTGCAGTACCAGAAAGTGCTGCGCCTGCATGAAGCACGTCGATTGCTGCTGACGGAAGGTTGCGACGTGGCCACCGCCGCGCATCGCGTGGGTTATGAAAGCCCCTCGCAATTCAGCCGCGAATACAGCCGCCAGCATGGCGCGCCGCCGTTGCGCGATGTGGTGCGCTTGCGGTCGATGGGAACGGCGCCTTGCGCGGAGCTTGAGGTTTCGGCGTAGCGCCTTTTACTCCCCTCACAGGTAACCGTCGTAGGTTGGGGTGAGCGAGCGCGAACCCCAACATCGCCATGCATGATCGCGCGCCGACGTTGGGGATGGGCCTATACCTCCCGCATCACCATCAACCGAATCTCCGTCATATCCTCGATCGCATAACGCACGCCTTCGCGGCCGATGCCGGACAGCTTCACGCCGCCGTACGGCATGTTGTCCACGCGGAAACTCGGCACGTCGTTGACGATCACGCCGCCTTGTTCCAGTTCATCCCATGCGCGCATGCCATGCGCAAGGCTGTTGGTGAAGATGCCGGCCTGCAGGCCGTAATCCGAATCGTTGACCAGCGCAAACGCCTCGTCGATATGCTCGAAGGGCACCAGCAACACAAACGGCCCGAACGCCTCCATGCGATTGACCTTGGCATCCTTCGGCACGTTCTCCATCACGGTGGCTTCGAGCATGTTGCCCTTGCGCTTGCCGCCGCATAGAACCTTGCCGCCGGCCTGCTGCGCTTCGTTGATCCAGCCTTCCAGCCGCGCCGCCGCCGCTTCGTCGATCATCGGCCCGAGGAACACGCTCTGGTCTTTCGGATCGCCGGCCTTGAGTTGCTTCACGGCAGCGACCAGGCGCTGCTTCAGTTCTTCATACAGCGAGGCATGCGCGTAAATCCGCTGCACGCTGATGCAGCTCTGCCCGGATTGATAGAACGCGCCGAAGATAAGCCGCTCGATCACCTTGTCCAGGTTCGCATGCTGATCGGCATCGACAATACAGGCCGCATTGCCGCCCAGTTCCAAGGTCACCTTCTTGTGGCCGGCGCGTGCTTTCAGATCCCAGCCGATCTGCCCGCCGGTAAACGAAAGCAGCTTCAATCGCGCATCTTCCACCAGCGGCGTGGCGTGCTTGCCGTCCAGTGTCAGCACCGAAAACGCACCTTTGGGCAGATCGGTCTCCGCCAGTACCTGACCGATGATCAACGCACCGATCGGCGTTTTTTCCGATGGCTTCAACACGAACGGGCAACCTGCCGCGATCGCCGGCGCCACCTTGTGCGCCACCAGGTTCAACGGAAAATTGAATGGCGTGATGAACGACACCGGCCCCAGCGGCACGCGGCGCGTAAAGCCGTGGTAACCGTCCAGGCGCCCGGCGAGTTCCAGATTCAAGGTTTCGCCGTTCACGCGCACCGCTTCGTCGGCGGCGATGCGGAAGGTTTCGATCAGGCGCGTCACTTCGCCGGCGGCATCCTTGATCGGCTTGCCGGCCTCGATGCACAGCGCCATCGCCAGCTCGTCGTAGCGCTCCTGGAAACGCTTCACGCAATGCTGCAACACCGCCTGCCGCGCCCACGGCTTGAAACGCTTCATGGGGCCGGTGGCCTGCACGGCGGCGTGAATGGCCTGTTCCGTCGCCTGTGCATCCGGCACGGCGACGCGCGTGGCAACCTCGCCGCTGTATTTGTCGTACACCTCCATCATTTCGGCGGAGGTGCGCGGTTCGTTGGCCAGGTAATAGGGATAGGTCTTGTCGAGCATGGTCACTCCTTCACCGCAGCGCTGAGCTTGCGGATTTCTTCATCCAGCACACGATGGTTGTCGGAATAGTCGATCGCAAGGTCGATCAGGTGTACGCCGCCTTCGTCGAAGGCGCGCTGCAAGGTGGGCAGGAATTCATCCGCGCTCTGCGGGCGATGCCCCTGCGCGCCATGCGCCTGGGCGAAAAGCACAAAGTCCGGATTGCTGAACTGCATGCCGTAATCGGCGTAGCCCATCTCTGCCTGCTTCCAGCGGATCATGCCGTAGGCGTCGTCGCGCAATAGCAGGATCACCAGGTCCAGCTTCAGGCGCACCGCGGTTTCCAGCTCCTGCGCATTCATCATGAAGCCGCCGTCGCCGCAGATCGCCAGCACCTTGCGCTCCGGATACACCATCTTGGCCGCCATCGCCGACGGCAGGCCCGCACCCATGGTGGCAAGCGCATTGTCGAGCAGCACCGTGTTGGGCTGGCGCGCCTTGTAATAACGCGCGTACCACAACTTGTACATGCCGTTGTCCAGGCACAGGATGCCGTCGTCCGGCATGAAACGGCGCGTATCGGCAACGATGCGCACGGGATGCATCGGGAAGCGCGCTTCATCGGCATATTGGCCAAGCTGCACCTGGAACGCCTCGCGTACCTTGTTGAAGTACTGGAAATCCCAGTGTTCCTGCACGCTCAATGCATCGGTCAAGCGTTCCACCGTGTGCGCGATATCGCCCACCACTTCGATCTGCGGGAAATACACCGTGTCCACTTCAGCCGACGAGAAATTGATGTGAATCACCGTGCGCCGTCCGCGCTGCATGAAGAACGGCGGCTTCTCCACCACGTCATGGCCGACGTTGATGATCACGTCCGCCGCGTCGATCGCACGATGCACGAAATCGCCATCCGATAACGCGGCATTGCCCAGCCACAACGGGTGATCCTCATCGACCACGCCCTTGCCCATCTGGGTGGTGAAGAAAGGAATGCCGAGCTTGTCGATAAAGGTGCGCAACGCGACGGCCGTACGCTGGCGGTTGGCGGCGGCGCCGATCATCAGGATCGGATGCCTGGCCAGGCTGATCGCTTCGGCCGCCTGCACCAGTGCGGCGTCGTCCGGCGAAGGCCGGCGCGCATACTCGGTCGGCAGGAGGATGTATTCGTCCACCTCATCGCGTGCGATGTCCTCGGGCAATTCCAGGTGCACCGCGCCGGGGCGTTCTTCCTCCGCGCGGCGGAATGCTTCACGGATGCGCGCGGGAATCGTCGCCGCGGACACCAGCTGGCGGGTGTACTTGGTCAGCGGCTGCATCATGTCCACCACGTCCACCAGCTGGAACAGCCCCTGCTTGTGCGTGCGGATCGGTTTTTGCCCGGTAATCATCAGCATCGGCATGGCGCCGAGCTGCGCATAGGCCGCTGCCGTCACCAGGTTGGTGGCGCCCGGCCCCAGCGTGGACAGCGCCACGCCCGCCTCACCGGTAAGCCGGCCCCAGGTGGCCGCCATGAACCCGGCCGCCTGCTCGTGGCGCGTCACGATCAGCTTGATGGACGATTCGCGCAACGCCTCCACCAGATCGAGGTTTTCCTCACCCGGCACGCCGAAAATGCGGCTTACGCCTTCGGCTTCCAACGCTTTCACAAACAAGGCCGCGGCCTTCATGCATCGTCTCCTGCAAAGATAACGCTGCTATTTGTACTCCGATGTTCGATTCGTGCGGGGATGCGTTTGAGTCGCGGGAAGAATGGATGCGTAGGCTGTGCTACTTCTTGCTTACGCGCAGGGACAATTCCCCATCGGCCAACTTCGCCCGCAGCGGCGTATCCGCCGCCACATGCTGGGCCGAGCGCAACACCTTGCCGTCCGCGTCGAACAGGATCGCGTAGCCGCGCTCCAGCGTCGCCAGCGGGCTTACCGCATGCATGGCCCGGGCGAGGTGTTGCAGTTCCAGGCGATCGCGTTGCAGTTTGTGCTGGATCAGTTGCCGCAGCCGTGCCGCATGCTGTTCAAGCCGCTGCCGCAACAGTGCCACGCGCTGGCGCGGATGCTGCGCCAGCAATCGCGCATGCACGCGATCCAGCTGCGTCGTTTTGTGCATCGACTGCGTCTGCCAGCACGCAAGCAAGCGGCGATGCAATTGCTGCAACCGCTGGCGATCGCGTGCCAGCCGCGCCTGCGGCCGTTGCGCCTGCAAGCGCGCCAGCAGGTGGTCGAGTTGTTGAATGCGGGTATGCGAGCGCCGTTCGTAGATGGCCGCGGTGCGCTGGCGCAACTGCGCCACATGCCGGCGTAGCGCCAGCATGTCCGGCACCAGCAACTCAGCCGCGGCGGAGGGCGTGGGGGCGCGTAAGTCGGCCACGAAATCGGCGATGCTGAAGTCGATTTCGTGCCCCACCGCGCAGACCACCGGCACCGCGCTGGCATGCACCGCGCGTGCGACCTGCTCATCATTGAACGCCCATAAATCCTCCAGCGAACCGCCGCCGCGCGTGAGCAGCAGCACGTCGTAGCGTCCGCATGCCGATGCCTTGCGCAACATCGACACGATCGCCGGCGGCGCTTCACGGCCTTGCACAGGCACGGGCAGCACGTCCACTTCCACCAGTGGCCAGCGTCGTGACATCACGCTCAATACATCGCGAATCGCCGCGCCCGTGGCGGAGGTGATCACACCGATACGGCGCGCAAAGCGGGGCAGGGGGCGCTTGCGTTCCTGCGCGAACAAACCTTCCGCATCCAGTTGCGCCTTCAGCC
>NZ_DATJMN010000086.1:0-7840 GCF_035508675.1 Dyella sp.
GTTCTGGAAGTTACTCTGCTTGTTCAACGGCTGCGGATAATCCACGATGCGGTGGCCGTCGATCATCAGCAAACTGAAGCCAGGCCCCACGTTGCGCAGATTGACGGAACGCGCATTCACCGAACTGGAACCCCAAGAGGCGGGATCGGATGTCTGCTGGCCTACCTGCGGCAACGAATCCAGGAATTCATACAGCGTGGTGAAGCCCTGGTCCTTGATCTGCGTACCGGTGAGCGAAACCACCGGGGTCGGACCTTCAATTTCCACGCGCGGAATCATCGAACCGGTCACAACGACCGTTTTCAGCTCTTTCGGATTCGGCGTCTGCTTGCCGTTCTGTTGCTGGTTGCTGGAAGACGTGCCCTGCTGCTGATCGCTACCCGACGTGGTCGACGTCTGCGCGACGGCATACGGCGCAAACAGCGCCAACGCCAAGGAACTCGCCAGTACGCCGCGGCGTACGTGAATGGTTTTCATGTTGTCCCCTCCCGGTAGAAACGAAATATGTCTTGCCCGCTTCGACATCCCTGTGTACTCGTCGAAACCGGCTTGTGCGTGGGTTTGTTGTGAGCGCTCCTGGCTGGCCGGAGCTACCTTGCTGCAAGCATCGATGATGTATGGAAGATCTGTACGTCCCTCCCGTCAGGTTTGGGCAACATCAGCCTCCTTGTCGATGCGGTGAATGAGAACGTCGAGCCCCGCCGTTCCCTAATCCTGCAAATCTTGCAAACGTTGATCAGCGTGATTCATCAGCCAGCTTGCCGCGCCGATCACGCCCAATTGCGCGTGATCCACGACATGCACGGGCACGCTCTGCTGGAACGGACGCATCACGCCTTTGTCGAGAAAGCGGCTGACGAAACTGCTCTTCGCCATGAAGTCGGTCATGCGCGACAAAAAGCCCCCGGCCACATAGATACCGCCCGTGGCGCCGTAAAGCATCGCCAGATCGCCGGCAAAGGAGCCCAGCCATCCGCAAAACAATTGCAGCGTTTCCACCGCTTGCGCGGTCGTCTCTGCGCAAGCCGCGGCAGTGATGGCAGCCGGTTCGTGCAATGGCGCGGCGACTCCATCGAGACGGCACACTGCTTGATACACGCGCATCAGCCCCGGGCCGGACAGCACCGAGTCATAAGGAATATGCGCATCCGGCGGCACCAGTTCACCGAGCACGGCCTGCTCGCGACCCACGCGTGCGGCCAGTTGGATATGCCCGGCTTCGGTGGCCAATACCTGCGGCGGCGTGCCCGGGAAACGCACGGCCACACCCAGTCCCGTACCCGGACCGACCACCACGACGGTACCCGCTTGCGCCGGCTTGTTGCGGCGAGGATCGTGCAGCGTGATCACACCGGCAGGGTCCAGATAAGCCGTACCGTAGGCGAGCGCTTCGAAATCGTTGAGCACTTTCACTTCGCGCAACGACAGCGCTCGTTCCAGTTCGGCCGGAACGATCGGCCAGCGCAGATTGTTGTTGACCACCTCGCCTTCGTGCAGGAAACCGGCGCACGCCAGCGCGAGGCGTTGCGGCTCGACCGAGAACTCATCGCAAAAGGCACGTACAATCGCGTCGAAGCCGCTGAAGTCGGCGCATGGGTACACGCGATACGCCAAGGTGGCAGGAACGCCCTGCCCAGGTTGAAAGGCGATCAGCCCGATGCGCGCATGCGTGCCACCGACGTCGGCGGCGAGGAAAGCATCTTGATGGCCGGGAAGGGACATCACGGATGCCGGCGATACGGCTTCGCGATAGGGCGCAACCTCATCAAGGAACGCTTCCGTAGTGGAAGCCTCCCGCGCGGTGCCGTACCCTTCATGATTGCCACCGTCACGCATGTCGCCACCCCGCCCTGGAAAACGGAGTCGTGATCATCTTACGCTGACGCAGATGGTCTGCAGTCTTCATTGTCCCCTCCTGCACCCGCTTTCTCTCTGGACCATTCATATACGAACGTCCATTTCATATTTATTGATAGTGAGCTTATACGCCTCGTTTAGATCGTGGCAAGTGGCAACGCAACAGAATCCAAGATTTCGCGAAATTTTGCGGCGGATTGAACGATCAGGCAGATGTCAGAGTGCCGCGGGATCGATCACCACATGGGCAATGCGTAACCGTTTCCAGGTGTAGGTGATGTGCAGCAGGCCATCCCGGGTCTGGATTACTGCCGGATAGGAAAATTCGGCACCAGGGCCGTGTTCCAGCGTCAGCACCCGCTTCCAGTGCTCGCCATCCGCCGAGACCGCCACGGCAAGCGTGCCGCGGCCATTCCACCAATCCTTGCCGTGCGTGGTCGGGTTGTAGACCAGACAGGCACGGCCGTCGGCAAGCATCACCGCGTCGATACCCGAATTGGGATTGGGTACGTCCAGCAATGTCAGTCTGGACCAGGTATGCCCGCCGTCGGTGGACCAGGTGGTGAACAAGCGGTCCTGTTTCGTACGGCCGATCGCCTGCAGCTTGCCATCGCGCCAAGGCAGCAGGCTGGGCTGAATTGCCTCGATGCCATCCGGATTGGGCACCGCCTGGCTGTGTTGCCAAGTTGCGCCGCCATCATTGGAAAGCTCGAAATGGATCGTCCAGCGACCCAGCTCCGTGCTCGACGGGCTGACGATGCTGCTGTCGGCGAGTTGCACCGGCTTGTCCTTGATCGGACCAAGGAAGCCGCTGGGCAACGCATGGGCGGCGGACCAGTGCACGCCGTTATCGCGGGACGTCATGAGCATACCGCGCCAGTGCTGCGGGTCCGGCCCCACTTTGTAGAACAGTATCAGCGGCCCATCGTGCGGAAGAAACAGCACCGGATTCCAGGTAGGTTCGCGCTGCCCATCCGGCTGTACGCCGTTGGCCACTTCCACCGGTGACGTCCAGTGACCCCGTATTTGTCGCGCCAACCAGATGCCGACGCTGGGATCGCGCTCGTGCTTGCCGCCGAACCAGGCGGCAACGAGGCCAGCCGGTGTTTCGACGAGGGTGGAGGCGTGGCTCTGCCGGGTTGGCGGTGTCGTTGCGACGAATTCGCGCAGCACGATGGGGTTGTGGTTTGCCATGGCGGTTATCGGGGTCGCGAGCAGCAAGGCGAGTACATGCCTTGCTGGCGGCAAACGATGGGGCCGTTGTTGTTGAGAAAACAAATGTCGACGCATCGCTCGGTGTTCCTTTCATGCCAAAGGCTTCAGTCACCATATATCCGACAATCGTCATTCCGGCGAAGGCCGGAATGACGATTCGCTCTGAAAAACACCACTCATTGAGACACCTTTGCGTCCGACCTCCACCATATTGGCTGCCGCACACCATGCACCACCGCCTGTTCCGGCGTCCGCAGATCGAACACCACTACCGTGTTGTCGCCCTGCTGCAGCCACGGCGCCGGCAGATAAAGCGAACGCTGCGGACCGATATCCCAAATGCGTCCAAGGTTATGCCCATTGACCCAAGCAAAGCCTTTGCCGAACGCCGTCATATCCAGAAACGTATCGGCCAGCGTTGCCAGCTTGAAGTGCCCGCGATGAAACGCAGGCCCGTCGACCGTCTGCGTGGTCCAGCCGCGAATCGCATCCGGTGACGCCATCGGCAGCGGATAGACCTGCCAGCCGTGCAACAACTTGCCATCGAGCCGCGCGGGATCGATCAGCCCTGCACGTCCATCCGCCAGATGCGGGCCGTAATTGATCCGCCCGGTATTTTCCACCAGCACGTCGAGCGAGTGCGTACCCGCATCGAGGGTGACCGGCAAGCTCACCTGCTTGAGTCGCCGATCCACCGTACCCACCAGCTTGTGATCGACATACACCGATGCGTAGTCGCGTATGTCACCCAGATAGAGCTGCCCTCGGATGGCACCACTGACGTGCGTGCGATAAAGGATATAGCCGTAGGCTTGGCCGAACTGCTCCATCGGTCGCGGCTGATCCACGCTGATCGGCGTCGGCAGGTTGTCCCACAGCGATGCGGATTCGGGCAGCGCAAAGGCCGGCACATCCATGAATGGCGTGGGGGAAGGCAACGGCGGCGGC
Organism: Dyella sp.; assembly: GCF_035508675.1. Taxonomy (GTDB): domain Bacteria; phylum Pseudomonadota; class Gammaproteobacteria; order Xanthomonadales; family Rhodanobacteraceae; genus Dyella_B. Next base: position 4,021 of record NZ_DATJMN010000086.1, read on the forward strand.
GTGCTGCCAGTAGCCTTCGCGATCACCGCGCGAAACATCGCAAACTTCGGCCTCGGCCGGCCGGCTTCGTCCAGCGGCGCATCGTAGTCGTAGCTGGTGGTTTGCGGCGCATAGTGATCGGTGGGATTACCTTGGAGGTTGGCGCCGTTCATGAAGCCGAAGGTGGTGCCGCCCTCGAACATGTACAGGTTGAGCGAATAGCCTTGACTCAGCATCCAGGCCAGCTCCTTGGCCTGCAGCTTCGCATCGGTCTGCGCATGCACCTCGCCCCAGTGATCGAACCAGCCGGCCCAATATTCGCCGGCCATCTTCGGCTGATCGGGACGGAAGGTTGCGAGTGTCGCGAAGGCGCCTTTTGCCTCGCCGGTGCCGAAATTCACCACCGCAAGCACGCCGGGCAGTGTGTCATTGCGCAATTCGTCGGCGCCGTCGGAGGTAAACAGAATGCCGGTGCCGAGTCCTGCGCTAACCAGCGCCTGATGGATGTCCTCCATGTACACGCGATCATCGCCGTAGGAGCCGTATTCGTTCTCTACCTGCACGGCGATAATCGGGCCGCCGCGTGCTGCCATCAACGGTGACAGCTCCTGGCCCAGGCGCTGAAAATAGCGTTCCACGGCTTGCAGGTAGGCCGGGTCCTGCGTGCGCACGTGCAGGTGTGGATCCGCGAACAGCCAAGCGGGAAATCCACCCGCTTCCCATTCTGCGCAAACGTAGGGGCCGGGACGCACGATCACATCGAGCCCTTCGTTCCGTGCCATGCGCACGAACGCTGCCACGTCGTTGCCGCCACTGAAATCGAACTGCCCCGGCGTGGGTTCGACCAGGTTCCAATACACGTAGGTGGTGATGGCATTCAAGCCCATCGCACGCGCCTTGCGCAGGCGATCCTGCCAGTAGGCGCGTGGGATGCGTTGGAAATCCATCGAGCCGGAGATGATTTGATGTGGCTTGCCGGCGCGGATGAAATGCGCGCCTTCGATGGTGATGGGTGTGCTTGCGCTAGCGCATGTCGACAGGCTGGCCCAGGCCAGCAGGCACGCGGCGGTCAGCATTCGGATGGTTTTCGGCCTGCTTGTCATGTGACTCTTGCGGGGTGCGTCGACGCTGTTCAGCGCGGGTCGCCATTCCGGCGCTCGGCCGGAATGGCGAATGTTGGCGATTCATGCAGGGCGGACTATTTCGGCAATGCCATGTGGCCGCTGATGGTGAACGATGCCGTCACGCCCTCCGCGTCACCCGGCTGGCCGCCACCTACAAACAGGCGGTAATGTCCCGCTTCCACCGCGCGCTGCCCTTGTGCATCGACATGGCTGAGTTGCCGCGGGGACACCTCAAACGTCACACGCCGCTGCTCTTTTGCGCGTAGATGCACGCGCTGGAAACCCACCAGCGCATGACGCGGTGCCAGTGAATCATCCGGCGCATCCAGATACGCCTGCACCACTTCGTCGCCGTCGCGCTCGCCATCATTGCGCACGACCGCGCTTACCGTCAGCGGCTGGCCCGCTGCGAGCGTGGCCGTCGACAACTGCGGCTGCGCATAGCTGAAGCGCGTGTAGCTCAGGCCGTAGCCGAACGGATAAAGCGGCGTGCCGGTGAAGTAGCGATAGGTGCGCTCCTTCATCGCATAGCTGACGAACGGCGGCAGATCGCGCGTGGAGCGATAAAAGGTAACCGGCAGGCGTCCGCCGGGGTTGTAGTCGCCGGCCAGCACCTGCGCCACGGCGCGGCCACCCTCCTCGCCCGGATACCAGGCCGCGACGATGGCGTCGGCGTGCTGCTTGGCCCAGTTAAGCGCCACGGCGCTGCCCGACATCAGCACTACGATGAGTGGCTTGCCGCTGGCGGCGGCGCGCTCGAGCAAGGCTTGCTGCGGCTGCGGCAGGCCGATATCGGTGCGATCGCCGCCATTGAAGCCGGGCACATCAATCTGCAGTTCCTCGCCTTCCACGTCCGGCGACAAGCCGACGAAGGCGACGATGCTGTCGGCATCGCGCACGGCCGCTTCCGCCTTGGCCAGTTGCGCCGACTCCGGCGCCAGCCATTGCAGGCGCACGCCCTGGTCGTGGCCGCTATGCACGTATTCCAGGCGGATCGCATGCGGACGCGCATCGGTAACGTGCACCTGCGCCTGCATGGGCGAGTTTTCGCCGCTGTTGTTGTCCAGCAGCTTGCGGCCATCGACGTACAAGCGCACCGGATCGTGCTGATTGTCGCAGTCGAAGCAACGGTCCACCTGCACGGCCAGTGTGTAGTCGCCCCCTGCAGGAGGCAGCCATTGGCCGGTCCAGCGCACGGCGTAACGATCGCTGCGCTGGTTATCGATGGGCGTGACCTGATCCCAATCGAAATCGATCACCCGATCGGTACGCGTCACCGCGGGCTTGCCGTTGAAATCGGCATGGTCGAAATACTCGCCGGTGAGTCCGACGCCTCCGTCCGTCGTGCGCAATGCCGTTTCGGGCACGGGAATGGGTACGCCGTCGGCAATCGGCGCGCCTTGCGCATAACGGATGCGCTCGGCGCCGAAGCGCTCACGCAGGCCGGCAAGCGGCGTCACCGGTGCACGCGCGGTGCCGTGATAGTTGGCTTCCAGGGTTTCCAGCGTGTCGGCGTTGGGGCCGATCACGGCGATGCGCGTATCGGCGTGCAAGGGCAACGCGCCGTGCTGGTTCTTCAACAGCACGATGGATTCCAGCGCGGCTTGCAACGCAAGGCGGCGATGCGCCGGGCTGTCCACCTGGTCCATGCCGATGCCGTCATACGGATGCTTGCCATCGCCCCATTCGCCCAGGCGGTAACGCGCTGCAAATAGCCGGGTGAGCGCAGTATCGACGACGGCTTCCTTGACGTAACCCTTTTGCACCGCCTCGAGCAGGTCGGCATAGGCATAGCCGCAATCCAGATCGGTGCCGGCCTCGATGGATGCGGCCGAAGACCGTGCGTTGTCGGGCTTGAAGTAGTGGAACTTGGTCATGTCGTCGATCGCATCGCAATCGGAAACGACAAAGCCCTTGAAGCCCCAGTCCTGACGCAGCCGCGTCGTCAGCAGGTCGGCATCCGCGCATACCGGCGTGCCATGCAGGGCGTTGTACGCGCACATCAGCGAATCGGCGTGGCCTTCGGTCACTGCGGCGCGAAATGCGGGCAGATAGGTGGCTTCCAGATCGTGCGGCGACACGTCTACATCAAAACCGTGCCGGCCTGCTTCCGGACCGCTATGCACCACGAAATGCTTGGGAGTGGCGATGGCGCGCGGATGCTGCGGATCGTCGCCCTGAATGCCGCGGATGAACTGCACCGCCAGCTGGCCAGTGAGGAAAGGATCCTCGCCGTAGGTCTCCTGCCCCCTGCCCCAGCGCGGGTCGCGGAAAATATTGATGTTGGGCGACCAGATGGTGAGCCCGTCGTAGCGCAAGTGATCGCGGCCGGCGCCGATGGCGTTGAACTTGGCACGCGCTTCGGTGGACACGGTGGTGCCCACCTGTTGCAGCAAGGGCGCATCCCAGCTGGCGGCCAGGCCGATCGCTTGCGGAAACACCGTGGCATAACCGTTGCGCGCAATACCGTGCAAGCCTTCGCTCCACCAGTCGTAAGCGGCGACGCCCAGGCGCGGTATCGCCGGCGCGCCGCTTTGTACCTGGGCCATTTTTTCCGGCAACGTCATCTTGGCGACGAGCGCGGCGGCTTTGGCCTGAGGGGTTTCATCCTCAGCGCGCGCAGCGCAGGTGGCGATGAGCAGAATGCCCAGGAGTGCTGCACGCAGAAGATTCACCGGCATCGTTTTCAACTCTGTCTATGCGCAATGGCACTAATT
>NZ_DATJMN010000087.1:0-10992 GCF_035508675.1 Dyella sp.
TTTTTTCCGCAGTACATATTGGGCTACGAGGGCATGCCGCGCCGGTATCACCAGTATCTGCCGCAATTCCAGGACCTGAACATCCTGTCTTCGAGCGGCGCGCTGATCCTTGCCGTGTCCTACCTGATGCCGCTGTTCTACCTGGGGCATTCGCTGTTTCGCGGCGAGCCGGCGGGGCCGAACCCGTGGCGCGCGACCGGGTTGGAGTGGACCACCTCTTCACCGCCGCCCGAACACAATTTCCACGCCACGCCCGCGGTCACCCACGGGCCTTACGAGTACTGCGACTGATGAACACTTCCGTGCCAGCGGCGGCGGTGCAGCAGCAATTCGACGATGCGCCCCAGCAGAAAGAAGCCGCCATGCTCGGCATGTGGGCGTTCATCGCCACGGAGGTGCTGTTCTTCGGCGTGTTGTTTGCGGCCTATGTGATCTGCCGCTGGCGTTTTCCGCTGGCCTTCGTGGAAGCCAGCGCGCACCTGGATTTTTCCATGGGCACCGCGGAAACCGCGATTTTGCAGGTCAGTGGCTGCCTGTCGGCGATTGCGCTGCGGCAGATCCAGTTGGACAAGGCGCGGCAGAGCGCGCTGTTGCTGGTGGTAACCAGCTTGCTCGGCGTCGCGTTCCTGGTGCTGCATGGCATGGAATATCACGGTGAGTTCAAGGAAGGCCTGATCCCCGGCATCCGCTACCTGCAGAGCGGGCCGGGCGCACGCGAGATGGAGTTGTTCTTCAGCCTCTACTACGTGACCACCGGCTTCCACAGCTTGCACGTGCTGATCGGCGTGGTGCTGCTGCTGACGATCGCGATGCGCACTTGGCGCGGCAAGTTTTGCGCGCAGTACCACACGCCGATCGAGATCATCGGCTTGTACTGGAGCTTGGTCGATATCGTGTGGATCTTCGTGTATCCGGCGTTCTATTTGGTGGGGAGTGCGGGATGACGCAGCAGGACATTCCTTCCTTGCGCAGCCAATTGCTGGTGCTGGCCGGCATGTTGACCCTGCTTGCCGCGTCCGCCAGCGTGTCGCGCTTGTCGCTGGGCTGGTGGGGACTGGTCATTACCGCCAGTTTGTCCGTGGGCCAGGCGCTGCTGGTGCTGGTGGTGTTCATGCGCTTGAAGAGCAGTCATCCGGCGCTGCGCATGATCGCCATCCTCGCCTTTGCATGGCCGTTGATCATGGTGGCGCTGACGCTGGGCGACTACCTCACGCGCTCGCTGCTGCACGCGCCCTGGTAGTTCAATCGAAGCCCTTACTGGTGCTGTGACGTGCGCATCGAAACGGCGTAAACGCCGGTTTTGTTGCCGGCCAGTCATCAGCATGACGCTGGCATCAGCATCTGCGCTGCAGATGTTCACGCCAGGATGCAGTGCCATGCGGCAAAGTTTTTACTACCTCCCAAGTACGCGTGGTCGAACCATGGAAGAGCGCCAGACAACCAAGCCGCCTTACAACTCGGGTTACCCGGAGCAACGCCCGGAGCCGAACAAGCAACAGCAGCGCGAGCCGGATGCGAAGACACCGCACGAACCGCAGAATGCGCCAAGCAAGAAGCCTTATCCGTCATCCTCATCATCGGGTTGAGCCGTGCAGACCGAGCGCTTTCTGTTGGAGAAAAATGCCTGGATGCCGAACAACCCGCGCTTTCCCGCGCTGCTGTACAAGGCTGCGGTCGTCGGCGATCCGGTAAGCCCCATGGACATGGAAGAACTGTTCGCCCGCAACGGCTGGGAGCCACGCTGGCGCGACGGGGTGTACGGCTACCATCACTACCACACCACGGCGCACGAGGCGCTCGGCTTCGCCGGCGGCCACGCGCGGCTGATGCTGGGCGGCCCGCGAGGCAAAGAGGTTGAAGTTGCGCCGGGCGACGTATTGGTGCTGCCTGCCGGCGTAGGGCATTGCAGCGTGCGAACCGACAAACACTTCCTTGCCGTCGGCGCTTATCCGCCGGGGCAGGACTGGGACCTGTGCAAGACGATGGCGGACGAAGCGGCGCTGAAGCGGATCAGGCGCTTGCCGGCACCCCGTTCTGACCCGGTGCAGGGCGAGCAAGGAATTTTGTTGGATCTGTGGCGCTGAAGCTGAAGTGGTACGCCCGCTGCCTTAACGCCGCATTGCATATTCCTCCACCTGTCGTCCACCGTCGCGGCAGCTAGCATCGCCCGGTAACGGTCGAAGGCGGTGCATGCCATGAGCGACGACAGCATTTCCAACTCGCGCAGACGGCTGGTGCAGGGGGCTTCGTTGGGCGTGGCAACGGCGATGATCGGCAAGGCGCGGGGTACACAACCCGAAGACCGAATGGGCGTCGCGCAGCAGGCGGCACCCTTGCAGGACCCCCGCCTGGGTTATCCGCATCCGCCGTTCAAGCAGCAATCGCAACCCTGGCCGGGCCTGGCCAGCAAGATGACACCGCGTCCGGATCACGGCGAAACCAGCTATCGCGGCTGCGGCAAGCTGTTGGAACGCAGGGCGCTGGTGACCGGTGGTGATTCCGGCATCGGCCGCGCGGCGGCGATCGCGTTCGCGCGCGAAGGCGCGGACGTGGCGATTTCCTACCTGCCTGCCGAAGAGCCTGATGCGCAGGAAGTGATTACCCTGATCCAGCAGGCCGGACGCAAGGCGCTCGCCTTGCCGGGCGACATCCGCAACGAAGCGTTCTGCCAGAACCTGGTGGCAAAGACGATCGCCGAATTCGGCGGCATCGATCTGCTGGTGAACAACGCCGGGCGCCAGCACAGTTTCGAATCGATCCTGGACATTCCTACCGACTATTTCGACTGGACCTTGAAGACCAATCTCTATGCGATGTTCTGGATCACCAAGGCCGCGGTGGCCCATATGCCGCCGGGGTCGGCCATCATCAACACCGCTTCGGTGAATGCCTACGATCCTTCCGAGAATCTGCTGGATTACGCGTTGACCAAGGGCGCCATCGTCACCTTCACCAAAGGGCTGGCCAAGCAGATGATCAAGCGCGGCATCCGCGTAAACGGCGTGGCGCCGGGACCGTTCTGGACGCCGTTGCAGGTGAGTGGCGGGCAGACGCAGAAGAACCTCGAGGAATTCGGCATGACCACGCCGATGGGCCGCCCGGGACAGCCGGCGGAAATCGCGCATGTGTACGTGCAGCTTGCCGCCGCTGAATCGAGTTATGTAACAGGGCAGATCTACGGCGAATCCGGCGGGCGGGGGCAGCCGTGACGGGGTTGCGGGCGTTCGCGCGGGTCCGGATGTCATTGCTGTTGTGCCTTGCCGTGCTGCCTGCCGTTGGCTTGGCGCACACGGCCGCCAATACGCCAAAGCGCAACGAGCGCCGCCCGGCGCTGGATACGCGCGAGCAGGCCTTCGTGGCGCAAGCGACGTCAGATGACGCCATGCAGATCACGCTGGCCAAACTCGCCATGAACAGATCGGCCAACCCGCGGGTGCGCGCACTGGCGAGCCGGATCGTCAGCGATCACACGGCGCTCAATCTGCAATTTGCGCAACTTGCCGCCAACACCGGCAGCAAGGGACACGCGCACGGCATGTCGGCGCAGGACATCGGCGCGATGCGGGCGCATTTGCAATCGCTGCGCGGTGCCGCCTTCGACCGTGCCTTTGCCGGCATGATGGTGAAGGAGCACCGCAAGATCATCGCGGCCTATGAAGTGGCCGCCAAAACCTCGGCCGACAACCGGCTGAAAACCATCGCCGCACGCGGCATTCCCGTGCTGCAGGAGCATCTGGCGGCGGCACGCGCGTTGTTGAAGTGAGGCAGTCCGGGCGGAGGATCGCCGGGAGGGCAAAGTAGGGGATTACCCCTCTGCCCACGTGGCATGCCAACGGGCGGTTGGGTCGGCCTTCTTCAAGGGCAGGCCATCATCCTGGCGCTTGCTCCGGTCTGCGGCGCCACGGCGGCGGCGCGCTGCGTCCAGCGTCATGCGTTCCTGTTCGGACAGGCCGATCTTGCGCCTGCGTCTGGCGATAGTGGCGTTGCGAATGCTCATGGTGATCCTGACGAAGACAGCGATGCGGCACCTTCGCAAGGGGTGCTTGAAAAAAGTGCGCATGCTACGTCAATGGGGTTCTTCACGGAAATTCACGCGAAAAGACATCGACCGCTTTGCGCCGGAATCGTACGGACGCGACATGTCAGTTCGATGAAGCGCAGCGGGCGGCATGCTCTTGTCCTTGTTGGCAGATGTGCTTGAGCGGGACAGGAGGCAATGAAAAAAGGCCACCGAACGGTGACCTTTTTTCTTTGAAATGGGATGGTGGGCGGTACAAGGATCGAACTTGTGACACCTGCCGTGTGAAGGCAGGATTGTGGACTCCTTCGAACTTCCGTGAACTGAAAAAACCCTTAAAACAGCCTGTTTTATGTCCATTGTGGTGCGTGTCGGTTCAAGGGTGTATTGTCACGCACATGTCACGCAGGAAAAAAACATGGCTTTTCGTAACGTCAAACTCAACACCGCTAGGGATCGCGCCCGCCTTGACGGACGCCCCGACCCATACTGGTCTGGCATTCGCAAAAATCTGCACCTCGGGTTCCGTAAGATCGAATCCGGCGAAACGTGGTCGGCCCGTTACCGCGACGACAGCGGCAAGCGCCAGTTCAAGTACCTGGGCGCGGTCAAGGCGGGCAGCGCCAAAGGCATGACCTATGACGAAGCAGTTACGGCGGCTGAGGCGTTCGCGAAGGCATGCGACGCGGGCATAACGTCGTCCGACGTGAAGACCGTGGGCGACGCATGCCACGCATACGTCACGGATCGCCGCCGGGAGAAGGGCGACGCAAACGCCGATGATGCGCATGGCCGATTCGTTCGCACCGTGTACGGCGCACCGTCAAGCGACACGCGCAGCAAGGCGATAAAGCCGCACCCTATTGCTGCGATCCCGCTTGATAAGCTTCGGGAGGCCGACGTTAAGGGTTGGCGAGCCGGCCTGGACATGTCGTCCGCCAGCGCGAATAGATATCTAGCCGTACTGAAGGCCGCACTAAATCATGCCGTGAGCAGTCGTGCCGTTGGTGCTGACAGGGCCGTGGAGTGGGCCAGCGTGAAGCCGAAACCGGCGAACAAGCGCCGCGATCTAACCCTAAACCGCAATGAGCGCCGCAAACTGATTGCGAGTGCAGAAGCAGATGCACGCGCATTCATCAATGCGCTGTGCTTGCTGCCGATCCGTCCCCAAGCGCTTGCAGACTTGACGGTTAAGTCATTCGACAAGGATAACAACACACTCCACATCGGCCCCGACAAGGGCCATGCGCCGCGCAGCATGAAGCTAAAAGGGCCAGCACTTGACCTGATTATGGAACAGGCGAAAGGCAAGACTCCACGCGCGCCGCTGTTCGCATATCCGGGCGGCGAGCACTGGAATAAGGAACGCTGGAAAAAGCCTGTAAAGCGTGCAGCTGACGCGGCAAAACTGCCCGCCGAAACGTGCGCGTACACGCTGCGCCACAGTGTCATAACGGATCTTGTAAAGGGCGGTCTAGACGTTGCCAGTGTCGCCACTCTCGCCGGTACATCCATCCTCATGATCCAAAAGCACTACGGCCACCTTTGCCACGATCACGCCGCCGACGCGCTAGCAGGACTCGCGTTGTAACGCCTGCCTGTGCTGGACAGGGCTACAGCGATGTTTCCCGGTGTTTTCGCCGATTTCTGGTCGCGCATGACACGGTGCGTGATATTTGCCGCTTGTCGTCCCTTGCTTCGATCAACTCTAGAGCCGCGATATCGGCACCGATTATTGCGCCGAAATAGTTAGGCAAAGCTACGATTGACCACCTAACAACTATTGATCACGCTGGGGTCTCTATCTGCATCGGGAGTCGATCATGCAAAGCACATCCGGCAACATCATTGCCTTTCCGGAGCCGCGGAAGCGCGGCAGGAAATCGCGTACCGGCCCATGCGCCGAAGTCGTCACCCTTCCGGTGCCTGACACTATCGAAGCCTACCGGAGCGCCACGTCCGATGTGGACCGTTTGACGGCGCTGATGGAATGGGCGTATCAGGAATACGGTCGCAAACCGCCTCACCCTGACGTGATGGTCGACAGGCTTCGCAGCATCGGGGCTTTGGACGGAGTGGTGTGGAATGGATAATCGCAAAGTAGATCAGTAAGTTGATTGAACTGCACCCCAGAAGTTGGACACCCATCCATCCTCTGGGGTGTTTTTCATGGCGAAGTTCAGTGAACCAGAGAGCAGTTATCCAGCATGGGCGAATCCATGATTCGTTTAGAACTCTCGCAATGCAAGGTGACGATTTGGCCCTGGGAAAGGTTTGCAGCTGCTGATTTCTGATCATCGTTTAAGATGGCTTGCAGCTCGCTAAACTCTTCACCCGTGTTGAACTTCAGCACTGCGTGATCTGTGAAGTCCTTATCGATCGATGCAACCGGCGCCGTCAGTTCTAGAATATGGCCTTGCAGTTGGTTATCGGTAGCTACTTCGTTGGCCTTGTATGCCCGATATAGGCCAGCCGGCGATACCTTCAGAATACTTTCTTGTGGCGCTGACGCGGGTTGAGCGGGCGCATTAGCCGAATCAGACGAAGATGAGTCGCCTTGATTAGAATTGCCCATATACACCAGGATGCCAACGACACCCAAGACAATTAAAAAGACCATGGCGCACCCTGAAGTCTTTTTCTTTGGCGGCTCAGTTTTGGCCGCTAAAGCTGGCGGCACTTGAGCTTGATTCTTTATGGGTCTTCCGCATGAAGGGCACGCGGGCGCCTCCGAACTTACATTAGCGCCGCAGTCTGGGCATTGAATCAAAGCCATCACTATCCCCTGTTGATAAGGCGATTCGATTTGACCCGAATCGTCCAAGTGCTGTCAATTTGCGGACAACGTCTTGGCCGCTATGTTGTACTCATAACGCGGCCTGCTTCTGTCATCCAGAATCGCATACATCCCCAGCCAGTACGACAAGTGGGCCGCCTATGATCCGCTCAAGTAGCCGCGCCGCCCGTGCAACTGGACAAACGCCGCACTTCGTCCGCATCGTGTCCGCACATTCTCGAAGCCTCGTGAGGATTCGCGAACAGTCGCCGCTAACGATGTCGGCGTTAGCGGCGTCACGCTGCTGTCCCGGTGAGTGCCGCAGCGGTCTTGCCGGATGTATGTGGAGAGGTGTGGCACTTGTGGAAAATTCAAACGATCGTTTGGTGGCAGAATTGACACCACGTAATGTGGAGAATCGCTAAAGTCCAAAGCGGCGGCCGGCCATAACCATCGCTGGTTCTGGATCACCACTTACATTCGCCATTCCTGATAGATCCCGGCGCGGCCGGCGCAACTTTCCCGGTTGCGGGATCGAGCGTTATGTTTCTATCGCGGCGACGGTTCAAACAAGCGTTTGGAAACAGCATTGATACCAGTCATTGCGGTTTAATCGCTAAATTCCAAAGCGGCGGCCGGCCCAAACGACATTGTTTCGGCACTACCGGGCACGATAGGTACGCTCGCTAAGTGGGTGGGTGAATCTTCCCCTCCACGCCCTGCATGATCGCTACGCCTCGAAAGACCAATCCGCCGAATGCGGTTTTTTTTGGCCTAAGTTTTCCCAATCCATCCCACCAACACAGCCCGCCATCGCGCGGGTTTTCGCATTTATGGAGCTATGCAATGTCCGAACGTATCTACCTCCCCACCATCGAGCGCTTGCCGCAAGTGGTGAAGCGCACCGGCCTGCCAAAGTCATCGATCTATCGCTTAATGGCCGCGAACAAGTTTCCTAGGTCAGTAACACTCACCGATGGCAACTCGCGCGGATGGGATTCTCGCGCGATTACTGAATGGATCGAGACGCGCACAAAGGGTGTGAAATGAGCACAAAACAGCAAATGCTTCGAGATGCAAAGAGAGCGATGGGCGAGCTTAGTCAATGCAAGGAAGTTCTGACGCAATTGGTTGCAGAGCTTAAAAAGCCTGAGCCGCTTTTCTGGGTCGTGTATCAATTACTCGACCAAGTGGGCGCGCACAACAACCGGCAAGCCGAAGCGCTATTAGGTGTCGCTGAAGCGTTCGAGGAAGCCGCGAAAGTTGCAGAGCACGAAGGCAATCCGAACGCCAAGCTAAAAAGTGAGTCCGGCGTGTCCAACATCGTCAAACTGCGCGAAGTTTAAGGGGGCGTTATCTGGGAAGCCTATTCAATAGGTATCCGGTTAAGTTTGACCGGAAACATACAAGGCGAATTTGCAGCGCTATCGCGACTCGTCAAGAACGCGGGCGGCGATGTAAGGGCGTTGCAGAAAGAGCTAGGCAACATCAAGGGCCAGCTAATGACTGGCAGCGCCATGGTTGGCGTGGGCTTCTTCGGACTTGACGCCATGGGCAAGGCGATAGACAAGGCGAAGGAGTATCAAAAGCAACTATCGCTACTCAAGGCGACCGGCGCGAGTCCGGCAGAGGTTGCAAAGGACGTCGCAACCTCATGGGCAACGTCTAGCCAAGTCATCACGACAAGCGCAGCGGACAACGTGAAGGCGATCCGTGAATTGCGTTCGGTGCTTGGCGCCGGCAACACGGATGCGGTCGCATCGGTACTGCCAAACCTGCAGCGCGTGAGCGCCATTGTTGGCGGCTACGGCAAAGATCCGGAAGGTGTCGCGCAGGACATCGCCCGCATCACGGAAATGCGCTCAGTGGGTCGCGCAATCACAGCGGGCGACATCAACCACAACGCCGAGCTTGTGTCGCACACCGTTGCGGCGATGGGTGCGAACGTAACGCCGTCAGACATCCTTGCCGTGATGAAGCAAGCGAAAATGTCGGGCGGCAATCTTAGCGACGACTTCCTGTATAAGCAGCTTCCGTTCCTGATTCAGGAATTCAAGACGAACGGCGGTGGCGGGTCTGGAGCGGTCGGCACAGCGCTAATGACGCTAGGCCAAGCGGTCGAAGGCGGTGTGCTCAAGAAATCATCCATTCCCCTTTGGGAGCAGATGGGGCTTGTTGATCCAAAGGATGTTGTAAAGAACGCTACCGGCCAGCTTCAGCTTAAGCCCGGCGCGATGGCTGGTCACAGCCTATTCGAGACGAACCCGAACGCGTGGGCTACGCAGTTTCTGGCCCCAGCAATCGAGAAGTACCGAAGCACACACAAGGACGCGGACGGCAAAGAGCTTTCGGTTCAAGACGTCATCTATGCGCTGTACGGCAACCGAAACGCGCAGAATCAGATTTTCCAGTACCTGCAGAAAGCAGAGAACATCAACCGCGACGCGGCCACAATTGCAAGGCTTGATAAAACTTCCTCGGCTGCGATATACGCGCAGCAATTGAAAGACAACCCCGACCTGGCGATGCAGGCGTTACAGGCCCAGCTAACCAACGCTGAAACGCGGTTGGGTATTCAGGTTTTGCCGGATCTGATTAAGGCAACCGATTGGGCTGCCAACGAACTGGCGCACTTGTCCGACTTCATGGGCAAGCATCGCACTGCAGTTAAGCTGCTCGCGGAAGGTTTTGTCGGACTGTCCGGCGCGCTGATGTTTAGCGGCACGCTCGTAACGCTAAATGCTGGCTTCAAGTTGTTGCGCATTGCGATGACTGCAATGCCAGCCAAGAACATGGCTAACGCCATCGGCAACATCAATACGACCGCGGCATCAGCAGCGGGTGGGCTGAATAAGTTCGGGAAGGCCATGCAATGGGTTGGCGGCCTTGCGCTTGCGTGGGAGATCGGCCATAAGATCGGTGCCGAGATGAATCGAGACATCAACCGCGCCGCAACCGCTGCAAATGACGGGAAGAAGTCAACATGGGGTGGAACCGTATACGACCTGCTCCATCCGGTAAATCCAGCGACCGGCCGGCGTGAACTCAGCTGGACGAAATGGATGACAGAGTCTAAGGCGGAATTCAATGCCAATAATGCGCTTGAGGGAAACCCACTAGGCGGACTGCCGAAGTTTAATGCGGTTGCACCTAGTAAGCCTGCGCCGTCCACCATTAACAGCACCCTCTACCTACAGCCGGGCGCAACGACGATCCTTGCCAAGGGCGTTACGCAGTGGCAGAGCGATCAGCTCAACAGGCCTCAGTCCGGCACGAGCGGTCCTGACACGTCATACCCGGGACTGTCGATCGGCTACACCAGCGGTCAGTAGCGAGCACACGGACGTCACCGCGGGGCGCGCAACGTGCCTCGCGGTGGCTGTTTGGTGCGACCCCGCCGTACATAGGCAGGGAATAACCGATATTTTCGCCGCAAAATCACAGTGATTGCGTTACCCGTGACATTGCTCGTGACATGTAGGCCGATCCCGGCTACGCACGAGGGGCATGCCTGCTTAGCGGGTGCGCCAAGTGCTTATCAGTTAGTCACGGCTAACACAACCATCCCGGGGCTGCTATTTTGAATCCATGGAAAATTATTCATATACCGTTTAGGTTCTATAAAGCCCCTTACGGAACAACAACATGCTGCAACTGAACTTGTTAGCCACGACTAATAATTACTTCAAAAACAGTTAGTTACGACTAACTGTTGGATTGACCGAGTGTCAGGTCCCGACTAGGGTGCGTCTCGTGCCGAACGCAAACGGCCATCCATAACCTCCAAGGAGCCTAGCAATGCCGCAACAAACCCCACCCCGTGAAATCTGGCGCCTTCCGAAAGTGAAGGCAGTCACCGGACAAGGCAAAACCCTGATCTATGCAGGCATGGCAGCCGGCACTTTCCCGAAAGCAATTGCAATCGGCGAGCGTGCCGTGGGATGGGCCAGCGATCATGTGCAGGCATGGATTGATAGCAAGGTAAGGGCCTCCGCGTAACGCGCCGCCGATCTTCAAAGCGCGCGCACGTCGTGAGGCGTGATTAAGCACGCGCAGTAACAACACCACACGACAGCCAACCGGCTGATGCAGTGAGCATCGGCGCGGCGAGGTATTGCCCAACGCAATCGATAAATCCGGCGAAACCCCGGCGCTATCGGCTTGCCTGAAAACCGCTTGCAGCAACGCGACAGCTGCA
>NZ_DATJMN010000088.1:0-20031 GCF_035508675.1 Dyella sp.
GCCTGGCCGAACGCACGCTGCAAGCCTATCGCCAGGACCTGGAAGCCTTGTCCCGCTGGTTGGCCACGCGCGGACGGAACCTGCGCACTGCACAGCGTGAAGACCTTTCGGCCTTTCATGGCTCGCAGCCGGTGGCGGTGCGCTCCATGGCGCGGCGCCAGTCGGCATTCCGCCGCTTCTACGCCTCGCTGGCACGTAACGAGCCTGGCTTCGAAGACCCTACGCTGCTGATCGAACGCCCGAAAACGCCGCGCAGCTTGCCCAAGGCGCTGGCCGAACGTGACGTGGAAAGCTTGCTGCGTGCGCCCGATGTCGCGACCACGCTGGGCCTGCGCGACCGTGCCATGCTCGAGCTGATGTACGCCTCCGGCCTGCGCGTTTCCGAGCTGGTGGAACTGCCGCTGGCCGCGCTGAACACCCGCCAGGGTGTCGTGCGTGTCACTGGCAAAGGCGGCAAGGACCGGTTGGTGCCGGTGGGCGAGCTTGCACTGGAATATATCCAGGCGTATCTCACCCAGGCGCGGCCCGTGCTCGCCAAGGGCCGCCAGCCGCTTGCGCTGTTCCTGAGCAAACGCGGCGAAGGCATGACGCGGCAGATGTTCTGGACCCTGGTCAAGCGTCACGCCGTCTCCGTGGGCATCAACAGCAAGCGCATTTCGCCGCACGTATTGCGGCATTCGTTCGCCACGCATCTGCTGAACCACGGCGCAGACCTTCGTGCCTTGCAGATGCTGCTGGGCCACAGCGCACTGAGCACCACGCAAATTTATACGCTGGTAGCCAAGGAAGGTTTGAAGCGCCTGCATGCCCAACATCATCCGCGCGGCTGAGCGCAATCGCAGCGCTGCGCCAGGACAGCCTGCAGATTGTGTTGGAGATTCCATTCGCATGCGTCGCGGGGGCGTAGCATGGTCTTGATGGGACAGCCATATCGGTGCTTCCCTACAACGGGCTATCGCAGGCGATATGCGATACTCAACGCATTTCTCTCACGTCGCCGCTCGGTAAAGAGGTTGTATGTCCAAGAAGTTCTGGCTGGTGCTCTGCGCGAGCGTGCTGACGATGCAAGCGGGCGCGGCAGTGGCGGCGGCTACGGTGTCGGCACCGCCGGTTTCCAATACGCCTGAGGCTGTCGTGCGGCAAACGCTGCTCAAGCTGGTGCCCGGGGCGAAGATCGACCAGATCGTGCCCTCGCCATTGCCGGGCTTCTATCAGGTGATCGCGTCGGGCCATCTGGTGTACATCAGTGGCGACGGCAAATACGTGATCAACGGCGAGGTGATCGATGCCGCCAAGGGCAGCAGCCTCACCGACGATGCCTGGGCCGCGTATCGCAAGACGGAGCTGGCCAAGGTGCCGGTGTCCGATCGCATCGTGTTCGCACCGCCGAGCCCCAAGTACACCGTTACTGTGTTCACCGACGTGACCTGCCCGTACTGCCGTGTGCTGCACGAGCAGATCAATGCCTTCAACAAGGAAGGCATTGCCGTGCAATACCTGGCGTGGCCGCGTGCCGGCGTCACTGGCGACGACGGCAAGCCCACCGCGACGTACAAGGAAATGGTGTCGATCTGGTGTGCCGCCGACCGCAACGATGCCTTCACACAGGCCAAGAAGGGACATGACCCGAAGCCTGCCGATTGCAAGAATCCGGTCAAGGATCAATTCGATCTCGGCTTGCGCCTCGGCGTGACCGGTACTCCGGCCGTCTATGCCGAGGACGGTACGCTGATTGGCGGTTACCTGTCGCCGCAGGACATGCTCAAAGCGGTGCAGGAGCACTCCGCCAAGGGCGGTTGATCCATCGACGCAGTGGCGGGATGTCTTGAGAATGTCTTCGTGGGAGTAACGAAGACAGGCTCGTACGAAAGGACGTCTCATGCAGACATCGCTGCACTCGACCGGCGCATTGCGCGCGCGCTGGATCATGCTGATCGCGCTCTTTGTCGCCTGGCCGGTCTATCCGGCGACGCTGTCGCCTTCGCCGGTGATGCTGGCGAACGTTTATCACGCCGGCATCACGCTCGGCGATTATTGGGTCAGCGAGAAGTACGACGGCGTGCGTGGCTACTGGGATGGCACAACGCTGCGTACGCGTAGCGGCGCGGTCATTGCCGTGCCCGCATGGTTCATCGCGGATTGGCCGAAGACGCCGATGGACGGCGAATTGTGGGCCGGCCGTGGCCGATTCGAGCGCGCCTCGTCCACCATTCGCCAGCAGCCGGCCGACGACGAAGCATGGCGCCACATGCGCTACATGGTGTTCGATCTGCCTGCGCAGCCGGGCGCGTTCGATCAGCGCCTGCCCGCGCTGCAGCAGCTGGTGGCGCAGATCGACCACCCGTGGGTGCAGGCCGTGCCGCAATTCAAGGTCGCCACCGAAGCGGAACTCAAGCATCGGCTGGGCGAGGTTGCACAAGCGGGCGGCGAAGGCCTGGTGCTGCACCGTGGCGCATCCCCCTATCGTGCCGGCCGCAGCGACGATCTGCTGAAGCTAAAACCGTTCGACGATGCCGAGGCGCGCGTGGTCGGCCACCTGCCGGGCAAGGGCAAATACACCGGCATGCTGGGCTCGCTGCTGGTGGAACTGCCGGACGGCACGCGTTTTCGCATCGGCACCGGCTTGAGCGACGAGCAGCGCCGCCATCCGCCGCCGGTAGGCAGCATGGTGACGTTCCAGTACCAGGGCATGACCGCCGGCGGCAAGCCGCGCTTCGCGCGATTCATGCGCGTGCGGGAGGAGCCGTAGGTTGGCGATGAGGGTGAGCGGGACCCCGGCACAATGGTGTGTGCATGGCAACGCTGGGGTTCGGCCGCACCTCACCGCCAAACCTACGAACGCCCCGCCCTTGGCCGGGAGGGAGCGAGCATGGCGCGCCTCAGGTACAATAAGCCGCTCCACTGCATAGCGCCTTTCCCCCCGCAATGATCGCACTCGACGGGCAGAGCGCCCTCTCGTCTTTTCGCCTGGAACGTCTCAATGCGCGCCTGGATGCCTTGCATCATGGTGCCCGCGTGCAGGCCTGCTGGTTCGTCTATTTCATCGATGCGGCCGCTGAGCCGGCGGACGAACAGCGCAAGCGCCTGCTGCAGGCGCTGGATGCCAAGGACACCAAGCCGGAAATGGCCTCGCTGTGGGTGGTGCCGCGCCTCGGCACGATTTCCCCGTGGTCGAGCAAGGCCACCGATATCCTGCATGACTGCGGCTTCGACGTGCGCCGTGTCGAGCGCGGCATCGCCTATCAGGTAAGCGGGCTGCCGGCTACCGAGGATGCCAGCTATCGGGAGCTGCTCGCCGTACTGCACGATGCGATGACGCAATCGGTGCTCACCCGTCTCGATCAGGCGCAAGGCTTGTTCCTTGCCGGTCAACCTGGCGACTTGGTGCACATCGCCTTGGGCGCCGATCCGCGTGCGGCCTTGACCCGCGCCAACACCGAGCTGGGTCTGGCGCTGGCTGACGACGAGATCGACTACCTGGCCGCGCGCTACGCTGAACTCGGTCGCGATCCCACCGATGCCGAACTCTTCATGTTCGCGCAGGCCAACTCCGAGCACTGCCGCCACAAGGTATTCAACGCCAGTTGGACCCTGGACGGCGAAGTGCAGGAGAAAAGCCTGTTCGCCATGATCAAGCACACGCACCAGCATGCGCCGGCCTATACGCTTTCCGCCTACAAAGACAACGCCGCGGTGGTCGAAGGTTATGCCGGCAAGCGTTTCGCGTGCGGCGATGATGGCGTGTGGCGCGCCAGCGACGAGCGCATCGATTACGCCATCAAGGTCGAAACGCACAACCATCCCACCGCGATTGCGCCCTGGCCGGGTGCGGCGACCGGCGCGGGCGGCGAGATTCGCGATGAGGGCGCTACTGGGCGCGGTGCAAAACCAAAAGCCGGCCTTACCGGTTTCTCCGTATCGGATCTGCGCATTCCCGGCTCACCGCAGCCGTGGGAAATCGAACGCCCGCTGCCGCCGCGCATGGCCAGCGCGTTCGAAATCATGCGCGATGGCCCGCTCGGCGCCGCCGCGTTCAACAACGAATTCGGCCGCCCGTGCCTGGGCGGCTATTTCCGCACCTACGAGCATGAAACCGGTGAAGCCGGCGTGCGTCGCGGTTACGACAAGCCGATCATGATCGCCGGTGGTCTGGCCAACATCCGCAGCGAGCATGTGCAGAAGCGCGAGTTGCAACCGGGGCATGCGGTGATCGTGCTCGGCGGTCCGGCCATGCTGATCGGCCTGGGCGGCGGTGCCGCCTCGTCGATGGCCTCCGGCGCCTCCAGTGCAGAACTCGACTTCGCCTCCGTGCAGCGCGACAACGCGGAAATGGAACGCCGTTGCCAGCAAGTGATCGACAGCTGTTGGTCGCTGGGCGAGCGCAATCCCATCGTGAGCATTCACGACGTCGGCGCCGGTGGTTTGTCCAACGCCATTCCCGAATTGCTCAATGATGCCGGGGTGGGCGGCGAGATCGACCTGTCGAAAGTGCCGTGTGACGATCCTTCGCTGTCGCCGATGCAGGTATGGAGCAACGAATCGCAAGAGCGCTACGTGCTGGCGATCGCGCAGGAACACCTGCCGCAGTTCGAAGCGTTCTGCGCGCGCGAACGCTGTCCCTATGCCGTGGTGGGCACCGCGACCAAGGAACGCGTGCTGCGCGTGACTGATCCGCGCCGCCAGCTGGCGGTGATCGACCTGCCGATGGACGTGCTGTTCGGCAAGGCGCCGCGCATGCACCGCGATACCAGGCACATCAAGCCGCGCATCGACCTGATTCCGGATCTCAGCGGCATCGGCATGGACGAAGCGCTGATGCGCGTGCTGCGGCTGCCGACGGTCGGCAGCAAGAGCTTTCTCATCACCATCGGCGACCGCAGCGTGGGTGGCTTGTGCGCGCGCGATCCGATGGTCGGGCCATGGCAGGTGCCGGTGGCCGATTGCGCTGTGACGCTGATGGATTTCGAAGGCTACCAGGGCGAAGCGATGGCGATGGCCGAACGCGCGCCGGTGGCTTTGCTCAACAGCGCGGCTGCGGCGCGTCTTGCCGTCGGCGAGGCCATCACCAATCTCGCCGCAGCGCCGATCGAACATCTGAACGAAGTGCGCCTTTCCGCCAACTGGATGGCGGCCGTGAATCATCCGGGCGAAGACGCTGCCTTGTTCGATGCCGTGAAGGCCGTTGGCATGGAGCTGTGTCCGGAACTGGATATCTCCATTCCGGTCGGCAAGGATTCGCTGTCCATGCAGACCGTGTGGCATGACGGCGATACGCCGCAGCGCACCGTGGCACCGGTGTCGCTGGTGATCACCGGCTTCGCGCGCGTCGGCGACGTTCGCCGCACGCTTACGCCGCAACTTCGGCTCGACCGCGGCGATTCCGATCTGTGGCTGATCGATCTTGGCGCCGGCCGCGGCCGCCTCGGCGGCTCGGCGTTGACGCAAGTATTCAACCGCGGCGGCGGCGTACCGCCGGATCTGGACGATGCCAAGCGCCTGAAGGCGCTGTTCGAGCTGGTGCAGGAAGCCAATCACGCGGGCATGCTGCTGGCTTATCACGACCGCTCCGATGGCGGCGTGATCGTCACCTTGCTGGAAATGGCCTTTGCCGGCCGCTGCGGCCTGGAAATCACGCTGGATGGCTGGGCCGAAGCCACGCTGCGCGCCCTGTTCAACGAAGAGCTTGGCGCCGTGCTGCAAGTGGCGGTCGCCAATCGCGAAGCGTTCGAATCGCTGCTGATCAAGCACGGCCTGGCCGGGCTGGCCAATCGCATCGGCCGTCCGAAGGAAAAGCTTGGCATCAAGCTCTTCCTCAACAAGGAAACGCTGTTCAAGTGGAACTGGACGCAATTGCTCAAGGCCTGGAACGAAACCAGTCATGCGATGCAGCGCTTGCGCGACAACCCGTTGAGTGCGGATGCCGAACGGGAGTGGCGCCTCGACGACGCCGATGCCGGCATCAGTCCGAAGTTGACGTTTGACCCGGTCGAAGACATTGCTGCCCCGTATATCGCGAAAGCGGCGCGCCCGCGCGTAGCCATCCTGCGCGAGCAAGGCGTCAACGGCCAGGTCGAAATGGCGGCGGCATTCACACGCGCCGGCTTCGACGCGGTGGATGTACACATGTCCGACCTGGTCAGCGGGCGCATCAAGCTCGGCGATTTCCGCGGTTTCGCGGCGTGCGGCGGCTTTTCGTTTGGCGACGTGCTCGGCGCCGGCCGCGGTTGGGCGGCATCGATCCTCTACAACGACATGCTGCGGGCGCAATTCACTGCTTTCTTCGCCGACGCGAGCCGGTTCGCCCTGGGTGTTTGCAACGGCTGCCAGATGCTGAGCCAGCTGAAGGAAATCATTCCCGATGCGCAGCACTGGCCGAAGTTCTTGCGCAATGCCTCCGAGCAATACGAAGCGCGCCTGGCCACGCTCGAAGTGCTGGAGTCGCCCAGCATCTTCTTCAAGGGCATGACCGGCTCGCGCATTCCCGTGGTGGTGGCGCATGGCGAGGGGCGCGTGGCGTTCCCGGCATCGTGCAGTCCGTCGAAATCGGGTAGCGCCGTGCGCTTCGTCGACAATCGCGGCAAGCCGACCGAACACTATCCGCTCAACCCCAACGGTTCGCCGGGCGGTCTGGCCGGCTTCACCGCGGCGGATGGGCGTGTGACGATCCTGATGCCGCACCCGGAGCGCGTGTTCCGCAGCGTGCAAATGAGCTGGCATCCGGAATCCTGGGGCGAGGATTCGCCGTGGATGCGCATGTTCCGCAACGCCAGGGTGTGGTGCGGCTGACCTTCACCGCACCGCAGCGCCGATGGCCTGCCTGGTTGCTGGCCATCGCCTGGGCACTTTTGCTTGGCGTGATGCCGTGGTGGGCCGGCCTGCCGTTGCTGTTGGGATTGGCGGTGATCCAGGCGATACAGCTGCCGCGCCTGCTGCGTTATCAGCGCCTGCTTCGGCGTGCTCTGCGGTGGGGCCTTGCCGGCCTGCTGGCTGCGGCGTATCGCGCTTTCGACAACCATGGGCTCGGGCTCACCTTGGCCGCGCTCGCGGCGCTGGCCGGTTTCTCGCTGCTGGTGTTGCTCGAATCCTGGCAGCACCACAAGCCCCGGCGCAGCGCTACCCCTGCCGCGGCATCGCCGGAATGGAAAGAATTGGCGTTGGCGCCGATCGGTCCCGCCGATACCCTCATCGAGTTGCAGGCGCCTCGTTGGATAGCGTTGGACGGTACCGCACCGGATGCTCCGGCGGATCTGACCATGATCGATGCGCATCGCTGCCGCATCGGTGCAAGCATATGCATCGACCCTGTCGAGCCACAGGTTTCGATTGCACCGGGGGCGCATTGGTTTGCATGGCCGATGACGGCAGGGCGTGGCGTAGTGCTGTACGATCGCGCCCACGACAAGCCCTATCGGCTGCGCGGATGGCAGCTGTATGGATGGCATGCCGGAGAGGCCTGGTTGAGCCGCGGCGACGATTGGCCGCCATTGGCGCTGTCACATGTGCTGGGACAGGATCAGCGCGACGAGTAGTGGGTGGCCTTGCTGCCCGAATGGCATGGCCGTCATTCCGGCGGAGAGGTTCAATCCAGTGTGCGTTGCGCGAAGCACTCAAAACCTGTCGAGTGTTGCCCGGCACTCAGGAGTGTCCTGCTTGCGGTCTTGGCCGGCATGATGCGAGCTTCAAATCATTCATAAGGTCGGAAATCAGGAAATCGCTGTTCAATCATGCCCGCACTCGATGGCTCCATACCGCAAGTTAGCGTCATCCTCGTTTCCGCCGACAGCGGCCCGAGCCTGCGTGACTGCGTGAAAGGCGTGCTGGCCTGTACGATGCCGCTCGAAGTGCTGCTGATCGACAACGCATCGGCGGACGGCATTCCGCAGGCGATCGCCCGCGCGCACGAAAGCGATCCGCGGCTCAAGGTGATCTACAACCACGCCAACCTTGGCTTTGGTCCGGCGGTCAACCGTGCGGCGGCACAGGCACGCGGCGATGCCTTGCTGATCCTCAATCCCGATTGCCTGATCGACCAGCATGCCTTGCAGCGTTTGCTGGACGTGCTCGCCACCGAGCAGAAGGCCGGCCTGGTGGGAGCGGTCGTGTGCGATGCGCAAGGCGTTCCCGATCCGGCATCGTTGCGGCACGATCCGGTGCTGGGGCGCGCGCTTGCCACGCTGTTCAAGCGCGAGGGCGGGGTGAATGCACAGCGCATACCCGATCACGTAGTGGAAGCCGAAGCCGTCTCCGGCGCGGTCATGCTGATGCCGCGGCGCGTGTTCGAATGGTTGAACGGCTTCGACGAGAACTATTTCCTGCATTGCGAAGATCTCGACCTGTGCCACCGTGTGCGTGACCTGGGCTGGCGTGTCTTGCTCGCCGGCGACGTGCACGTGTTGCATGGCAAGGGTGGCTCGAGCCGGCATCGGCCGGTGTTCGTGAGCTATCACAAGCATCGCGGCATGTGGCGCTGGTTTCGCAAGTTCGATCCGGCGGCGCGCAATCCGTTGGTTGCCGCGGTGGTGTGGCTGGGCATCTGGTCGCGCTTCGTGCTGAAAATCCCCGGTCAATGGCTGCGGATGACACGTCGATGAGCAATCCATCGCGTATCGGCGTGCTGGCGACCATTGGTCTGCTGGCGATGACCGCCGTGTGGGGTTCCACCTTCGTGCTGATCAAGGGCGTGGTCGATCGCATGCCGGTGGCGGATTTCCTGGCCGTGCGTTTCATCATCGCCGCCATTGCCATGTTCGCCCTGTTTCACCGCCATGTGGTGCGGCTGGAACGCAGGCAACTGTTGCGCGGCATGGCGCTGGGTGCGCTCTATGGCTGCGGACAGTTGCTGCAAACCTGGGGTCTCACGCTGATTTCTCCCAGCGTCAGCGGCTTCGTGACCGGCATGTACGTCGTGTTTACGCCCATGCTCGCCACCTTGCTGCTGCGCCAGCGCATGCCGACCACCGTGTGGCTGGCGGTCGGCTTGGCAACGCTGGGCCTGGGACTGCTCTCGCTCAACGGCTTTTCCGTCGATATGGGCGTATGGCTGACGCTGGCCTCTGCCGCGCTTTACGGCTTGCACATCGTTGCGCTGGGACATTGGTCGCGCGCCGAGGAGGCGTTTGGCCTGTCGGCCGTGCAAATGGCTGTGATCGCACTGGTCTGCCTGCTGGCCACGGCGGGTCACGGTGGCCCGGTGTTGCCGCCGGATCGCAGCGCTTGGATCGCTGTGCTGTACATGGCACTGGTCGCCGGTGCTGGCGCCATGCTGATGCAAACCTGGGCGCAGGCGCATTTGCCTGCCACCCGTGCCGCCATCGTGATGACTACCGAACCGGTGTTCGCCGCGGCCTTTGCCGTCGCACTCGGTAGCGACGTGCTCACCTGGCGCATGCTGTGCGGCGGCGGCCTGGTGCTGGCTGCGATGTACCTGGTGGAGCTGATGCCGCGCCGCCAGCCGCCGGCCGAGGCGATCCATCACGAGGTGTAATGGCTACGCCGCTTTTCGCCGATGCGGCTGCATCGCAATGCGGACCAGGTAGACCACGATCACGATATTGCCGATCAATGCCGCGAGTTTCAGCCAGTTGAACTTGTGGAACACCTCATACACTTCGACCGGAATCAGCGAGCCGGTGGCGATCACGGTGAACCATTCCGCCCAGTGCTTGCGCAGCCACAAGCCGATGCCTTCCGTGGCGAAGATCGCCGCATAGGCCAGCGCCACGATGCCGATGGCCATGAACTTGCTGGGCCCCATTTCCTGCAGCAATCCCACCAGGCGCCAGCGCATGCCGCTGCTGTCCTGCAGCGACAGGTGCTCCAGCGTGTGCACCAGGTGCTCGAAGTTCTCCTCCTGGTGCAGGCCGAACGCAACGGCGGCTACGAAGAGCAGGCACGCCGTCTTGATCACCTCGTAAATGGCGATCACGCGCAGGCCAAAGCTGTGGCGGGCCTCGATCTCGGAAACGGGCTTGGTCATGTGGGGATGCCCAGGGCGATGGCTCGGGTGAAAGGGAGAAGTCTAACCGCAGGTAGCTGCGGCAAGGCCATGACTTTGCCTGGACATGGTCATGGTCTTTGATTCCGAGCGATGGCGAAGGGCGGGCTTACCCCGCCGCACGTCGCGGCATGGATCGGCGGATCAGCCGCATCAAGGCGTGCGCCGGTGAGGCTGCATCGCAATGCGGATCAAATAGACCACGATCACGACGTTGCCGATAAACGCGCCCAGCTTAAGCCAGCTGAATTTGTGGAACATCTCGTACGTCTCCACCGGAATCAGCGAGCCGGTGGCGATCACGGTGAACCATTCCGCCCAGTGCTTGCGCAGCCACAAGCCGATGCCTTCCGTGGCGAAGATCGCCGCATAGGCCAGCGCGGCGATGCCGATCGCGACGAACTTGCTAGGCCCCCACTTCTGCAGCAAGCCGACCAGGCGCCAGCGCATGCCGCTGCTGTCCTGCAACGACAGATGCTCCAGGGTGTGCATCAGGCCCTCGAAATTCTGTTCCCGGTGCAGGCCGAACGCGACGAAGGCCACCAAGACCAGGCATGCCGATTTGATCGCCTTGTAGACGGCGATGATGCGCAGGCCGAGGCTGTGCCGGGCTTCGATCTCGGAAACGGTCTTGGTCATAGGGGAGCGTCCACGCCCATGGCTCGAGTGAAAAGATACCGAGCCAAAACGACTAGGCCATGTCTTTGTATGGGCGTCCCCAGGTTTTCCCAGCGTGAGGAACGACCTGGATCAGCAGCAGCGGCCTCCTGTGCCTTTGTAACGTGCTGTCTGCCGGTCACGGAAAAACTCGGCATAGCTGGGGATTTTGCGTTCCGGATGATGGGTGCGCAGGTGGGCGACATACACGTCGTAATCCGGCACGCCGCAGCTAAGGCGGGCGGTTTGTACCAGGCGTTGCCAAAGTTTATGCAGTGTCATCGTTCAGGCACTCCGGCTTGCCACGCTGGCCAGTGCGATACGTGGTGCTTCGTGCGCCGTGGGTACATTGCTACGCAAGGCCTTCAAAATGGCGTAGATGCTGAAGCAAAGCATCGTCAACACCAGCAGGATGAACACCGCCGTGAGCGTTGCGTCCACGCTGTTGTTGGTGATGATGCGCTGCATTTCATTCAAGGATTTGGCCGGCGCCAGCAGCTTGCCGGCGTCCATCGCATCCCGGTATTTCTGCGCGGCGGTGGTGAAGCTGATCGAACCGGTGAGCTTTTCGAAACCGGCCGTGAGCGTGCAGGTGACCAGCCATAGCGCCGGTATGCCAGGCACCCACCCATAGCGTTCGCGCTTGAGTTTTACCGTGACCACGGTGGCCAGCATCAGTGCGATCGCCGCCAGCATCTGGTTGGCGATGCCGAACAATGGCCACAAGGTATTGATGCCGCCCAGCGGATCGACCGCGCCCTGGTACAGGAAATAGCCCCACAAGGCTACGCAGATCGTGGTGGCGAGCACGTTGCCGATCCACGATTCGGTGCTCTTCAGCGGTGCGTAGGCTAGGCCGGCGATCTCCTGGATCATGAAGCGGCCCACGCGCGTGCCGGCATCCACCGTGGTGAGAATGAACAGCGCTTCGAACAGGATCGCGTAGTGATACCAGAACGCCACCATGCCTTCGCCGGGCAGGATGTTGTGCAGCAGTTGCGCCATCCCCACCGCCAGCGTGGGTGCGCCGCCGGCACGGCTGAGGATGCTGGTTTCGCCGATATCCTTCGCGGTGCGCATCAGTTCGTCCGGCGTGACGACGAAGCCCCATTGGCTGATCACGCTGGCAGCGTGCTCCACCGTGTTGCCGATCAGTGCCGACGGCGAGTTCATCGCAAAGTACACGCCAGGATGGAGCGAAGCGGCCGCAATCAAGGCCATGATCGCCACGAACGCTTCCATCAGCATGCCGCCGTAACCGACCATGCGCGCTTCGCCTTCGTTCGACAGCAGCTTCGGCGTGGTACCCGACGCAATGATCGAATGCCAGCCCGACACCGAGCCGCACGCGATGGTGATGAACAGGAACGGGAACCACTGGCCCTGGAACACCGGCCCGGTGCCGTCGATAAAGCGCGAAACCGCCGGCATTTGCAGGTAGGGCGCCGCAAACACGATCGCGATCGCCAGCAGCAGGATCGTGCCGATCTTCAGGAAGGTGGACAGGTAATCACGCGGCGCCAGCAGCAGCCATACCGGCAAGACCGACGCGACGAAACCGTAGATGATCAGCAGCCACGCCAGCGTCGCCGCGTCGAAATCGAACAGCTTCGCCAGATCCGGCGTGGTTGCGATGTGCGAGCCGTAAGCAATGGATGCCAGCAACAGCACGAGGCCGATCAGCGATACCTCCAGGATGCGTCCCGGCCGCAGCCAGCGCAGGTACACGCCCATCAACAGCGCGATGGGAATGGTGCAGGCCACCGAGAAGGTGCCCCATGGGCTGTGCGTCAGCGCCTTCACCACTACCAGCGCCAGCACCGCCAGCACGATCATCATCAAGGCCAGCAGGCCGAACATGGCGGTGACGCCGGCCCATGGCCCCAGCTCCTCGCGCAGCATGTGGCCGAGCGAGCGCGCATCACGGCGTACCGATAGGCCCAGGATCATGAAATCCTGCACCGCACCACCCAGCACCACGCCGAACAGGATCCACAAGGTGCCCGGCAAGTAGCCCATCTGTGCCGCCAACACCGGGCCTACCAGCGGACCTGCGCCGGCAATCGCCGCGAAGTGGTGGCCGAACACCACCCACTTGTCGGTCGGTACGTAGTCCAGTCCGTCGTTGTGCAAGACCGAAGGCGGCGCGCGGCCGGGGTCCATCTGCAGCACGCTGTGTTCGATGAACTTGCCGTAGAAGCGATAGCCGATCAGGAAGATCGCGACTGCGGCGGCCACCAGCCAGATGGCGTTGATCGGTTCGCCTCGGCGCAAGGCGATCACGCCTAGGCAGGCAGCGCCGACGACGGCGATAAGAGCCCAGACGATCTTGCCGACGATACCGATGGGCCTCGTTGCGGTGGCTACCATGAAAGCTCTCCAGTACAGGACTTCATGTCACCCACGCGAGGGGTTCGGCAGCGCAACATGGCTGCGGTAAACAGTACCGTCCGATCCGCGCGGGCGCTGTCTGCCGCCTAGGTTCGTCCTGTCAGCGCCGTGGGTCAATAGCTGATACGCCGAAGATCGTGCTGCCGACGAGTAGGCACGGCGATGGGCAGAAAGCGAGCGCCGGGCGGTTCGTGCCTGGCCTGACCGGGCGGTCAGGTCGTCGTGCAACACAGGCCAAAGCCAGCGGCGTGCGCGCTGCACGCGACCGGCGTCCGGATGTCGGTGCGCCTGTAGCCGCAGACTTGGCAGTGGGCCGTGTGGAAGGCTTGCGTTCCCCGCTTTACCATCCACCTAGGCGTTCTGAGCTTCGTTGCGCGAGGTTGGCATGATCCACGAGATTCTTAAGATGGGCGATCCGCGTTTGCTGCGCGTGGCGCCGCCCGTACCTGACAACATGATCGGCAGTGCCGAGCTCGATGCGCTGATCGCCGACATGTTCGAAACCATGCATGCCGCCGGTGGTGTCGGCCTTGCCGCACCGCAGATCGGGGTGGACCTGCAACTGGTGATTTTCGGATTCGAAAGTTCCGAGCGTTATCCGGATGCACCGCCGGTACCGCAAACCATCCTGCTCAATCCCGTCATTACGCCGTTGTCGCAGGACATGGAGGAAGGCTGGGAAGGCTGTCTTTCCGTGCCTGGCCTGCGTGGCGCGGTGAATCGCTATTCGCTGATCCGCTACGAAGGCATCGATCCGAAAGGCGAACGCATCGATCGCACGGCGGAAGGTTTTCATGCACGCGTGGTGCAGCACGAATGCGATCACCTGATCGGGCGCTTGTATCCGTCGCGTATCACCGACTTCACCAAGTTCGGGTTTACCGAGGTGCTGTTTCCGGGGATGGACCCGAGCGCCGACGAGTAAGAACCTCTAGACAGACTCTAGGGATGCCTGATTAATTCAGCGTAGGTCGCAGCGGCCTGCGGTGGATTAAATCAGAGCATCCCTAAGCGATCGTCAGGATTCTTCGCTAACGCTTAGTACGGTGGCGCCGCTTTCGCACAAGCCATAAACGGCAGCCGTCACGCCGAACATGGTTGCGATGGCGCAGACGCCATTCCATCCCCCGTATGCCCAAGCCACGCCGGCGATAGCAGCGCCTGCCGCCCCGCCGATAAAGAAGATGCCGGTGAACAAGGCATTGATTCGTCCCCGCGCCTCCGGTCGCAGCAGATTCACTGCACGCCGCCCCAGCGCCTGATCGGCAATCGTGCCAGCATCGAGCAGGATCGCCGCCAACACCAACAGGCTCAGCGATAGCCCTGATGAGAGATGCGTAGCCAATACGCCGCCCGTCCAGGCCAATGCGATGGCGAGCATGACCGCCAAGCGCGCCATCTGCGTGCCGATGCGGTCAAGGCCACGATCGCCCAGCCTTCCAGCGAAGGGGGCTGCCAATGCGCCACTCACGCCCACCAGCGTATACAAGGCGATGCCATTGGCGCCCAATGCAAAGGGCGCATTCGACAAGCGCAATGCAACCGTGCTCCAGAACGCATTGAACGCGGCAAAGCAAAGCGCGGCTGCAAAAGCGCGCCGGCGCAGTAGGGGCTCTTCGCGCAACAAGCCTGCCATGGAAGACAGCAACGCGACATAGCGGCCACGATGGGTTGGTCGTCGGCGTGGCAGCGTCCTGGCTAAAGAAATGGTGAGCGTGCACACCGCGGCGGCCAGCACCAGATAACTGGCGCGCCATCCCCAATATCCGCCGACGACGCTCGCAAGCGGGCGTGAGAGCAAGACGCCAAGGATCAGGCCGCTCATGATGTCGCCGATCACGCGTCCGCGCCGTGCCGCCGGCACCATCGCTGCGGCCATGGGTATCAACATCTGAATCGCCGATGCGGTGAAGCCGGTCAGGCCGCTGGCAAGCAGAAATGCGGCCGCCGGTATGGGGCAGGCTGCCAGCAGCAACGCCAGCGTGTTGGCGAACAGCGTGGCGAGAACGAGCGAACGGTTCTCCCACACGTCGCATAACGGTACCAGCAGGAACAAGCCGCACGCATAGCCAAGCAGCGTCATGCTGGCGATGAGTCCTGCCACCGCCGGCGACAGGTGCAGGGTATGCGTCATCATCCCGATCAAGGGCTGCGCCTGATAAAGGCTCAGCACGATCACGGCGGTCGCCACGGCAAACAAACGAACAGGAGCCCGCGGTGCCGTGGCGCCGCTCATCGCACGGCCTCACGATACGCGGCCAACAAGGCCGGGTCTTCGAACGAGCCGTGGTGATGCACTTGTTTCCAGCCGCCGTCGATGCGCCGGAACAGGCGCGTGGTGCGGATCGCCAGCGGCAGTCGCGTGTCGCCGCGCACCAGCGTGCCGCGCTCGCGGCCTACGGCATAGAACATGTCGCCGGCTTCGTGCAGCGTGTAATCATGAAATTCCACCTGTACAAGCGCGCTGCCGCCGAAGATGCGCGCATACACCGCGCGGATCGCCGGCCAGCCGCGCGCGATGCCGCCGAGCGGATTGCTCATCGCAGCCGCTTCGTCGTTCCACCAGTGCTGTTCCATCGCAGGGAGATCACGCTGATTGAACGCGCGGTAGAAGGCGTTCAAGGCCGCGAGCGGTCGATTCGGTTCGATGCCGGCGAGTTGACCATCGATGACTGCTGGATGCGAGTTGGACATGGCATGGCGCTCCGGAAGGTGGATGGCGGCCATTTTCTACAATGGCGACAGAAGGGAGAATCACCGATAACATGGAAGGATCATTCCGGAAAACGGGAGAATCAGCATGGCCAGCCTGGACGATTACCGCGTTTTCATTGCCGTGGTGGAGCAGGGCAATCTCAGCGCTGCTGCGCGGCATCTGCAGCGCTCGCTGCAGGCGGTGAGCCGCGCGCTGGCGTCATTGGAAAACGAACTGGGCGTGGAGTTGATCCAGCGCACGACCCGCCGCGCGCAACCCAGCGAGGCGGGGCTGGCGTTTCATGCGCGCATCAAGGCAGCGCTGGCCGACATCGACCTGGCTCGTTCGGAACTGGCGGCGCATGGCGCGCACATCGATGGCGCGCTGCGCGTCGGCGGTTCCACCCAATTCAGCGCGCCCTATCTGGTGCCGGTGATCGCCGCTTTCATGGAGCGTTATCCGGAGGTGCAGGTTGAACTGGTAGTGGCCGATCAGCGTGCCGATCTGCAACGCGAAAAACTGGACGCAGCCATTCGGCTCGGCGAACTGCCCGCCAGCCGGTTACATGCGCGCCAGCTGGGTATGCTGCGGATGGTGACGATCGGGGCGCCCGGTTATTTCGCGCGTCACGGCCGTCCGCGCGCGCCGGCCGATCTGCGCAAGCATGCATGCATCGTGCGCCGCACGGCGGAGGTGCCGCAACGTTGGGACTATCGCCGCGGAGGCCGCCAACAAGCGGTCGACGTGCGCGGGCGTTTCAGCGCCGACAATGCGGCGGCTTGCAATGCGGCGGTCGTGGCCGGGCTGGGTATCGGCGTGGCTGCGCTATGGCAAGTGCGCCACCTGCTGGACCAGGGGCGGCTGGAAACCGTGCTGGAAGATTGGCAACTGCCGGGGCTGCCCTTGCACATCGTATGGTCGCCGTCGAAGCAGTTGCCCGCGCGCACGCGCGCGTTCATCGATTTCGTGGCGGCGCGCTGGACGGCCGAGCCGCCGGGATAAGCCGCTCGGCCGTCCTGGCAAGCATCTTCAGGTCGGCTGAGGGTGCAGCAGGAACCAACCCAGGAACACCGCGCCGGCAACTACGCAGTACGTGCCGAACGTCGACAGGCGCCCGCGGCCTTCGAAGTAACGCATCAGGAAGCGCAGGCTGAGCCATGCTGCAATCGCCGTCAGCACGCCGCCGAGCAGGGCGTTGCCCAATTGCTCCGGTGCCTTGAACAGTTTGGGAATTTCCAGCACGCCGGCGGCGAGGATGATCGGCGTGCCGAGCAGGAAGGAAAATTCGGCCGCTTTTTCCTTGTCCAGTCCGGTGGCGTAGCCGGCGATCATGGTGAGGCCGCTGCGGGAAAAACCCGGGATCAACGCGCCGATCTGCGCCAGGCCGACCAGGAACGCCTGGCGAAAATTGAGTTTCTCCGGCGCCTTGTGCTGGCGCGTGCGCTCCAGGCGATCGCCCAGCCACAGCAGTACGCCGTTGGCGATCAACGCCACGGCGACGATGCGCAGATCCTTGAACAGCAGCTCCAGCCGCTTCTCCAGCACCAGGCCCACGATGCCGGCCGGAATGGTGCCGATGATCAGCGCCCACATCATGTGGCCTTCGTCGTTGCGGCGCCCGCCCAGCGAAGCGGCGAAGCCACGGATCAAGGCCACCCAGCGATGACGGAAATACCCCAGCAGCGCCAGCGCCGTGCCCAGGTGCAAGGCCACCAGAAAGGGAATCAGTTGCGGCGCATGCTTGTCGATGTGCATGCCGAACAGCGCCGGAACCAACAAGGTGTGGCCAAGACTGCTGACCGGGAAAAGTTCGGTTACGCCCTGCAGCACGCTCAGGAAAATCAGGAACCACAAGCTCACGCGTCGATCCTTATGGGGTCATGGAAAGCCGGCTTGGCGAGCCGGCTCGTCATTATCGGAAATAAAGATGAGGAGAGTGCGAATGAACCGAAACGCGCAGGCTCCGGCATTCGCCTCAGTGTGATTTCACCCGGAACTGCTGCGTCAACAGCCTCAGTTTCGCCTTCATCGCTTCAGGCTTGTGCGTTCCCTGCGTGCCATAGAAGGCGGTGTACAACTCGGTCGTCGCATCGCCGTCGGGCGCATTGATCACCGTGGCGATATCCATCTCGTCGCCGTCGTTGTACGGCACTGCGTCGAACGGATGCTGCTTATGCTGCAGCTTGCCCCAGGCTTCCTTGAAGTTGTCGTCGAGGTCGGGACTGGGCGCGATATGGCGCTTGATGCTGATGCGGTCGGGGTCGGTGATGTTCTTGCGGATCTGGATTACCCCGGTCTGCAGCGTAAATTTGCCGTGGTCCTGGTAATAGCCCGCGCCCACCGCAAGCAAGGTGTCCGGCGCGACCGACTGCAGTGTGGAGGGATAACTGAAGGCGATGTTGCTGCCGTCGTAGCTGAATTGCTTGCCGTATTCGAAGTCGATGTGCGCATCCTTCAGCACGTCGGGCAGCAGCGACGGGTCGGCCAGGAATTCCTTCCACTGCGCCAGCGTGGCGCCGTAGTCGACGTTGAAGAAATCGGTGAGCGCCGTCATGTCGGCCACGCTGTCGTGCGTGCCCATGGAAGGCGTCATGCGCATCATGATGGCGTAACCATCCGGCACCGGTAGCGCGAAGACGGCCATCTGTCCGTTGATGTACGGCAGCGACCATACGAACACTTTCCAATGGCGCTGCCAGCTATCGGTATAGGTCGTGCTGCTGGCGGGATTGCCCAGCGAGATGATCTTGATCTTTTCTGGCCCGATGGCGCGCGTCCAGAAGCCGGTCTTCAGGATCAGATCCATCATCTGTTTGGGATCGTTGTAGAACGTGGCCGCCTTCATGTCGTCGGGGCGGCGCAGATGGACCAGGAAGTTGTGGCCGACCAGGCCGCTGGCGACGTAGCCATTGCCGCTGAGCGGCACGCGATTGTATTCGCGGCCGCTATACGCCCATTGGCCGCTGCGGTTGCGCACGATCAATTCAGGAAACAGGCTGAGTGCGGGCGTCTCGTGCAGGATGTGGTTGGAGCCGGTGCCGTGCGGGAACAGATCGTTGCCCTCTGCTTGCAACAGCTGTTTCAACTGCTTGTCGCCCTGGGCGTAAAGCAGCTTCAGGTACGTGGCGCTGAAATCCGCGTAGCTGGCCGGCAAGGGGAATTGCGCCTTGAAGGTGCTGGTCTGGGTGTCTTCCACCACATCCAGCTGATAAGTGATGCGCTTGTCCATCACTGCCGCGTTATCCGGCGCTTTCAGTACTTCGCCGATCGGTAGCGCATAGTTGAGGTTCTCATTGGGCGACTTCATCAGCACGACGCCGATGACCTTGCCGTTCTGGTCGAGCAGCGGGCCGCCACTGTTGCCGGGCGACGCCGCGGCGGAAAAACGCATCCATTTCCAGCGGCCATTTTCGTCCTCCGGCGTGTCGGAGGTATACAGGCCATCACGAATCACCACGCCGGTGCCCAGTGCGTTGCCGACCGCGTACACCACGCTGTTCAAGGCCGGCTTGGTGTTGGTGGCCAGCGCCGCATTGCCCTTCGGTGGCTCCTTCAGCGAGAACATCACGAAGTCCTGCTGCAGGGAGAATTTTTCGATCTTGTCGATGGCGTACACGTGACCGCTGGCGTCGCGCAGCGCGGGCGCGCCGGTGAGGTCGCCGACGGCGGCAAGCAGCACGTGGCCGGCGGTGACGTAATGGTTGTGCCCGATCGAAAACGCGGTGCCGACGGAAAAATATTTGTCGGTACGCTCTTCGTACGGCAGCAGATCGAGCGGCAGCGGTTTTTCGTAGGTAAGCGGATCGTCCACCGCTCGCGGAATCACCACTTCGAACGTGGCCGCATCGATTTTCGATACCAGCGATGGATCGGGGCTGGCGGCCTCAGCGCGTGGCGCCGCACCCAGCGCTGCCACGGCCAAACCTGCTGCCATCATGGCCCGATACAAGAAAACGCAAGAATTTGAGACTGCTTCCCGAGCCCACCCATTCAACGTCCGCATACGTTCCCTCTTGAGGATTCCTCAACCGGCACATTGCCGATTTCCGCGCGTGATACTGACACACTGCGGTTGAGCGGGGGAGGGCTGGAAACCGGTGAAGCAGGCGGCTCAATCCTGCCGATAGCGATTGATGCTATCGCGCAGATCGCGCGTCGCCTTGCGCGCCGCGTCGGCGAAATCCTCGCCGTTGCCGGCATACAGAATCGCGCGGGAGGAGTTGATCATCAGGCCGGTGCCCGCGGCGGTACGGCCATGCCGAACGACGGCTTGCACGTCGCCACCCTGGGCGCC
>NZ_DATJMN010000089.1:0-15773 GCF_035508675.1 Dyella sp.
CCTCAATCGCGAACATAACTATTTTTACGCGGCGCTGACCAAGGCGGAGGCGGCGCAATACGGCTACAGCTACGACTACGGCACAAGCTGGACGCCGACGCCGAGCGGCGGCTTTCCGGCCAGTGCGCTTTACAGCGACCCTGCCACGCTCACCCAGGTCAACTACTACCGCTTGTTCCAGAACCCGTTCAAATCGTGGGTGGCCAGCCTGGATGGCGAATTCAAGTTCGGCAGCAATCTTTCGCTCTCGGTGATTCCCTACTTCCAATTCGGTGACGGCAACGGCAGCTTCGGCGGATTCCTGCCACTGCAGTTCAATGGCAACGGTCAACCGGTGGTGCAGGCCAATCAGTTCGCCGATGGCCAATACACCGTGTACGAGGCGTACCGGCCCATCACGTATCGCCCCGGCATCAATGCGAAGTTCACGCTGGAACTGGGGCTGGATGACACGCTCGACTGGGGCCTGTGGTACGAGCGCTCGCGCCAGCTGGAATACATCGACGGTGCTTATGTCGATCCGGAAACCGGCGCACCGTCGTCGGTGTGGGGTGACCAGAACCTGCTTACGTACAGCAACGGACAGATCTGGAAAAACTATTCCGAATACGATGTCACGACGGTGAAGAAGCTGTTCGTGGAGGACACCTGGACACCCAGCGACGCCTGGACCTTCAACGCCGGGGTGGCCTATCTGCATACCGAGCGCGCCAATCAGTTCGTGCTGTATCCCGGCAATCCGGATCCGGCCGATTGGACGTCTTATCAAAACTCCGACGATCGCTACCATCGCTTCCTGCCGACGGCAGGCGTGTCGTGGAAACTGGATGACAGCAACCAGTTCTACTACAGCATCACGCGCACCTTCCGTGCACCGCCGGACGCTTCCACCTTCGGCAATGCGCGGATCGGCTTGCCGGCGCCGCTGCCCGAAAGCGCATGGTCCAACGAGATCGGCTGGCGCTTCACCCAGGGACCGCTCACGCTCCACACCGATGCCTACCTGGCCAACATGGGCAACCGCACGGCGGTGGGCCTGGACCCTGACACTTTCATCAATTACTACATCAACGCCGGCCGCGTGCGCATGGCCGGCGTGAATGCCGAAGGCAACCTGGACCTGGGGCACGGCTTTACGCTGTACAGCTCCTACACCTATACGCAGGCCAAGGTGGAGCAGGATCTCAACCTGCCCGCCACCACCGATACCGCCGCCGCGTTCTACGCCACCCAGGGCAAGCAATTCCCCGGCACGCCGCGCAACATGGCATACCTGGGCGCACGCTATTCGGCGAACGGCTTGACGCTGAACCTCAACGGCAAGTTCACCGGTTCCGAATACGGCGATTTCCTCAACACCGAACGCGTGTCGTCGAACTTCACCATGAACGGCAGCGCCAGCTACGAACTGCCGGACTTCGGCGTGCTGCACAAGCCGACGATCGCGCTCAATGCGCTGAACCTGCTCAACCGGCGTTATTTGATGCTGCCGTCGAGCATGACGATTTCGGCGGCGGAATCGTCGCCGACGTATTTCGTGGGCGCGCCACGGCAGTGGTATTTGACATTGAGTACGGAGCTGTTCTGAGCAGCTCCTAACGCGCGCGCCCTCATCGTAGGCTGGGATGAAATCCCAGCTTCGGCGGGCTTCCGGATGCTGGAATTTCATCCCAGCATCCGGGCTGATCGCGAGAACCACATGGTGGTGAAGTTGGAGCTTCCGCCGCTCGCTACGCTCGTACCCCACCCTAGCCCTCCCCTACTTCGCAGGGGAGGGAACCGTTTGTCGCGATGATCCAGATGCCCACTTCGCTTGAGCGAATTTTTTTAAGTTAGTGCCTTGGGCTAGCTCTTTCGGCTGATGATGATCCGCGCCGCACGCTCACCTTTCATGTACAGCCACAACCAGTTCAAGGCCACCAGCAGGCGGTTGCGCACGCCGATCAAAAAGTAGATGTGGGCCAGCGCCCATATCACCCATGCCAGGCGGCCGCGCAGTTTTACCCGCCCGAAATCCACCACCGCCGTGCTCTTGCCGACGGTGGAAAGGTTGCCGTAGTTGCGGTAGTGGAACGGGCCCGGCGCAGGACGCTTGCGCAAGCGCGCCTTGATCACCTCGGCGACGTAGCGGCCCTGTTGCTTGGCAGCAGGAGCAAGTCCCGGCACCGGCTTGCCGTTTTCCTGTTCGACCAGGGCGGTGTCGCCGATCACGAAAACATCCGGCTGCGCGGGGACCGTGAGATCGCGCTGCACTTTCACGCGGCCGGCCTTGTCCGCCGGCGCGTTCAACCATAGCGCTGCCGGCGAGGCGCGCACACCCGCCGCCCAGAACACGGCGCCGGCCTCGATGCGCCGGTCCTTGCAGACGACTCCGTCGGCATGACATTCGGTGACCGGGCAATTCAGCAGCACGCTGACGCCGAGCTGTTCCATGGTCTGCTGCACGTAGCTGGCGAGGCTCTCCGGAAAATTGGCAAGCACGCGCGACGCGGCTTCCACCACGATGACGCGCGCCTTGCGCGTATCGAGACGACGGAAGTCGCCGGGCATTTCCTCGCGTGCAAGCTCGGCGATGGTGCAGGCCAGTTCCACGCCGGTGGCGCCGGCGCCGATCACCACGAAGGTCTGCAGTTGCTGGCGCTTGACTGGATCAGGTTCGCGCTCCGCCTGTTCGAACACCGTCAGCAGATGTTGTCGGATCGACAGCGCGTCGCCGAGGGTTTTCAGCCCCGGCGCGAACTGCGCCCATTCGTCATGGCCGAAGTAGGCATGCGTGGAGCCGGTGGCAATCACCAGGCTGTCGTACGGTATGCGCGTGCCATCGGTGAGCTGTACGGTCTTGCCGGCGGCATCCACGCCGTTGACTTCAGCCATCAGCGTGGTGACGTTCTTGAAGCGATGCAGCACGTGCCGGATCGGCCAGGCGATCTGCGAAATATCTAGCGCCGCGCCCGCCACCTGGTAGAGCAGCGGCTGGAACACGTGATGGTTGCTGCGGTCGATCACGGTGACGTCCACCGCTTGATGACCCAGC
The DNA here is from genome assembly GCF_035508675.1 of Dyella sp. Taxonomy (GTDB): domain Bacteria; phylum Pseudomonadota; class Gammaproteobacteria; order Xanthomonadales; family Rhodanobacteraceae; genus Dyella_B. Next base: position 3,035 of record NZ_DATJMN010000089.1, read on the forward strand.
CGCCGCGCGGCTTCCAGGCCACCGAAACCGGCGCCGATGATGACAACGCGATGTGAAGGGGAAATAGCGTTCAACGTGCTGCTCCTTGCCGGGTCAGCGACATGGTTTTGTCCTTTTCATTCTGGCGAAGGTCGGAGGGAACGCAAAGCGCGCAACGCGCGATCCGTACATGGTGCACAGCACGCAGGCAAAAATTATGTCGCCAATGGCTGATGATTCCATCGGCGCTGCATGCCTCGCCCAGGCAGGACTACGCAGCGCCAGATGTCTCTGCTACCGTCACGCAGCCGACCTTTCCGGGGAAACCGCTTATGCGCCTGCGCCGCCTTCACGCCGGTCTGCTTATCGCCTTGGGCCTGCTCGCGTTGCCAGCTTTGGCGGAAACGCCCAAAGCCACGCCTACTGCGGCAGAACTCATCGCCAAATCCAAGCCGAGTGAATGGCGCACGCCCGATCCAGCCAACCTGCTCTACATGCAGTTGCCGCAGGGCCGCGTGGTGATCGAACTGGCGCCCGACTTCACGCCGCTGCATGCCGCCAATATCCGCACGCTGGTGCGCGAACATTATTTCGACGGGCTGGCGATCGTTCGCGTGCAGGACAACTTCGTTACGCAATGGGGCGATCCCAATGACGACGACAGCGGCGACAAGAGCAAGCTCAAGCCGTTGGGCAGCGCCAAGCGCACCTTGCCGCCGGAGTACACGCGTGCAATCGATGCCAAGCTGCCGTGGACGCCGTTGCCCGATGGCGACGTGTATGCGCCGCAGGTAGGTTTCAGCGAGGGTTTTCCCGTTGCGCGTGATCCAGCCAGCGGGCGCGAATGGCTGGTGCATTGCTACGGCATGGTCGGCGTGGCGCGCGACGTGGCGCCGGACAGCGGCAATGGCAGTTCCTTGTATGTGGCGATTGGCCAGGCGCCGCGGCAGATCGATCGCAACCTGGCGATCGCCGGGCGCGTGCTGGAAGGCATGCCATACCTGTCGGCGCTGCCGCGCGGCAGCGGGCCGCTCGGGTTCTACGCGCAGGCGGCACAACGCGTACCGATCCTGTCGGTGAAACTGGCCGCCGATCTGCCGGCGGCACAGCGCGAGAAGCTTGAAGTGTTACGCACCGACAGCGCCAGCTTCGCCGCCATCGTCGAGGCCAAGCGCAACCGCCACGATGCGTTCTACGCCGTGCCGGCCGGGAAAGTCGGCATCTGCAACATCGATGTGCCGGTGCGTTCGGCGCCTGCGGCGAATGCCGGGCATGGATGAGTTTGCCCTTGGCGTGAACACAAAAACTACACGCCCTCTTCGCCTCGCTCGTAGTTAGTTGGGCGCGGCAACCGCAAAGGCCGGGAGCGATGCGGCTCAGTCTGAAAATACTGGCGTGGATCGTGGGCGTGCTGCTGGTGCTGGTGATCGCACTGGTGTTGTTCGTGGCGCTGTTCAACTGGAACCGGCTCAAGCCGACCATTGAGGACAAGGTCAGCGCGGCGATCGGCAAGCCGTTCACGATCGACGGCGACATCACCGCAGCCTGGCAGCGCCAGCCGGGCGAGAGCGGCCTGCGCAGCGTGCTGCCGTGGCCGACCTTCACCGTGCGCAACATCCGCATCGGCAATCCATCCTGGGCCAAGCAGCCGCAGCTGTTGCAACTGGATGCGTTGCAAGGCCGCATCTCGCCGCTGCCGTTGTTGCTGCATCACATCTACGTGCCGTCGGTGCAACTGGTGGGCCTGCATCTGGATCTGGAACGCAACAGCCAGGGCCAGGCCAACTGGCAGCTAACCCTGCCGCAACACCAGCAACCCTCCAGTTGGAAGCTCACGCTGGACACTGTCGGCCTTGATAAAGGCCAGGTGGCGTTGGACGACGCCCAAACTCACTCGAAATTGCAGATCGTCATCAATCCGCTGCAGCGGGCGATCCCCTATGACCAGGTGGTAGCACAGGCCACCAGTGCAGCGCGTGCGGATGTGGGACACGATGTGGGCAAGGTTGTGAACGGTGCCAAGACCCAGCCGGATCTTTCCAGCCACGCTGAACGCACTGCTTACCAGTTCGCCTGGACCGTCACCGGTACCTACAAAGACGCGCCGGTCAGCGGCAGCGGCAAGACCGGCGCGGTGCTCGCCCTGGAGAGCACGACCCAGCCGTTTCCGATCGAGGCGCGCGTACACATCGATACCAGCAAGATCGCCCTGGTCGGCACGCTGACCGATCCCATGCACTTGGCCGCGCTGAATATGCGCGTATGGTTTGCCGGCGCCAGCATGGCGAAGCTTTATCCCATCCTGGGCATACCGTTGCCGGATACGCCGCCGTTTGCCACCGAAGGCCACCTGTCGGCCGAAGTGCACCTGCAGGGTGGCCATTATACTTATCGCGATTTTCGTGGGCGCATGGGCGAAAGCGATCTGGGCGGCAATGTCCAGCTCACCACCGGCGGCCCGCGCATGAAGTTGACCGGGGACCTGCATTCGCAGCTGCTGCGTTTCGCCGATCTTGGCGCGCTGGTGGGCGCGGGCAGCGAGGCGCAGAAAGAACAACGTGGCGACACCACCCCGCAGCCAAAGAACAAGGTGTTGCCGGTGGAGCAGTTCCATACGAACCGCCTGCAGACCATGGATGCCGACGTCACCTTCCAAGCGGTCCGCATCGAACGACCGAATTCGCTGCCGATCAGTGCAGTCAGCACGCGCATTCGCCTGGACAAAGGCGTGCTGAAACTCGACCCGCTGCATGCGGGCGTGGCCGGCGGCACGCTCGACGGGAATGTGCAGCTGGACAGCAATACCCAGCCGGTGCGTACGGCGCTCGACCTACGCGCACGCCATCTGCAGCTCAAGCAAATGTTCCCCACCGTGCAGTCCATGCAGAGCAGCTTCGGCGAACTCAACGGCGACATCAGCTTGAACGGCTCCGGCAGCTCGGTTTCCGGCATGCTCGGCAACGCCAGCGGCGAAGTGAAGATGCTGATGAACAACGGCGCCATCAGCAAGACGCTGCTGGAAATGGCCGGCTTGAACGTCGCCAACGTGGTGGTCCGCAAACTGTTCGGTGACCAGACCGTAAAGATAAATTGCGCCGCGGCCGACATGACTGGCGACAACGGCGTGTTCACCAGCCGCCTGTTCGTGCTGGACACCTCCGACGCTACCGTCAACATGAGCGGCACGATCAACTTCAGCAACGAGCACCTGGATTTGAAGGTGGTGCCGCATACGAAAGGGCTACGCGTATTTTCGCTGCGCTCGCCGCTCTACGTAAAAGGCACCTTCAAGAACCCCGACGTCGGCGTGCAGCCCGGCCCGTTGCTGTTGCGGGGCGGTGGTGCCGCAGCGCTGGCCGTATTGGCCGCGCCCGCTGCGGCCTTGCTGGCGGTGATCGTGCCCAGCCATGACCAGCATAACGAATGCCAGCAGGTGTTGACGAAGCTTCGCCAGGCGCCGCCGCCGGGGAGCGTGAAATAAGCGGCGCTGGGATTTCATCCAGCCTACGGCGTTGCCTGCGGCTAGAATGCGCACGTCCCCACTGCGCCCGCGCCCATGCAGCCCCTCACCAAGGCCCGCCTGCAAATCCACTTCTGCGTCTTGCTGTGGGGCTTCACCGCCATCCTCGGCAAGCTGATCACGCTGCCGGCGACCGCGCTGGTGGGTTGGCGCATGTTGCTGGTGGGCGGCAGCCTGCTGTTGATGCCAAGGGTTCGCCGCGGCTTGCGCAACATGCCGATGAAACTGCGCTTGGCTTACGCGGGCATCGGCATGCTGGTGGCGCTGCATTGGCTGACGTTCTACGCGGCGATCAAGCTTGCCAATGCTTCGGTGGGCGCCACCTGCATTGCACTAGGGCCGGCGTTCCTGGCGTTCGTGGAACCATGGGTCGCACGGCGGCGTTTCGACCCGCGCGAGCTGTTGATCGCCATTGCCGTAGTGCCCGGCGTGGCGATGGTCGCCGGCGGCGTGCCGGGACATATGCGCATCGGCATCGCGGTGGGCGTGGTATCGGCGTTGTTCGTAGCGCTGTTCGGCTCGCTCAACAAGCGCATGGTCGATCATGCCGATCCGTTGACGGTGACCTGCATCGAACTGGGTACGGGTGCGGTGTTCCTGGCGTTGCTCGCACCCTGGTTGCCGCATGCGGGGCCGACTTTTCCGATTCCCGACCTGCATGATGCAGTACTACTGCTGATCCTCTCGTTCGGCTGCACGCTGCTGCCGTTCTCCCTGGCGTTGGTGGCATTACGGCACGTAAGCGCGTTTGCGATGCAGATGATCACCAACCTGGAACCGGTGTACGCGATCGTGCTGGCGATGCTGCTGCTGGGCGAGCAACGGCAGCTGGATGGCTGGTTCTATGCGGGCGTGGCGGTGATTCTGGCGGCGGTGTTTGCGCATCCGCTGCTGCATCGGAAGGAGCAGGCGCCGGTGCAGGCGGAGTTGCTGGGTACGGCGGAGAGCCACAATCTGGATTGACTGGGCGCCCCATCGCCATGTCAGATTTGCAGCCAACTAGCGCTTCGCCAAACGCTCCCGCATGAAATCAATGAAGGCGCGCACCTTGGCTGGTGGCTGCGGGTCCGGATATACCGCGTGGATGCCGCCTTCCTGCAAGCGATATGGCGCAAGCAGCACCTGCAGGCGTCCGGCCTGGACGTCTTCCTGCACCAGGTAATCCGGCAACGCGGAGATACCGGCTCCGGCCAGCACCAGGGCGCGAATCGCTGCGGCGTTGTTCGCCTGCATCACCTGGCGCATGCGCACGATGCGGCGGCTGCCGTTGCCGTGGGTAAAGGTCCAGCGCAAGGGCGTGGCCAGCGCGGACATCGCGATCCAGCCATGCGTGGCGAGATCTTCCGGCCGGCGTGGCGCGCCGTGTTCGGCCACGTACGCAGGCGCGGCCACAATCAGCTGGCGAAAACTGCCCAGCCGCACGGCGCGCAAATTGGAATCGCGCAGCCAGCCGATGCGGATGGCCAGGTCGAAGCGCTCGGCGATCAGGTCGCTGATCTGGTCGTCGATCACCAGATCCACCTGCAGCGACGGATGCAGGCGCCGGAATGCCGCCAGGCCGGGCGCGACGACCGCCGTACCGTAATCGGTCGAGGTGGTAAGGCGCAGCGTGCCAGTTGGTGTACTGCGTTGATCACCGATGCGCTCGATTGCGGCCTGGGCCTGTTCCAGCAGTTGCACGCAGTCGGCATGGAACACGGCACCGGCTTCGGTCAACGCCATCCGCCGCGTACTGCGCACGAGCAAGGTCACGCCCAGTTCGCGCTCCAGGCGCAGCAGGTGCTGGCTGACCATGGCCTTGGTCAGACCGAGCTGCGCTGCGGCCGCGGTGAACGAACCGGCCCGCACCAGCGCCACGAATACGGCCAGCCGATTGAGATTGACGTCGCGACCCATGCCGGGATGATTGTCAACCTTTTCTTGACAGTCAATTGCGTATCAGTCTGCTTATCGACCCAATGGGAAAAGCGCATGCTTTCGCGCCATCGCTTCCCTCACGGAGATCCCTGATGAAACTGGTTCTGTTCGGCGCCACCGGCCATATCGGCCACGCGATTCTCGATGAAGCCCTTGCGCGCGGGCACGACGTGACCGCCGTGGTGCGTGACGCCGGCCGGCTCAAGCAGCAACATGACAAGCTGCATGTGGTGATCGGCACGGTCGAGCAAACGGCGATCTGGCTGGCGTACGCCAAATACGCCGACGCTGTGATCGCCAGCCTGTCCGCCCGCCGCAGCGGCGATTTCGACGAAGTGCCCCTTACCGCGCAGACGCTGCTGGACACGCTCAACGGCACCAACGTCAAACGCCTGCTGTGGGTGGGCGGCGCCGGCAGCCTGGAAACGGCGCCGGGCGTGAAGGTGATCGACGATCCGCACTTCCCCGCCGCCTGGAAGCCGGAGGCAGAAGCCCAGGCACGCGCATTGGAAGTGTTTCGCGCCAGCAAGGCCGACGTCGACTGGACCTATATCAGCCCGGCTGCCCTGATCGAGGACGGTGAACGCACCGGCCACTATCGCGTCGGTGGCGAGCAGTTGCTGAAGGATGACAAGGGCGTCAGCCGCATCAGCGTGCCCGACTACGCGGTTGCGTTGCTGGATCGGCTGGAGAAGAACGACGCACTACGGCAGCGGATTACCGTAGCGTATTGAGCGTAGGCTGGGATGAAATCCCAGCATCAGGAGCCACAAAAAGCTGGGATTTCATCCCAGCCCACGGCGCTTTTCACGGCAGGCCGGGATTTATACTGCGCCAACCCAGCCTGCCGACCGCCATGAATTATCGCCACGCCTACCACGCAGGCAATTTCGCCGACGTCCTCAAGCACAGCGTGCTGTTTGCGCTGATCGATGCATTGAAGGTGAAGGACACGCCGTTCGCCTTGATCGACACGCACGCCGGCAGCGGCTGCTATGCGCTCGACAGCGAGGAAGCCGGCAAGACCGGTGAATACCGCGACGGTATTGCGCGCCTGCTGTTTCCCGACATGCAGCGCGGCGAACGAGGCCCGTTGCCGGCGCTGCTGCGCCATTGGCTCGACAGCGTGCTGGCGCTGCCCGGCAACGAGCACGGCCTGAAGCTGTATCCCGGTTCGCCGCTGCAGGCAGCGCGCGCCATGCGTGCCATGGACAGTGCGCAACTGTGCGAACTGCACCCGGAAGAAGCCGCGCGCCTGCGCGAGTTGTTCCATCACGATCGCCGCGTGCACGTGCATCACCGCAACGGTTATGAAGCCTTGAAGGCGCTGCTGCCGCCGAAGGAAAAACGCGGCCTGGTGTTGATCGATCCGCCGTACGAAGCGCAAGACAGCGAATTCCGCCTGATCGAAGCCACGTTGAAGACGGCATTGCAACGCTGGCCCAACGGCATCTATGCGATCTGGTATCCGATCAAGCTGCGCAGCCAGGTGCAGCCGTTCCTGCGCTGGCTGCAGCACTGCGGTGCGCGCCGCGTGCTGCAGGCGGAACTGCTGGTGCATGCGGACGATTCGCCGCTGCGCTTGAACGGGTCCGGCATGGTGATCCTCAACGCACCATGGAACCTCGACCAGGTGCTGCGTGAACCCCTGCAGGCGCTGGCGCACCTGCTGTCGCAGGGACAGCCCGCCACATGGCGCCTCAACTGGCTGGTGCAAGACGCTGCCACGCCGGCCTCACCCTCGCATCACACCCGACCGCTACCGCAATCCAGGCGTCCCCGCTAAGCTCGAAGCGCTTCGTGCTGAAAGGACATCGCCATGCAACTACGTACCGTTTTGCTCCGCTCGTTCGCGCCGCTGGCGCTGCTGCTGACGGCCTGCGCGCCGGCGCCGATCTACAAGGCTGCGCCAGGCACCGTCAGTGCGCTGCCATCGCAGGTGGCGCAAACGCCGCAGCAATACGCCCATGCAGCCGTGATCTGGGGTGGCAGCGTCGTGAACGTGCGTAATTTCCCCGACCACACCGAGATGGAGATCCTGGGCTATCCGCTGGATTCGTCACAACGCCCGCAACCGAATGCGCAGGGCACCGGGCGCTTCATCGCGGTTTTTCCTGGTTACCTAGAAGCGTTCAACTATCCGAACGGTAGCCTGGTCACGCTGACCGGACAGCTGAGCGGTACGCGCGCGGGTGCAGTGGATCAGGCGCCTTACACGTATCCCGTGGTGAACGTCGCGCAATCGCATCTTTGGACGCAGGCCGAACTGCACAAGGGGCATCCCAATATCAGCTTTGGCGTAGGCGTAGGGGTCATCCGCTGATCCCATGAGCGGTCACGGCAATTCGCTCAGGGCCATCCTGCTGGCGCTAGGCGCCAATTTCGCGATCTTTCTGTCCAAGCTGGCAGCCGCCGTCATCACCGGCTCCGGCGCGATGATGGCCGAGTCGATCCACTCGCTGGCCGATTGCGGCAACCAGCTGCTGCTCGGCATGCGGCAGGCGAAAAAACCGCCTTCCGACGACTATCCGCTCGGCTGGGGCCGCGCGCTGTATTTCTGGTCGTTCGTGGTGGCCTTGCTGCTGTTTGCCGTGGGCGGCCTGTTCTCGATCTACGAAGGCGTGCACAAGCTGGCGCAGCCCGAGCCGCTGCGCTGGCCATGGCTGGCGCTGGGGGTGTTGCTGTTCGGCATCGTGATGGAAAGCATCTCCATGCATGGCTGCCTGCACGAGGTGAACCAGGCCCGCGGCGCGCAAAGCCTGTGGCGCTGGTTTCGCGAAACGCGCTCCAGCGAGTTGCTGGTGATTTTCGGCGAGGACCTGGCTGCCCTGCTCGGCCTGTGCGTGGCCGCGCTGGCGATCGGGGCGACGATGCTCACTGGCAACCTGCTGTTCGACGCGCTGGGCACCATCGCCATCGGCGTACTGCTGGTGGTGGTGGCCGTGCTGCTCGCCAACGAGGTCAAGGCCCTGTTGATCGGACAGGGGGTGGAACCACGCCGCCGCGCGGAGCTGCTGGCGTTTCTGCACGACCAGCCGGAGGTGGCCGAGGTGCTCAACCTGATCACCTTGCAGATGGGGCCGGACGTGATGGTGGCGGTGAAAGCGCGCATGCAGCGCACGCCGGACGACCTGAGCCTGATCGAGGCGATCAACACGGTGGAGCGGGCGATGAAGGCGCAGTTCGCCGAGATACGCTGGAGCTTCTTCGAGCCGGATATTGCCGACTAGCGATGGCGGCACTTTGTCGCATCGCAACATATTCAGGCAGACCCTAGCGTCAATCCACGCTTTATAACCGTAAATCAGTCCGGAACGCGGGCACAAGCGTTCATGCTGCAGCGCAAACAATACGCTATAGTATGGACACTATGCCTACAAGCACTGTCCGCGATTTCGACGCCTACCCGCGCCACACCGAGCTGCCGCCGCGCAGCCCCGAGCGGTTCACGCCTGCCGCCACGCCACTGTCCAGCACGCCGCGTGGCGAGGTGGTGCATACCGCCGATGGGCGCGAACTGATCCTGCGCAGCATCGAGCCCGGCGATGTCGCCGCCGTGCAGCGCTGCTTCAAACGCCTGCCCGCACAGGATGTGCGCCGCCGCTTCATGCACGCCATGTCGGAACTGCCCGCGCCGATGGCGCAGCGGCTGTGCCGCATCGACCCGGAACTGGAAGCGGCGTTCGTGCTGATCGACGAAACGGTGAAGCCGGCCGAACTGCGCGGTGTGGGCCGCGTCTTCGTGGACAGGGCCGCCAACACGGCCGAGTTCTCGGTGCTGGTGGAGCACGAATGGACGCGCATCGGCCTCGGCGCCTTGCTGATGCAGCGGCTGGTCAACGAATGCCGCCGCCGCGGCCTGGACGAGATCTGGGGCTATGTGCTGATGGAAAACCGTCCGATGCTGCAGCTGTGCAAGGAGCTGGGTTTCGTCGCCACGATGGTGCCGGGCGAAGGCAGTACCGCACAGATCAGGCTGAAGCTCTGACACGTATGGGAATGCCCATCGTCATCGTAGGCTTGGAAGAGGCGTAGCCGAATTCCAGCGTAAACGTGCATGGCGATGCTGGGATTGTCATCCCAGCCTACCTGTCCTCGTCTGAGGAGAGAGGCTTGGCCTGCGTTAGACTTGCGCGCTCGACGGCTCAGGCACCCTGCCCACGCCCTCCCACGCAAGATCCCCATGTCGACCCCAATCAGCCATCCGCCCCTTCCTACCAGTCCCAAGCAGCGCCGTTTCTGGACGCCGCCGCACGGTTCGGCCCGCGCCTTGCTGGTGGCCGAGGCCGCGCGCTCGCACGACGGCCTGGTCGTGGTGGTGACCCGCGATACGCAGCGCGCGCACGCCCTGGAAGACGAGTTGCGCATGTTTGCCGGCACGCTGCCGGTGCTGCATTTCCCGGATTGGGAAACGCTCCCCTACGACGTCTTCAGCCCGCATCCGGAGATCGTTTCGCAGCGCATTGCCACGCTTTACCAGCTGCCCAGCGTGAAGCGCGGCGTGCTGGTGGTGTCGGCCGCGACGCTGATGCAACGCATTGCGCCGGGCGCGCATATCGCCGGTGCCGGCTTGATGCTGCGCAAAGGGCAGAAGCTCGACCTGGCCAACGAGCAGCGCCGACTGGAAGCGTGTGGCTACCGGCATGTGCCACAGGTCGCCGAGCCGGGCGACTTCGCCGTGCGCGGCGCCTTGATCGATATCTATCCGATGGGTGCGGACGAGCCGTACCGCATCGAGCTGTTCGACGACGAAGTGGATTCGATCCGCAGCTTCGATGCCGAAACGCAACGATCGCAGCAGCAGGTGGAGAAAGTGGAACTGCTGCCTGCACGCGAATTTCCGGTGACGGACGACGCGGCGAAGGCCTTCCGCAACCGTCTGCGTGAGCGCTTTCCCATCGACGTGCGCCGCTGTCCGCTTTACCAGGACATGAAGGAAGGCGTGACGCCCGGCGGCATCGAATATTACCTGCCGCTGTTTTTCGAGCAGACTGCCACGCTGTTCGATTACCTGGCCGACAACGCGCTGCTCGTGCTGGGCGAAGGGACGCACGAAGCATCCGAGCAGTTCTGGATACAGACGGCCGAACGCTACGATCAACGTGCGCACGACATCGAGCGTCCCGTGCTACCGCCGGGCGAGTTGTATCTCTCGCCCGAGCAGTTGCGCGAACAGCTCAACAAGCGCCTGCGCGTGGAAGTCGTCGCCAGCGGCCATGAACACGCCGTCGATGCGGGCACGCAGCCGGCGCCAGAGGTTCCGCTCAATCGCAAGGGTGAGGAGCCGGGCACGTCGCTGCGCCATTTCATTGCGGCCTATCCGGGGCGCACGCTGATTGCCGCCGATTCGGCCGGTCGCCGCGAAGCACTGCTGGAACAATTGGCTGCCGTCGGCTTGCGTCCGCACAACGTCGACAGTTGGACGGCCTTTCTTGCCGACAGCAAGTCGCTGGCCATCACCATCGCGCCGCTGGAGCAGGGTTTTGCGCTGAAGCAGCCCGCCATCACGGTGCTGACCGAGCGCGAACTGTTTGGCGAGCGCGTGCGTACCGAACGCCGGCGCCGGCGCGGCGCGGCGCGCGATCCGGACACGATCATTCGCGACTTGACCGAGCTTTCCGCCGGAGCGCCGATCGTGCACGTCGATCACGGCGTAGGCCGCTACCAGGGCCTGGTGTCGATGGAGCTTGGCGGTATGACCGGCGAATTCCTGGTCATCGAATACGCCAAGGGCGACAAGCTCTACGTGCCGGTGGCGCAGCTGGGCCTGGTCAGCCGCTACTCCGGCACCGCGCCGGAATTGGCGCCGCTGCATTCGCTGGGCGGCGACGCGTGGGAGCGCGCACGCAGGAAAGCCGCGGAAAAAGTGCGCGACGTCGCGGCCGAACTGCTGGCGATCTATGCGCAACGCGAAGCGCGCGGCGGTGAATCGCTGCCGATCGATCGCCAACTGGTGGAAGAATTCGGCAGCAGCTTTCCGTTCGAGGAAACGCCCGACCAGTCGCTCGCGATCGATGCCGTGCTTGGCGATCTCGCCCGCCCGCGCGCGATGGACCGCGTAATCTGCGGCGACGTGGGCTTCGGTAAAACCGAAGTCGCGCTGCGCGCCGCATTCGCCGCCGCCACTGCGGGCAAGCAGGTGGCGGTACTGGTGCCTACCACCCTGCTGGCACAGCAGCATTACCGCAATTTTGCCGACCGTTTTGCGGACTGGCCGGTGAAGGTGGACGTGCTGTCGCGCTTCCGCTCCACCAAGGACGTAAACGAAGCGCTCAAGCGCCTGGCCGACGGGCAGATCGATGTGATCATCGGCACGCACAAGCTGCTGCAGTCGGATATCAAGTTCAAGAACCTTGGATTGGTGATCGTCGACGAGGAACAGCGCTTCGGCGTGCGGCAGAAAGAACAGCTGAAAAAGTTGCGCGCGGAAGTGGACCTGCTCACCATGACGGCGACGCCGATACCGCGCACGCTGAACATGGCGATGAGCGGATTGCGCGATCTTTCGCTGATCACCACCCCACCGGCCCATCGCATGGCGGTGCGCACCTTCGTGTCCACCTGGGAGCCGGCGCTGATCCGCGAGGCGTTCCAGCGCGAGCTGCAGCGCGGTGGCCAGGTGTATTTCCTGCATAACGAGGTGGACAGCATCGAACGCACCGCGCGCGAAGTGCAGGAGCTGATCCCCGATGCGCGCGTCGGCATTGCGCACGGCCAGATGCCGGAGCGCGAGCTGGAACAGGTGATGGCGGATTTCCATCGCCAGCGCTTCAACGTGCTGGTGTGCACCACCATCATCGAAACCGGCATCGATATCCCGACCGCCAATACGATCATCATCGATCGCGCCGATCGGTTCGGCCTGGCGCAGTTGCACCAGTTGCGCGGCCGCGTGGGGCGTTCGCATCACCGCGCCTATGCGTACCTGATCGTGCCGGACCGGCGCGCGATCACCGCCGATGCGGAGAAGCGCCTGGAAGCGCTTGCGTCGCTGGAGGAACTCGGCGCAGGGTTCACACTGGCCACGCACGACCTGGAAATCCGCGGCGCCGGCGAGCTGCTGGGCGACGAGCAATCCGGCCAGATCCAGGAAATCGGCTTCGGTCTCTACACCGAGCTGCTGGAACGCGCGGTGCGTGCGCTGAAATCCGGCAAGGTACCCGATTTCGACCTGAGCAGCGAGCACGAAACCGAAGTGGAACTGCACCTGCCCGCGCTGATCCCGGACGATTATCTGCCCGACGTGCATGCACGCCTGACCTTGTACAAGCGCATCGCCAGCGCACGCGATGAAGAATCACTGCGCGAGCTGCAGGTGGAAAT
>NZ_DATJMN010000090.1:0-8090 GCF_035508675.1 Dyella sp.
AAGCCGATGCGGCGCGCATCGCTGGCTTCAGTGGAGATCATGCTGGCAGAGGAAGACGACGAGCAGGATGAATTCGAACGCAAACTCGCTGCCGCGCTCAAATAATCGGCACATGTAAAAACGCCCGGCATCGCCGGGCGTTTTCATAGGGGCGTGCGTGCTGGCGCCGATCAGCGCTTGTCGATGCTCGCGTAGTCGCGCTTGCCTGCACCCACATACAACTGGCGGGGGCGACCGATGCGCGAACCTGGCGTTTCGTGCTGCTCGATCCAGTGCGCGATCCAGCCGGCGGTACGCGCGATGGCAAACATCACGGTGAACATCTCGGTGGGGATACCCAGCGCCTTGTAGATGATGCCGGAATAGAAATCCACGTTCGGGTACAGCTTGCGCTCGACGAAGTAATCGTCCTTCAGCGCGGCCTCTTCCAGCTTCATCGCCACGTCGAGCAGCGGATCGTTGACACCCAGCTCCGCCAACACTTTGTGGCACATCTCGCGGATGATCTTCGCGCGCGGGTCGAAGTTCTTGTACACGCGATGGCCGAAACCCATCAGACGGAAGTTGTCGTTCTTGTCCTTGGCGCGCTTGACGGCAGTTTCCACCTTGTCCGGCGAGCCGATCTCCTCGAGCATCTTCAACACGGCTTCGTTGGCGCCGCCATGTGCCGGACCCCACAGCGCGGTAATGCCGGCCGCGATCGACGCGTACGGATTCGCACCGGTGGAACCGACCAGGCGCACCGTGGAGGTGGATGCGTTCTGCTCGTGATCGGCGTGCAGGATAAACAGCAGATCCAGCGCCTTGGCACACACCGGGCTGAGTTCCAGCGGTTCGCTCGGCACTTCGAACATCATGTGCAGGAAGCGGGTGACGTACTCGAGATTGTTGCGCGGATAGCGGAACGGCCAGCCAATGGAATAGCGATAGCAGGCGGCAGCGATCGTCGGCATCTTGGCAATCAGGCGAATCGCGGCGAGCTTGCGGTCTTCCGGATTCTCGACATTCAGATCGTCATGATAGAACGCCGACAACGAGGCCACCGAGGCCGCCAGCATGGCCATCGGGTGCGCGTCGTGATGGAAGCCCTGAAAAAAATTCTTGTGCGACTCATGCATCATCGTGTGATGCGTGATGTCGTTTTCGAATGAAGCAAACTGACTCTTGTTCGGCAGCTCGCCGTGCAGCAGCAGATAGGCCACTTCGAGGAAGCTGGACTTCTCGGCCAGCTGCTCGATCGGATAACCGCGGTACATCAGTACGCCTTCGTCGCCGTCGATATAGGTGATCGCGCTCTTGGTGCTGGCGGTGCTGCCGTAACCCTGGTCGTAGGTGAAATGCCCGGTGTCCTTGTACAACGGGGCGATGTCGATGCAGGCAGGGCCAAGCGTGCCGGTGAGCAAGGGGAGCTCACTGCTGCGGCCGTTGGACTCATCAACCAGCTTGACGGATTTGGAATCGGACACGGAAACCTCCTACGCATGGGTCGCCACCGGGGCAACCGCATAGCGGCAACCAGCCGGCGAGGGAAAGGCGCATCGACGTGGGGGAAAGGCGGCGATGCATCCCATCTATTATCGCACATCAAATTACAAACAATCCGACGCCGCATGGTCGCTATGACAGGCGTGAAAAAACACAAGGCAGGCGCGAGGCCTGCCTTGTGCGAATACTTGGACCTGCCTCGCGAGGCAGTTCGCGGAATTTACTTCTGCGCGTAACGACGGCGGAACTTGTCCACGCGGCCACCGGCGTCGACAACCTTCTGCTTGCCGGTATAGAACGGGTGCGAATGGCTGGAGATATCCACCTTGATCAGCGGGTACTCGTTGCCGTCTTCCCACTTGATGGTGTCCTTGGCGGAAATCGTCGAGCGCGTCAGAAACGCGAATTCGGACGAGAGATCCTGGAACACCACCTGACGGTAATTCGGATGGATATCGGGCTTCATGACGGACTCAAAGCGTGCGTGAAAAGAGCGGTATTGTATCGACCCCGCAAAGGGCCGGTCAAGCTTCCCGGTCATGCCGGCTGAAGCGCTCCCAGCGCTCGCCGCACCATGCCGGCGAACTTGGGCTGATCCAGTTCCAGCACCACCTGGGCCTGGGCTTGCCGCCCGAGCCGATCACCCCAGTCCACCACGGTGGCGCCGCGGGTCAGGCGGCCATCCAGTTCCACACCTACCCGGTGGCGCTCACTGCGCCTGATGACGGAAGGATCGATGGCGACCGCCATGGCCAGCGCGTCGGCGGCAATGATGCCGCGCCGCCCACGCTGGCGGTTGGTCTCGCGGGCGACCTGGAATACCCGGCCGAAGAACTCGGCCCGATGATCACCGGCCGCCAGCCACTGATCGAATTCGTCTTCGTCGAAGGCATGCCGCAAGGTAAGTTCCCAGTCGACCAGGTCAAAGTCCGGGAAGCCTTCGAACACCACGTGCGCGGCCTCGGGATCGAAGCCGACGTTGAATTCGGCAGGCACGCGGCTGGTATTGCCGTGCCCGGTCACCGCTCCGCCCATGACCACCAGGCGCTTCACGCGCTGCGGCAGGGAAGGATCCAGCCGAAGCGCCAGTGCGAGGTTGGTCAACGGCGCCAATGCGACCAGGGTTATCTCGCCAGGATGTTCACGCGTCATGCGCAGTATCGCGAGCGCGGCGTGCTCGTCCGCTGCCGTGGCTTGGGGCTCGGGAAAGCCGACATCGCCCAGGCCATCCCGGCCATGCACGAACGCCGCATCCTCTTCGGGCAGACGCACCAACGGCGTCGGACAGCCGGCAAACACCGGCGTTGCAGCCCCCACCAGGTCGACCAGCGTCCGCGCATTGCGCGTGGTGTGCCCAAGGCCGACGTTGCCGGCAGCAATGCTGAGGCCAAGTACGTCGGCGTGGGCGTGCGCCATCAGGATGGCAAGTGCGTCGTCTACGCCTGGATCGGTATCAATCAGCAATTGCGGTTTCGTCATATCGGGCCATCTGGGTGAACATCGCGCTCAAGCTACCTATTTCTCAGGCGCCTGCATAGCGAGCCGCGCCACCGATCCAGCGCTCGATCAGGCGCGCTGCACGCTCGGGCTGATGCGCCAGCATGTATTCGCCCACCTGCTGCACCGCCGGCAGCAGATGGGCGTCGCGCGCCAAGTCGGCCATGCGGAAACTGAGCTGCCCGGTCTGACGCGTACCCAGCACTTCGCCAGGGCCGCGCAACGCCAGGTCCTTCTCCGCGATGCGGAAACCGTCGTTGGTTTCCCGCATGACCTGCAGACGTTCGCGCGCAAGCTGCCCCAATGGCGGCTGATAAAGCAGGACGCAGTTGGAAGCGACCGAGCCGCGTCCGACACGTCCACGCAACTGATGCAGTTGCGCCAAGCCAAGGCGCTCACTGTTCTCGATCACCATCAGGCTGGCATTGGGCACATCCACACCCACTTCGATAACCGTGGTGGCGACCAGCACCGACAATTCGCCGGCCTTGAAGGCATCCATGACCGCCTGCTTTTCTTTCGGTTTCATGCGCCCGTGGATCAAGCCCACCTGAAGCTCGTCTAGCGCATGTGAAAGTTCCGCATGCGCTGCCTGCGCAGCTTGCGCGCGCAACTGCTCGGATTCCTCGATCAGCGTGCATACCCAGTAGGCCTGACGTCCTTCCAGGCAAGCGGCGCGAATACGCTCGATGACCTCGGCGCGGCGCGCATTGGAAATCGCAATGGTCTGCACCGGTGTGCGGCCTGGCGGCAACTCGTCGATGGCAGAGATATCCAGATCGGCATAGGCGCTCATCGCCAGCGTGCGCGGAATCGGGGTTGCCGTCAGCACGAGTTGATGCGGCACCCCATCGCCTTCCAGCCCCTTGTCACGCAGCGCCAGGCGTTGCTGCACACCGAAGCGATGCTGTTCGTCGACGATGACCAGCCCAAGTTGCGCAAACCTCACGCCCTCCTGCATCAGGGCATGCGTGCCGATCACGATCGGCGCGCCCTCGGCCACCCGCTGCATCGCTTGCTGGCGCGCCTTGCCTTGCTGCTTGCCGGCCAGCCATTCCACGTGGATGCCCAAGGGCTCCAGCCAGTGGCGAAAATTGCGCAGATGCTGCTCCGCCAGCAGTTCCGTCGGCGCCATCAGCGCGACTTGGCAGCCAGCTTCGACCGCGGCCAAGGCCGCCGCGCAAGCTACCGCTGTCTTGCCGGAACCGACGTCGCCCTGCACCAAGCGCAGCATAGGGCGCGGTTGCGAGATATCCGTAGTGATTTCGTGGATGACGCGCTGCTGGGCCATGGTGAGCTGAAACGGCAGTGCCGTCAGCCAGCGCCGCCGCAACATGCCGTCGCCACCCAGCACCGGCGCACGCCGCTCGCGCACTGCCGCGCGTAAACGCTTCAAACTCATGTGCTGGGCAAGCAGCTCTTCGAACGCCAAACGCTGCTGCGCAGGATGGCGCCCCTGGATCAGCTGGTCCATGCGCGCATCGGGCGGTGGCCGATGCACGTACAACAAGGCCTCGCGCAGGGAAGTAAGCCCGAATTTCGCGCACAGCTTGGGCGGAATCAGTTCCAGCTCCGCTTCGGCAGGCAACCGCTGCAGCGCCTTGTCGATGACGCTCCCCAGACGCTTCTGCCCAAGTCCTTCGGTCGCGGGGTAGACCGGCGAAAGCCGCTCGTCGAGCGCGACCGGGACATCCTCCATCAGGCGCCGGTATTGCGGATGCACCATTTCCAGGCTGCCGTTGCCTTGACGCACTTCGCCGTAGCAAAGCAGGCGCGCGCCCACGCGAAACTGTTCGGCCTGCGCACGGTTGAAGTGAAAGAAGCGCAGCAACAGCGTGTGCATGACGCCGTCTCCCACCGCCACTTTCAATTGCGGGCGATAGCGAAATCCTTTCTCGACGGTTTCCACCGTCGCCACCACCTGCGCGCGCATGCCCGGATGCAGGTCCGCCAAAGCAGTGATGTGCGTGCGATCCTCGTAGCGCAAAGGCAAGTGAAACCACAGATCCTGCACGCTATGCAGACCTAGCCGAGTCAGTGACTCGACCAGCGCCGGACCGACGCCACCAAGCGCCGTCGCCGGCAGCTTGCCCGGATCGTCGGTCGTCGTTACGGCAGTTTGAGATTTCGGGGCGGCCATTCTTGCAAGACTAACCGAGCGCGCCGATCGAGCGCATTTGGACTGCCGACAAATGCTGTCAGCAGTCTGCGCGCATAAAGATCAGTCCAACACCATGACAGCGTCCACTTCCACCTGTGCACTCTTGGGCAGGCCGGCAACCTCGATGGTGGACCGTGCCGGATACGGCGGTTGGAAGTACTCGTTCATCACCGCATTGACCGCCGTGAAGTTCGCCAGATCGGTGACATAGATGCCCACGCGCACGATCTGCTCGAACGAGCCACCAGCGGCTTCGGCGACTGCTTTCAGGTTGTCGAACACGCGACGGGTCTGGGTACTTATGTCGCCATCCACCAGCATGCCGCTGGATGGGTCGAGCGGAATCTGGCCGGAGAAGTACACGGTGTTGCCGGCACGCACGGCTTGCGAATAGGGGCCGATAGCGGCGGGAGCTTTATCGGTGGCAATGATGGTACGGGGCATGAGGATCATCCGTTCTAATGCAGAAACGGAAGTGTAGCGAGAGAACGGCCCGCTACAACGGATACCGATACGCCCCGCTCACCACGCCCGTGCGCCGTACGCGCCGGATGACCTCGGCCAGATGCTTGCGGTTTTTCACCTCGATGGTGAACAGGAGCGTCGCTGCGGAGGTATCACGCTCGACGTATTCCACGTTTTCGATATTGGAATCCGCGGCGGCGATCGCGGCCGCCACCGTGGCGAGCACGCCAGGCCGATTGATCACTTCGATACGCAGTTCGGCGCGGTAATCGCCCTGTACATCGCGATCCCATTCGATATCTACGCACCGCTCCGGCGCCGATTTGCGCAGCTCGAGCATGTTCGGGCACTCGGTGCGGTGCACGACGATACCCTTGCCCGGCGACAGGTAACCGGTGATCTCGTCGCCAGGCAGCGGATGGCAGCAATTGGCGAAGCTCAGTACGCCGCGCTCGGCACCGGTGATGTGGATCTTCTCCGCGGGATGGGTCAGCGGTGCAGCCCCGCGCGCGGACGCACCACGCGAGGTCACCAACTGGCTGGCGACCTGATCGGGCATGCGGTTGCCGAGCGCAATGTCTGCCAGTAGCTCTTCCAGGCGCTTGAGCTTGAACTTATGCAGGAATTTCTCCAACGCCTCCGGCTGGATGGCATCCAGGCTGGTACCCAACGCATCGAGCGCGCGGTCGAGCATGCGGTGGCCAAAGTCGACCGCATCTTCGTGCTGCAGATGTTTCAGGTACTGGCGAATCGCAGTGCGAGCCTTGCCGGTGACCACGAATTCCAGCCAAGCCGGATTGGGTACCGCCGAAGGCGCCGTGATGATCTCGACCAGTTGCCCCGACTCCAGCCGTGCGCGGAGCGGCAACAGCTTCTTGTCCACGCGCGCCGCCACGGCATGATCGCCCACGTCGGTGTGCACGGCGTAGGCAAAATCCAGCGCCGTGGCATTGCGCGGCAGCGAGAGAATGTCTCCGCGCGGGGTGAACAAATAGGTTTCATCCGGGAACAGGTCGATCTTGACGTTCTCGATGAATTCCGCCGCAGAGGGTGTGTTCGCCTGGCTGTCGGCCAAGGCAGAGAGCCACTCGCGCGCGCGCGCCTGCGCGCTGTTCGCAGGACCACTTTCCGTCTTGTAAGCCCAATGCGCAGCTACCCCACGTTCCGCCACCGAATCCATTTCCTCGGTGCGGATCTGCACTTCGATCGGTGCACCGAAGGGACCGAGCAGCACGGTGTGCAGCGACTGGTAACCGTTGGCCTTGGGAATCGCGATGAAGTCTTTGAAACGGCGATCGACCGGCTTGTACAAAGCATGCACCACGCCTAGCGCCATGTAGCAGCTCATGGCACTGTCGGTCACCACGCGAAAGCCATACACATCCATCAGTTGCGCAAAGCTTTTGTGCTCGTTGCGCATCTTCGAATAGATGCTCCACGGTGATTTGATCCGCCCGACGACGCGCACCGGAATGCGCTCTTCGACCAGACGCGCGGTAAGCGCCCCTTCGATCCGGCTCATCGCCTCGCGGCGATTGCCGAGCGCCGCCCGGATGCGCTCGCTGATCACGCGGTAGCGGTCGGGGTGCAGCGCACGAAAGCCCAGATCCTGCAGCTCCGCCTTGATCTTGTTCATGCCGAGGCGTTGCGCGATGGGCGCATAAATTTCCAGCGTTTCGCGCGCGATGCGGCGGCGGGACTCCGAATCTTTCGCACCGAGCGTGCGCATGTTGTGCAGGCGGTCAGCCAGCTTGATCAGGATGACGCGCAGATCACGGGCCATCGCCAGCAGCATCTTGCGGAAGCTTTCCGCATCGGCCTCCTGGCGGCTGGAAAAGCGCATCTTGTCCAGCTTGGTGACGCCATCGACCAGTTCCGCGACCGGCTCACCGAATTCGCCGGCCAGTTCGGGCCGCGTCAGCACGGTGTCTTCCAGCGTGTCGTGCAGGATCGCCGCGATGATGGTTTCCGCATCCATGCCGAATTCGGCCAGGATGCCGGCCACGGCGATGGGATGGGTAATGTAGGGCTCACCGCTCTTGCGTGTCTGCCCTTCATGCGCCACTGCGCCAACCTGATAGGCGCGCAACACGCGCAGCACCTGCTGCTCGGGCAGGTAGGCAAGGCGCTCTTTTAGCGCCAGCACGTAGGGGGGCAATGCGGACGTATCCTGGGAAGCCGGATGCGTGGCCGCGGTCGTCATGGAGTCACGACGCCCGTTCAGGCCGTCGCCTCATCACAAAGCCGAACGGGGAGGAAGCAGAGGCGTGACGTGCGGCCAGCCGACCCGGTACAACCGGCTCGACTTTTCATGCACCATCGACCGCCGCCGCTATCCATCAATCATCTCCGCCTTTGGAGAGATCATCGTCCACTTCCTGGGCCGCCCATTCCAGCGCCTCGCGCTCGGCGCGTTCGCGCTCGGCGCGGTCGATCTCGTCGATGGTGGCCTGGTCGATGCGGCGATCGGCGATTTCACGCA
>NZ_DATJMN010000091.1:0-4191 GCF_035508675.1 Dyella sp.
TGGCTGCCATTCGCGCCGCGCAGCTGGGCCTCAAGACCGCCTGCGTGGATGCCTTCGTCGGCAAGGACGGCAAGCAAGCCCTGGGCGGCACCTGCCTCAATGTGGGCTGCATTCCGTCCAAGGCGCTGCTCGACTCGTCCAAGCAGTACTTCAACCTGTCGCACAACCTGCCCGCGCACGGCATCAGCGTCGAGAACGCCAAGGTGGACATGGCCACCTTCATCGGCCGCAAGGACAAGATCGTCAAGCAGTTCACCGGCGGCATCGGCCAGTTGTTCAAGGCCAACAAGGTCACGCCGTTCTTCGGCAAGGGCAAGCTGCTGAAGGGCAACAACGTCGAGATCACCGGCAACGACGGCAGCAAGCAGACGATCAGTGCCACCAACGTGATCCTCGCTTCCGGCTCGGTGCCGATCGAGCTGCCGTTCGCCAAGTTCGACGGCAAGCACATCATCGACAACGCCGGCGCGCTGGACATCAACGAAGTGCCCACGCGCCTGGGCGTGATCGGCGCCGGCGTGATCGGCCTGGAACTGGGCAGCGTGTGGAACCGCCTGGGTGCGCAGGTCACCATCCTCGAAGCGCTGCCGGATTTCCTGGCGGTCGCCGACCAGGACGTCGCCAAGATCGCCAAGAAGGAATTCGAAAAACAGGGCCTGACCATCAAGCTCGGCGCCAAGCTCACCAAGGCTGAGCTCAAGAAGAACGAAGTCGCGCTCACCTACGAAGACAAGGATGGCGCGCACGAACTCACCGTCGACAAGCTGCTGGTGGCTGTGGGCCGCCGCGCCTACACCGAAGGCCTGTTGGCCGACGATACCGGCGTGAAGCTGGATGAGCGCGGCCGCATCGTAGTCGACGAGCACAACCACACTGGCGTGGACGGCGTGTGGGCAATCGGCGACGCCGTGCGCGGCCCGATGCTGGCGCATAAGGGTTCCGAGGAAGGCGTGGCGGTGGCCGAGTGGATCGCCGGTAAGGCCGGCCACGTGAACCTGGAAACGGTACCGTGGGTGATCTACACCGAGCCGGAAATCGCCTGGGCCGGCAAGACCGAGAAGGAACTGAAGGACGCCGGCATTCCGTACAAGATTGGCACCTTCCCGTTCGCCGCCATCGGCCGCGCCGTGGCCATGAACGAGGCCGTCGGCCAGGTGAAAGTGATCGCCCATGCCGAAACCGACCGCCTGCTGGGCGTACACATGGTCGGTCCGGGTGTGTCGGAGCTGATCGCCGAGGCCGTGGTGGCGATGGAGTTCAAGGGCTCCGCCGAAGACCTGGCCCGCATCGTCCACGCGCATCCGACGCTTTCCGAAGCCGTGCACGAAGCCGCGCTGTCGGTCGACAAACGCGCCATCCACAAAGGTAATTGAGGTCAGGATGACCTCACCCCGGACAGCACATGGATGTGCGTCGATCCGGGGTCCAGTCGATCCAGGCTTCAACGGCTTCACCCCGGGCAGCGCATGAATACGCGATGATCCAGGGTCCACGGCCCGCTCGTGGCGACATGAGCGGGCCGTTCTGTTTGAACCATCCGAAAACGTCATCGCCGGCATGACGCGCGAAAAAAGCGAGCCCATCGATATGCCTCAACCCACTGCCCTCTGCGTCTACTGCGGCTCCCAAAACGGCCAGCATCCCATCTACACCGAAACCGCCCACGCCTTCGGTCTGGAACTGGCGCGCCGCGGCATTGCGCTGGTGTATGGCGGCGGCAAGGTCGGCTTGATGGGCACGGTCGCCAATGCGGTGCTGGCCGGTGGCGGCAAGGTGATCGGGGTGATCCCGCGCCAGCTGGTCGACCGCGAGGTGGCGCATACTGGCCTCAGCGAACTGGTGGTGGTCGACACCATGCACCAGCGCAAGACGCGGATGTACGAATTGTCCGACGCGTTCGTCGCCCTGCCTGGCGGTTTCGGCACCATGGACGAAATGTTCGAGATGCTGACCTGGGCGCAGCTCGGCCTGCATCGCTACCCGTGCGCGTTCCTCGATACGCATGGCTACTATGGTCACCTGCGTAGCATGATGAACCATATGGTCGCCGAAGGTTTCGTTGCAGAAGGTCGACGCGACAGCGTGTGGTTCGGTGATTCGATTCGCGAGTTGTTCGACTGGATGGATCAGTATCACGTCGGCGCGGCACCACGTGGTGTCGATGCATCCAGCATCAAGGCATGAGGAACCCACCATGATGACCTTCCAAGCCTTTCGCATTCACAACGATGCACACGGTTATCGCGGCGGCATCGAAACCATGCATGCCGATGCACTGAGCCCAGGCGAAGTGCTGGTGAAAGTGGCCTACTCGTCGGTGAATTACAAAGACGCGCTGGCCGGTACCGGCAAAGGCAAGATTCTTCGTCAATATCCGCTCAATGGCGGGATCGATGCAGCGGGCGTGGTGGTCGCATCCACCGATGCACTGTTCAAGGAAGGCGACAAGGTGTTGTGTACGGGCAGCGGCCTTTCCGAAATACGCGATGGCGGCTACGGCGGATACATCCACCTGCCCTCGCAATGGGCGATTCCGCTGCCGGATGCGCTGAGCCTGCGCGAAAGCATGATCCTGGGAACAGCCGGCTTTACGGCCGCACTGGCCCTCCTGCGCATGCAGGACAACGGTCAAACGCCCGCACTTGGCCCGATCGCCGTCAGCGGCGCCAGCGGCGGCGTGGGCACGCTGGCTATCGACATCTTCACGCGCGCCGGTTATGACGTGCACGCCATCAGCGGCAAGAGCGCGCACTTCGATTTCCTACGCAGCCTCGGCGCAGCCGAATGCATCGACCGCCATCAGTTGGCTTTCAGCGGCAAGCCGATGGATTCGGCACGCTTCGGCGGCGCGCTGGACAATGTCGGCGGCGCCATGCTTGCCGGCTTGCTACCGCTGATCGTGCCTTGCGGCAACGTTGCCATCTGCGGCAATGCCGGTGGCATTGGCCTGGAAAGCACGGTCATGCCGTTCATCATTCGCGGCGTCAGCCTGTTGGGCATTGCCTCGGCAGGTACGGCCCGCGATATTCGCGGGCGGGTATGGCACCATCTGGCCAGTGACTGGAAGCCGCGCCATCTCGATCGCATCGCCACCCGGGAAATCACGCTGGAGCAACTGCCGGAAGTTTTTGAGCATATGCTGGCAGGCGAATCCTTTGGCCGCACGATAGTGCGCGTGGATCACGTTTGACGTAAACCATGCTTGGAAGCGTCGCCACGGCGACATAGAATTAACGAAACGACTAGGGGATTCCCAGCTTATGGCACGCATTCTGATCGTCGACGATTCTCCGTCGCAGCTGCTCGGTATCAAGCGCATCGTCGAGAAGCTCGGCCACGAAACGCTGACTGCCGAAGACGGTGCTGCGGGTGTCGCCGTCGCCAAGCAGGAAAAGCCCGCACTCATTCTGATGGACGTGGTGATGCCGAACCTCAATGGTTTCCAGGCCACGCGCACCATCAGCAAGGATCCGGAGACCGCCCACATCCCGATCGTACTGGTCACCACCAAGGATCAGGAAACCGACAAGGTGTGGGGCATGCGCCAGGGCGCAAAAGCCTATGTCACCAAGCCGATCAAGGAAGAGGAACTGGTGAAGGTGCTGAAGGAATTGCTGCCGGTGTAGTCGCGGGAATCGTCAATCGGAAATCGTAAATAGTTAAGAGCGATCGCTCGCTGGCCCACGGTACGCCGCTCTTACGATTCCCGATTTACGATTTACGATTCACGGCTTTTCATCGCCGCGGATCGTAATGCGCAAATTGCGCCTGTAGCGCCTCGTAGGCTTTGCGCTGTGCGTCGTTCTCCGCCACCGGCACCCTGATCGATATTTCCACCAGTTGGTCGCCCGGTGTCAGTCCCGGCAAGCCACGGCCTTTCAAGCGCAGCTTGCGGCCGGATTGCGTGCCGGCAGGAATCCGCAGATCCACCGTGCCCGCCAGCGTCGGTACCGGTACGGTGGCGCCCAGGGCGGCCTCCCATGGGCTGACCGGCAGCACGTGCAGGACGTTGCGGCCATCCAGCTTGAAGCGCGCGTCGTCGCGAATGCCCACTTCCAGCAGCAGATCGCCGTTCGGGCCGCCAGCCGCGCCTGGGTGTCCCTGGCCAGTGAGGCGGATCACCTGGCCCGGCTGGATGCCGGCGGGGATCTTTACCTCCAGCACACGCTCTTGGCCGCTGCCGTCGTCCAG
>NZ_DATJMN010000092.1:0-11504 GCF_035508675.1 Dyella sp.
GTCAGGTAATGCGGAACGCGCAAACTGGTCATGTGGGCACCGTCCGCCAGAGCGTCCGCTGCCGAAATCACGGCCACAAAAAAAGCCCTTGGTTTCCCAAGGGCTTACAGGTTTGGCTGGGAGACTAGGATTCGAACCTAGATAAACGGAGTCAGAGTCCGTTGTCCTACCGTTAGACGATCTCCCAATACCTTGGCCGAGCGGTGCGCTCTGACTTGATGCACCGGACGGTCGAAGTGCTGCCTCTTGCGAGGATTAGCGCTTCGAGAACTGGGTGGCGCGACGGGCCTTGTGCAGACCGACCTTCTTACGCTCGACTTCGCGGGCGTCGCGGGTCACGAAGCCGGCCTTGCGCAGCTGGGGCTTCAGGCTTTCGTCGTACTCGATCAGGGCGCGGGCGATGCCGAGGCGGATGGCGCCGGCCTGGCCGGTGATGCCGCCGCCGGCGACAGTGACCTTGATGTCGAACTTGTCGCTGCTCTGGGTGAGTTCAAGCGGCTGGCGCACGATCATGCGCGAGGTTTCGCGGCCGAAGAAATCGTCCAGGCTCTTGCCGTTCACTTCGATCTGGCCGCTGCCCTTGCGCAGGAACACGCGAGCTGCGGAGGTCTTGCGGCGGCCGGTGCCGTAATTCTGCTGAATCGCCATGATGTTTCCTTAGATTTCCAGCGCCTGCGGCTGCTGGGCGGTATGCGGATGTTCGGCACCGCCGTACACCTTGAGCTTGCGGTACATGGCGCGACCCAGCGGGTTCTTCGGCAGCATGCCCTTCACGGCGATCTCGATGACGCGCTCGGGATGGGTAGCCAGCAGATCTTTCAGGCTGGTGGTCTTGAGGTTGCCGACGTAGCCGGTGAAACGGTGGTACATCTTGTCGTCCAGCTTGGCGCCGGTGACGGCCACCTTCTCAGCGTTGATCACGACGATGTAGTCGCCGGTATCCACGTGGGGGGTGAACTCGGGCTTGTGCTTGCCGCGCAGGCGACGCGCAATTTCGGTCGAGAGGCGACCGAGCGTCTTGTCCGTGGCATCAACCACGTACCAGTCGCGCTTGACGCTTTCCGGCTTGGCGCTGAACGTTTTCATTTCGGAATACCTGTCTGCCGCCAGGAGGGCGGTAAGCGGAATCGGTGAATAAAGGCGCGAGATGATAACGAAGCTTTCATCTGTCGCGCAAGCCCACGAGGGGCCGCGAGTCGTGAATGATAGCATGGATAGCATGCCCCTTGAGAACCCCCAACACCGCATCGCCGCGCTGGCCGACCAGTGTGTGCAATGCGGCCTGTGCCTGCCCGTGTGCCCTACGTATGCGCTGGACGGCAATGAATCGGAGTCGCCGCGCGGGCGCATCGCGATTGCTGCGGCACTCGCCCGGGGGCAGGTTTCCGCCAGTGCGGCGCTGCGCGAGCCGCTGGACCACTGCCTGGGATGCCTCGGTTGCGAGCGGGTTTGTCCGGCAGGAGTCAGGTACGAGGCGTTACTGATTGAGACCCGGGCCCTGCTGGGGCCTGCGCCGGAACGGCCCAGGTTTTTGCTGGAAATCGTGAAGCGGCCAAGACTGAACCGCTGGGTGCAAAGGCTGGCTCGCTGGACCGGGGCGAGCCACTGGCCGAGGCGGATACTGCCTGCTTCCTGGCGGGCGGCCCTGGCTTTGGCATCCAGCCATAACACTTCTAAACCCAACCCCAGTCCTCCCTTGCCACGCAAAGTCGGCAGAAAGGCCGGCATCGTAGCGCTATTTCCCGGCTGCGCCGCCAGCGTCCAGGACGCGGACGCCGAGCGCGCTGCGCAAACCTTGCTGACCGCTGCCGGATTCCAGGTCGTGCGCATGCCGGCATTCTGTTGCGGCGCGCTGGATCGGCACGATGGCGCCATACGCGAGGGCGACGCAGCTGCTGCGCGTCTTCAGCGCGCCTGGACGAAATCGGGCGCGGATTGTCTGGTCACGGTAACCCCCGGCTGCCTGAGCACTTTGCGCGGGGCTCTGCCGGGAGTACGCGTCGACGACCCCTATCGTCTGCTTGCCGAGCATATCGATGAGCTGTCCTTTGAGCCCCTGCCCGCCCGATTCGCGCTGCACGTCCCATGTACACAGGCCAATGTGGCGCGTAGCGATACGGCCCTGATGCAGCTGCTGCAGCGCATCCCGCAGCTGGCATTGACGCGCCTGCCTGCACCGCCTTATTGCTGCGGCGCGGCCGGCAGCCATGTGCTGCAGTTCCCGGAACGTGCAGCGCGGCTGCGCGAAAGCGTGTTGATGCAGATTGAGACGCTGGATGTGCAAGGCCTTCTGTCGTCCAATATGGGTTGCCGATTGCATTTGGCGGCGGGGCTGCAAGAAAAAGCCCCGGCCTTGCCGACCTTGCACCCGCTGACCCTGCTTGTGCAGCAATGGATACCGTCATGAACGTACGTACGCTCACCCCCCTCGATCGCCTGCTTGCCGGCATCGAACGCGCTTTGGAAACCGTGGCCGGCACGCCGGAAGCGCACCGCCCCTCCCCCGCCCATCACTTTGCCGACGCCGAGCTGGACGACAAGGAGCGCCGCCACGTCGCCGGCCTGATGCGTATCAATCACACCGGCGAGGTATGCGCGCAAGCGCTGTACGACGGACAGGCTGCACTGGCGCGCAAAGAGGAAAACCGCGCCCACCTGCATGAAGCGGCCAGCGAGGAAACCGACCACCTCGCCTGGTGTGCCGAGCGCCTGCATGAACTGGACAGCCAGCCCAGCCTGCTCAATCCGTTGTGGTATGCGGGCAGCTACGCCATCGGCGCACTGGCGGCGCTGGCTGGCGACAAGGTGAGCCTGGGGTTTGTGGTCGAAACCGAAAAGCAGGTGGAAGCGCACCTGGCCGAACACATGGACAAATTGCCCGCGCAGGACGAGCGCTCACGTGCGGTGCTGAAACAGATGCAAGAAGACGAGGTGCGCCATGCGCAACGTGCACGGGAGCGCGGCGGCATCAAGCTGCCGTTTCCGATTCCACAAATGATGCATGTGACGTCGATGGTGATGAAGACGGTGGCGTACAGGGTTTAATGCTTCTCACCGCGCCTTCTCAAAAAAAGCCCGCCTTTCGGCGGGCTTTTTCGTCACATCAGGTTGCGTCCGTGGAACAGCTCCTCGATCTCCCTGCGCAGCAGCTGCTCGATCTTCTGCCGTTCCTTGAAGGAGAGATCATCCGCGTGCGCCTCAAACAGGTAGGTGTCGAGGTCGAAGTCCTTGATGTGCATCTTGGTGTGGAAGATGTTTTCCTGGTACACGTTCACGTCAAACATCTCGTACTTCTGGCGGATGTGGCGCGCCAGGTAATCCTGCACCGAGTTGATCTTGTGGTCGATGAAATGCTTCTTGCCCTTTACATCGCGGGTGAAACCACGCACGCGGTAGTCGCACACCACGATGTCCGACTCGAAACTGTCGATCAGGTAGTTCAGCGCCTTCAGCGGTGAGATCACGCCGCAGGTGGCCACGTCGATGTCCGCGCGGAAAGTGGCAATGCCGTTGTGCGGATGCGTTTCCGGATAGGTGTGGACGGTGATGTGGCTCTTGTCCATGTGCGCCACCACCGCATCGGAGATGGTGTCACGGCCGAGCTTCTCCACCACCGGCTCCTCGGAGATGAGGATGGTCACGGAGGCACCCTGCGGGTCGTAGTCCTGGCGGGCCACGTTGAGGATGTTCGCGCCGATGATCTCGGCCACGTCGGTGAGGATCTGGGTGAGGCGATCGGCGTCGTACTGCTCGTCGATGTACTCGATGTAGCGCTGGCGCTGGTCTTCCGACACCGCATAGCAGATATCGTAGATATTGAAGCTCAGGGCCTTGGTAAGGTTGTTGAAGCCCTGCAGGCGCAGGCGCGGGAGAGGTTTCACCACGGCGACACTCCATGGCCGGGTCACGGCCGACAGGTGAGGCGGGTTAGCTACAAGGGTCCCCGCTGATTGAAAAGCGTGCTGGACCCTTATCCTGCACGCCCCTTGTGTACGAACGATGGCAAAGCGGCTGCAGTCGTCCGGAAGACTGCCAAGTATGCGGCAATTTGCCGAAAAACAGAACCTGGGAAGCGATGACTTCCTGTACTGCAGCATCGCCGGGCCGGCGATCGACCACCTGTCGACCACATGAAGGATTGCCGTGGCGGAGACTGCGGCGGGCGATCACGCCGCCTATGCGATCTGCCTCGGATCATCCCTCTGCTTCACATGTCTTTGCCATAATGCGAAAGTCGCAGGGGATGCGCATGGATTCAAACCAGGTCGCGGGATGGGCGGCCATCAAGACCAACCAGCTTGGGGAAACTTCTGTGGTGCAACTGAAATACCAGTTACAACAGGCCTTCGAACGTTCACAGGCGCCGCTCGGCTTCGCACCCGATCCGGCCTCCATGGAGCGTTTCCTCGGGCTCTGCCACCGCCGCCGCTACCCGGGCAAAACTGCCATCATCCGCCCCGGCGACCCCGCCAATACGCTTTATTACGTGATCGAGGGCTCGTTGGCCGTCTGCACGGAAGATGAGCAGGGGCGCGAGCTGATTCTTGCGTACATCAGCCGCGGCCAGTTCATCGGCGAAATGGGCCTGTTCGTGGAGCAGGCGCAGCGCGAGTCGATGGTGCGCACCCGCACCCCGTGCGAGATGGCCGAGATCAGCTACGAGCGCCTGTTCCAGCTGATGGAAGGTCCGCTGCGCGAGGAATGCCCGAAGATCCTGTTCGCCATCGGCGCCCAGCTCACCCATCGCCTGCTGCGCACTTCGCGCCAGGTGAGCCGCATGGCTTTCATGGACGTGACCAACCGCATCTCACGCACCCTGCTGGACCTGTGCCAGGAGCCCGATGCGATGAGCCACCCCGATGGCACCCAGATCCGCATTTCCCGCCAGGAAGTCAGCCGCATCGTGGGCTGCTCGCGCGAGATGGTGGGTCGCGTGCTCAAGCAACTCGAAGAGCAAGGCATGATCGATGTATCAGGCAAGACGATCGTGGTGCGCGGTACGCGCTGAGCCTTGCGCCTTTACTCCTCTCCCCAACCGGGGAGAGGACGCAGGTTATGTGGGCGGCTGATAAATCATGTACACGTCCGCCCGCTCGTAATGCGAGCCCGGGCGCACCGATGGCTGCAGTACAAATCCGGCTTTCTCGTACATGCGCAGGGCTGGTTTGAGACGGCTATTGGATTCCAGGAATAGCGTATGGCCAGCGCGCCGATGAAATTCGGCAATGCATGCATCCAGCAGGCGTTTCCCTGCGCCCAGTCCGCGGAAGGTTTCGTCGACGCCCATCTTGGTGAGCTCAAAAATGCCGGGGGATTCGCACAGCAGGGCGCAGGTGCCAATGATCTCCTCGCCCAGCCGCGCGAAGAAAATCGCGCCGCCCGGTTGCAGGATGTAGCGCTCCGGATCGCTCAGCACCATGCGGTCGACCTGTTCGATGCGGAAATAGCGTTCCAGCCATTGCGCGTTCAAGCGATAGAAGTCTTCGCGCAGTTCCGGCGAATACGGCACGATGTCCAGCGGTGCCGCCTTGATCGCCGCATGCTCGGCCAGGATCGCCTTCGCCACCGGGCGTTGCTGCAGGGCGAGTTCGCACGCGGCAATGGCCTCCAGCAGTTGTGCCGCATGCTCTTCCAGCGAGCTGTCGACACCGCGGCGCACGGCACACCAGATCGGACCCAGCTCGGCGAGCGCGGCATGCGCCTTGTCGGTCAGCACCAGCATGGTGCGCCGGCCATCGGCAGGGTCTTTCCGACGCCGCACCATGCCTGCGCGCAGCAGCTTGTCGGTGAGCTGGCTGACCGCCGAATGGGTCTGGCCAATGGCATCGGCCACTTCCGTCACGGAGCTGGGGCCGACATCCCACAGATAGCGCAACACCGGCAGCCAGCGTGACTCGATGCCGGCGCCCAGGGTCTGGTAGACCTCGTCGGCCGCGCCGTAGAAGTGATCGCTAAGCGCTTTCAGGCGGCTGCCGAGTGCCAGCTTGCCCAGGGACGCCAGGTACATGAAACATGCCTTTAAGACAAATACGTAAGCACTAACGTATCTCTGTCAGGCTGTACCCGCAAGCCCCTGCAAGCCCGAAAAGAGGCCTTCAGTACCACGCCACCCGCGTGACCGTGCGACCCAGCGCCTTCTCCACCCGCTTGCACAGCTTGGGCGTGCCGTTCACCAGCACGGCCTCGCCGGCTTGTTTGAGCATCGGCATGTCCTGGAAGGAGTCGCTATACGCGAGCCGCCAGCGGGTCACGCCTTTCGCCGCCAGATTCTGTACCTTGCGGCGGCCGACGTTATGCACCTGCAGGCGCATGCCGAACAAGCCGGGCTTGAGCTGGGTGGCAAAGACGGTCAGTTCAGGCAGCCCCAACTGGCTCAGCAGGCGCGTTACCAAGATTCGCTCGCAACCGGTAACAACGATCACTTCGTCGCCGTCCGCCACATGCCGGCGCAATGCAGCCAGGCCATCGCGATAGAACTGGCGCGGCCGGCGCACGAGTTGGTCGGCGAAAGCTTCGGCAGCGGCCTGATAACGCTGCGCGCCCAGCCCGCACAAGGCCACGTGACTGAGCGCCCACGCCGCGCGCCGACGGGAAACCACGCCGCAAAGCAGCCACCATGGCATCGTCACGAACGCCAGCGCTTTGTAGATCGCGGAGCGGGCGTAGCGATGCCGGATGAATTGCTCGAAGGCATCACCCTGGAACAGTACGCCATCAAAATCAAACAGCACCGTGCGGGACGCATCGGTGCTACCAGCATCCGCCGCTGCGTGAGTCGTTTCCCCTGTAAGCATGATCAGTGCGTATTGAACAGCCGTTTCAATGCCTGCCCCGGATCGGCCGCGCGCATGAACGCTTCGCCAACCAGGAATGCGCTGATGCCTGCGTCGCGCAGAAGCGCGACATCCTCAGGCGTGTGGATGCCCGATTCGGCGACCAGAATACGGTCGTACTCCATCAGCTGCTGCAGTTGCAGCGTGGTCTCGAGCGTGGTTTCAAACGTGCGCAGATTGCGGTTGTTGACCCCGATCAAGGGGACCGGCACGGCTTGCGCACGCTCCAGTTCTTCAGCGTCGTGCACTTCGCACAACACGTCCAGGTCCAGCTCCGCCGCCAGCAATGACAGCTCCAGCAGCGCAGCATCACCCAACGCGGCCACGATCAACAAGATGCAATCGGCGCCGATCGCGCGCGCCTCATACACCTGGTAAGGATCGATCACGAAATCCTTGCGCAGCACCGGCAGCGAACACGCAGCGCGTGCCTGGCGCAGGAAATCTTCGCTGCCCTGGAAAAAGTCCTTATCGGTCAGCACGGACAAGCACGCCGCGCCGCCCAGCTCGTAGCTGCGCGCGATCGCCACCGGATCGAAATCGGCACGGATGACGCCTTTGCTTGGGCTGGCCTTCTTCACTTCGGCGATCACCGCCGAATCGCCCTCGGCGATCTTTGCTTCGATGGCAGCTGCGAAGCCGCGCGTATCGGGCATGTCCGCCACGCGTGCGGACAATTCTTTCAGCGGCAACTTGGCGCTGCGCTCGGCGAGCTCTTCCGCCTTGCGGGCAAGGATGCGTTGAAGAATGTCGGTCATGGGCTTCTGATCGGCACGGGAGGGAACTCAAGAAGAGAGCAAAGTCGCGACCGGGTCAACCCTCTGCCAGCCGGTGGGTGGCCGCGACGAACGCGTCCATTTTGGCACGTGCTGCGCCGCTGGCGATGGTTGCCCGGGCCAATTCGATGCCACTGGCGATGCTCTTGACCACGCCTGCGGTATACAAGGCGGCGCCAGCATTCAAGCAGACGATGTCGTGCGGCACGCCATGGCGATTGCCCAGGGCATCCAGCAGCATGACTTTGGATTCCTCGGCGTTTTCCACCCGCAGGTTGCGGCTGGAGGCCATGGCCAGGCCGAAGTCTTCCGGCTCCACCTCGTACTCGTGCACTTCGCCGTCGCGCAGCTCACCCACCAGGGTGGAAGCGCCCAGCGAGATCTCGTCCATGCCGTCGCGCCCCCACACCACCAAGGCGTGCTGCGCGCCCAGCGCCTGCAAGGCGCGTACCTGGATACCGACAAGATCCGGGTGAAAAACCCCCATCAGGATGTTCGGCGCCCCAGCGGGGTTGGTAAGCGGCCCCAGGATGTTGAACAGCGTGCGCACGCCCATTTCCTTGCGTACCGGCGCGACCACTTTCATCGCGGGGTGATGGTTCGGCGCGAACATGAAACCAATGTCCGTCTCGATCATGCACTGCGCGACCTGCGCCGGCGTGAGATCGATGCGCGCGCCCAGCGCCTCGAGCACATCCGCGCTGCCCGATTTGGACGACACGCTGCGACCGCCATGCTTGGCGATGCGCGCACCGGCGGCAGCGGCCACGAACATCGCTGCGGTGGAGATATTGAAGCTCGACGCCCCATCGCCACCGGTGCCGACGATGTCCAGGAAATGCGGATGCGGCGGCACCTCCACTTTCGCCGACAGCTCACGCATCACGCGCGCCGCGCCGGTGATCTCGCCCACCGTTTCTTTCTTCACACGCAAACCGGTGATGATGGCGGCCGTCATCAGCGGACTCACCTCGCCGCTCATGATCTGGTGCATCAGCGCGATCATTTCATCGTGGAAAATCTCGCGATGCTCGATCGTCCGCTGCAAGGCTTCCTGCGGCGTGATGGTGATGGCGCGTCCCGTCATGCGGCGAGCTTTTGCAGCGGCAAACCCAGGAAATTCCGCAACAGGTCATGGCCGTACTGGGTAAGGATCGACTCGGGATGAAATTGCACGCCTTCGACCGGCAAGCGCTTGTGGCGCAGGCCCATGATCTCGTCGATGGAACCGTCCGGGTTTTCCGTCCAGGCGGTGATTTCCAGGCAATCGGGCAAGCTCGCCTGCTCCACCACCAGCGAGTGATAGCGCGTCGCCTCGAACGGATCCGGCAAGCCGGCAAACACACCCTTGCCCAGATGGCGCACCGGCGACGTCTTGCCATGCATGATCTGCTTGGCGCGAATCACCTTGCCGCCGAACGCCTGGCCGATCGCCTGGTGTCCCAGGCATACGCCGAACACCGGAATCTCCGCACCCAGCTCGCGCAACACGGCAAGCGACACGCCCGCGTCGTCCGGCGTGCCCGGGCCGGGCGAAATCATGATGTGCGAGGGTTTCAACGCGCGGATGCCCGCCACGTCCAGCGCATCGTTGCGCACCACCTTCACCTCCTGTCCTAGCTCGCCCAGGTACTGCACGAGGTTGAAGGTGAAGCTGTCGTAATTGTCGATCATGAGGAGCATGGCAGACTTAACTCTTGGATTCGCTGGACATTCCGCACTTCACGAACTCCTGCATGCCCCGAGACGCCCGGGCCATGCAGCAAGCGTCAGCCATTGTAGCGGGGGGAATCGCGGCAGCGCAGCAATCGATGACCAGAGCGGCTTGATATATACCCATTTTGGGTATCTAATTACCCAAAATGGGTAATAAGGCTGACAAACGCACCGCTTCCAACGCTCGCAAGCCCGCAGCAGGTACGACTGCGCGTGCGCGCATCAGCGTGGCCGATGCCTTGTTCACCACTACCCAACAGCGCGTTCTTGCCCTGCTGTTCGGCCAGCCTCAGCGCAGCTTTTTTACGCAGCAGTTGATCGAACTTGCCGGCGGTGGGCGAGGCGCAGTGCAGCGTGAACTGGAACGCCTGCAGCAGAGCGGGCTGATCGTGCAGAGCACGCACGGCAACCAGAAACATTACCAGGCTAATTCAAGCGCTCCCGTTTTCGCCGAACTATGCGGGATCGTGGGCAAACTGCTTGGCCCGGCCGAGATTTTGCGCGAAGCACTCGACTCCATTGCGAAGAAAGTACAACTCGCACTCTTATATGGGTCCGTTGCGGCTCACCGCGACACTGCACACAGTGATTTCGACCTGTTGCTGATCTCCGACGATTTGACGCTCGAAGAAATCTATGAAGCGCTCACGCCTGCCGAAAAACGCCTGGGCCGCCCGATCAATCCCACGCTGTATACGCATAGCGAATTCCGCAAACGACTGGAACGGCGCAACCCCTTCCTGGTTAAACTGCTGGCTGGAGAGACCATCCCCTTGATGGGAAACAAGGATGACTTCATCGCCGCTGGATAATGTGGTGCGCATCGGCCAGTTGAAGCTCGAGCCGCCCGCTCAAGTGTAGCGTCTGAGCCGGTCCCGACTGCCTAAGCTGCTGGACCAGCCCTGCAGCTCAAGGACGATCGAGCACATGCGAGGTATAGCTCTCCACCACCAGGCTAAAAGGCCGGTTATCGCCGGTGTACAGCACCGCACGATGCTGCAGCACGTGAGCCGGCATCGTCAGCGGCTGGTCGCTGGGGGGCGGTAGCGGCGCGCCGCTGTCCCAGCCTTGCGGCAGCGGCGACCACAACAACTCTGCAGAAAGGGTCTGACGGCGAAAATGCAGCGGTTGCACGACCTTGCCGAACGGCACGTCGGAAGTGTCCAGCTGCTTGTTCATTTCTGCGGTCAGGCGCGATGGTACGTACCAGTTGTCAGCGTCGGACAGCACGACCTCGCCGCAGCTCAACGCCACACGGCGATAGCGCACCGGCTCGTTCGGGCCGATGCCGAGCAAGGCGCGTGCGCCATCCGGCAGGGGTTTATCTGCTCCGCGTACGCGGTGAGCGACGACCTTGGCTTCCGGCGCCAGATGGTGCGCGGCGCACCATTGCTCCAGCGTCA
Organism: Dyella sp.; assembly: GCF_035508675.1. Taxonomy (GTDB): domain Bacteria; phylum Pseudomonadota; class Gammaproteobacteria; order Xanthomonadales; family Rhodanobacteraceae; genus Dyella_B. The sequence continues at coordinate 10,729 of NZ_DATJMN010000092.1, forward strand.
ACGTGGCGCTGGGGTGGCTGAGCAGTTGCGCATTCAAGGTCTGCAATTCGGCCAGCGCCTGGGCGCGGCTCATCGGCGTATCCGGCCAGCTTGGTGATGATTCGCGCGCGGTCAGCGGCGATGTGCAGACGAGCGTCAATAGCACGGCAAGGCAGCCATAGCCACGAACGATGCTTTGCATGTCACAACCCCTTCGCTGCCTGCGCCACGGCGCGGAACAGCGCGCGGCCCTTGTTCATGGTTTCTTCCCACTCGGACGCGGGATCGGAGTCGTACACGATGCCCGCGCCGGCCTGCACGTGCAGGCGGCCGCCCTGGATCACCGCGGTGCGGATGGCGATGGCGGTGTCCGCGTCGCCCCACCAGCCGATCCAGCCGATCGCACCGGCGTAGATGTTGCGCTTGTAGGGTTCGAGTTCCTGGATGATCTCGATGGCGCGGATCTTCGGTGCGCCGCTGAGCGTACCGGCCGGGAAGGTGGCCTTGAGCACGTCCATGTAGCTGAGGCCGGGTTTCACCGTGCCTTGCACCTGCGACACGATATGCATCACGTGCGAGTAATGCTCGACCACGAAGGACTCGCTGACTTCGACCGTTCCCGTTTCACTGATGCGGCCGATGTCGTTGCGCCCCAGATCGATCAGCATCACATGCTCGGCGCGCTCCTTGGGATCGGCCAGCAGCTCTGCTTCGAGCGCGCGGTCTTCTTCTTCGGTGACGCCGCGTTTGCGGGTGCCGGCGAGCGGGCGCACCACCACCTTGCCGTCTTTCATGCG
>NZ_DATJMN010000093.1:0-16850 GCF_035508675.1 Dyella sp.
GACCGCTCATGGACGCCGCCGCGAATGTGCCGATCATTAAAAACACCATGGAAGGTTGCATACTCGGGCGCTCATGCAAGATCAGGCCCCTCTGCCGCCTTCTCCGTGAGAACAGAGGGCGTTGATGTCACCGCCAACTCATCTTCCGGACTTCTTATGCTGCATATCGTCAAACACGAGGTTGCCACCGAGATTCAGCTCGCGCGTCCGCCCGTCAATGCGCTGAACCTTGAACTGCTGCGCGCCCTGCAAAACGCTTTGTCGGAAGCCGTGCAGGAAGGAGCTCGAGGCGTCGTGCTCTCCGGCGCGCAAGGCATGTTTTCGGCCGGCGTGGATGTACCGGCGCTGCTCAGGCGCGACCGCGCCGGGGTGCGCGAATTTTGGCGCGAGTTCTTCGCCACCTGCGCCACGTTGGCACAATTGCCGATACCGATCGTCGCCGCGATCAGCGGGCACAGCCCCGCCGGCGGCGCCGTGCTTTCGCTGTTCTGCGATTACCGGGTAATGGCCCAAGGCCCTTACCGCATCGGCTTGAACGAGGTGCAGGTGGGGCTGATTGCACCTGATTGCATCCAGATGGCACTACGTCGCGTGGTGGGTGCGTACCGGGCCGAGCGGCTGCTGGTGTCCGGCGCTTTGATCGAAGCGGAGCAGGCGCTGGCGTTCGGTTTCGTGGATGAATTGGTCGCGGTGGACCAGGTTTCCACGCGTGCCTTGCACTGGCTCAACGAGACGCTGGCGCTGCCCTCGCATGCGATGCTGGGAACGCGGCAGATCGCGCGCGCGGACCTTACGGCCGCGTTTGCGGATGTGGATGCGCTGCCGATCGATCTGTTTGTGGAGGCGTTCTACCATCCGCAAACGCAAGCGACCTTGCAAGCGCTAGTGGAGCGGCTCAAGAGCAAGGCGAAGTGATATCGGCTACTCATCGCCGGTTGCGATGGGGCGCGATACGTCGCTGATCCATCCGCTCCACGACGGTGCATACAAATGCGAACCGGCCAGCCCGGCGTGCTCCATCGCCAACAGATTGTGGCAAGCAGTAACGCCGGAACCGCACATGTGCACGACGTGTTCCGGCGCATGCTCGCCGATCACCGCGCGAAATTCCTCGCGCAATTGCGCTGGCGACTTGAAACGCCCGTCCGCCTGCAAGTTATCGGTGAACGGGCGATTGGCCGCGCCAGGCACATGGCCGGCGACGCGATCGATCGGTTCCACTTCGCCGCGATAACGCGGCGTGGCGCGTGCATCGATGAGTAAATCGTCCTGCATGCTGCCGATCGCGGCGTGATCGAGTACCAGCTGGCTGCTCTCGTAGTGCACGCTCACTTGGGTCGGCTGGCGTGCGGAAATCGCCTGCGACACCGGCAGCTTGGCCGCCTTCCATGCTGCGTAGCCGCCATCGAGCACGGCCGCTTCGCGCACGCCGCACAGCCGTAGCAGCCACCACAAGCGCGCCGCCGCCAGCGAGCCGTTGTTGGCGTCGTAGCTCACCACCTGCAGGCCGGGACGCCAGCCCAGGCGCGAAAGCACGCTGGAAAAGGCCTCCTCGGAGGGAAGCGGATGACGGCCCAAGCCAAGCGGCACGCGACTGAGATCGGAAAGGTCACGATCCAGATGCGCGAACACCGCGCCAGGAATGTGGTCGGCGTGGTAATCGCGCTCGCCCTTGGCCGGATCGGCAAGATCGAAACGGCAATCGACGATCAGCACGCCATCCGGCGACATGGCCGCCAGTTCTTCGGCGGCGATCAGGGTACTTTTCATGGCTGTTCCATCCTTTGCAGCAGATTGACCAAGATGGCGGCGGTAGCGCCCCAGATGCGGTGGCCTTCGTAATGGAATTCCACCATCTGGCGCTGATGGCCGCGGAAATTCATGGTGTAGCGTTTCAGATTCGACGGCTCCAGAAAAAAGCCCAGCGGCACCTCGAACACTTCGGCCACTTCATCGGGTGCCGGCGTAAAGCGCGCTTCGACGTCGATACGTGCCACCACCGGCGTGATGCAGAAACCGCTGATGGTTTCGAAGCAATCCAGATAACCCAACGGCGTCACCCAGGCGGGATGCAGGCCGATTTCCTCTTCCGTTTCACGCAGCGCGGTGGTCAGGGCATCGGCGTCAGCGGGATCGGCACTCCCACCGGGAAACGCGACCTGCCCGGCGTGCGAGCTGAGATGATCCGTGCGCACCGTGAAAATCATGCGTAACTGCTGGTCGTTGCGCACGCCGACGAGCACCGCAGCAGACCGGCGCTCGACTTCGCCGATCAATTCGGTCATCTCGGCGTGGTTCCAGCCAGGCGGCAGTGGCGGCTGCGACAACGGACGCAGGCTGCGCTGCAGGACTTCCATCATGCCGGCTCACGTGCGGGCAGCACCACGTCCATGAAGTGTGAACGTTCGTCGTCGCTCATGCTGCGCCAGCCGGCGATTTCATCGCCGGTGCGATAGCAGCCTTCGCAATAGCCGCGTGCATCCAGCCGGCAGATGCCGACGCACGGGCTCAGGATGGCTGGCGGGGAAAGCGGGGAAAGGTTTGACATGCGCCCGCCATGCTAACGCACCTGTCACGCTGGCGTCAGGGGCTTGGCGCCTGCGGATTCGGCGGTTTGATGTCCAGCAATTCGATATCGAACACCAGCGCCTGGTTCGGACCGATGCGCGGCAGCGCGCCGTGTTCGCCATAGGCCAGTGCGGGCGGGATCACCACCTTCCAGCGGTCGCCCACATGCATGCGCGGAATCACGTATTGCCAGCCGCGGATCACCTTGTCCACGGTGAAGCTGACAGGATGGCCATGCGCCCAGGTGCTGTCGAATTCGGTGCCGTCGATCAGCATGCCGCGGTAATTGACGGTGACCAGGCTGTCGGTGCCTGGGCTGGTGGTACCGTCGCCTTTCTTGATCACCGAATACTGGATGCCGGAGGGAAGCTGCACCACGCCGGGCAACGTCGCGTTGTGCGCCATGTAGTCGGCGCTTTTCTTCGCATTCTCGGCGGAGATGCGCTTGAACTCCGCCACCGCCTGCTCGTGCATGCGCTCGCCCAGGCCGACCAGCTGGTTGTACATGTCCTGCCTGGAGACGGCGGGCGGGCGTTGGGCGTAGGCATCCTCGATGGCCTTCTGCAGCACGGCCATGTCCACCGGGATGTCGCCGTCGGAGAATTGCGTACCGATGCGATAGCCGATGGCGTAGGAGAGCTTGTGCTTATCGAGCTTCGCCGCCGGAAGCTGCTGCTGTGACGAGCCAGGCGCAGTCGTTCCCTGCGCCTGGGCCGCGCACGCGGCCAGCAGCAGTGGAATCGGAAGCAACCAACGCGTGGGTCTCATTACATTCTCCAGGTTGCAAAACCGCCCAACGCCTCCCAGCGACCGGCATCCTTGAACGGCCGCCACTGGGACAAACAAGACTGGCGAATACGACTTGGAGACATGGGGCGGACTCTAAGCATACGGCGAAAGCCATCATCGTAGGCAGGTGGATAGCTCGATGCAGCTATGCCAAACGTTCAGCGCTGCTCAACATCCCCAAGGCGGCGATCATCGGGCGGCATGGCGGAGACATCGGACTGGCAGTGAGAAAGCCGGCAGCGGCAAAGGTTCCCGCTGCTAAAATCAACGCTTTATCTTTCCCCTGGAGTCCTTACATGGCCTACCGCAACCTCGAGATCGGCAATCGTGGTGCCGTGCGCATGATCACCGTCAACCGGCCGGACAAGCTCAATGCGCTCAACCGCGAAACCTTGAACGAACTGACCCTGGCCTTCGGCCAGGCCGCGCAGGACGATGCCGTACGGGCTATTGTGCTGGCCGGTGCCGGCGACAAGGCCTTCGTGGCCGGCGCGGACATCAGCGAAATGAACGGCTACACGCCAATGCAGGCACAAAGCTTTTCGCGCACCGGGCAGCGGCTGATGAGCAGCGTCGAACGATTGGGCAAGCCGGTGATTGCGCGCATCCAGGGCTTCGCATTGGGTGGCGGCATGGAACTGGCGATGTGCTGTCATCTGCGCGTCGCCAGCGAGAAAGCCAAGTTCGGCCAGCCCGAAATCAACCTTGGCTTGATCCCCGGCTTCGGCGGCACTCAGCGCCTGCTGCGCCTGGCCGGCCGCGGTGCGGCGCTGGAACTGTGCCTTACCGGGGGCACCATCACGGCGCACCGCGCCTATGAACTGGGCATTGTCAACCGCGTGGTCGCGCCCGATGCGCTGGATGAAACGGTCAACGCGCTGGCCGACCAACTCGCCGCCGCCGCGCCGCTGGCCGCTGCGAGCATTCTCGATAGCGTGCTGCAGGGTGGCGAGACGTCGCTGGATCAGGGGCTGGAATTCGAAACCCAGGCGTTCGCGTTGATGTTTGCGACGGAAGACATGAAGGAAGGGACTGCTGCGTTTTTGGAGAAGCGCAAGGCGGCGTTTAAGGGGCACTGAAGGTGCCCCGGGAATGGGGAAGAGGGAACGTTTAGTGTTCTGCGAGCAAGGAAGTGCAACGACCCATCCAGCTTTCAAATGGGCAAGGGAATGAGTGCTGCACCGGATGCCACGTGTTCCCCATTCCCTGTTCCCCGCTGTCTTCAATGTCCCCCGCGGTATTTCTTCTCACCCGCGGTAATACGCAAATCTAGCCGATTCTCCGGCGGCGCCAACGGACAGGTCGCGAACGGGGTGAAGGAGCAAGGCGGGTTGTAGGCCTTGTTGAAATCCAGCACGACCTTGCCGTTCTGCGGCAGCGCGGCGTAGAGGAAACGCGCGGCGCCATACGTTTCATGGCCGGAGGTGCGGTCGGCAAGCACGAAGAACAGTTCGCCGCCTGGCTCTTCCTGATACGGCAGCAACTCGTAGGTGTGGCCATCGCGCGTGAACACGGCCTTGCCCGGCACTTTCACCGTATCGATGGTGCCGATCACCGAACCCATCTTCAGGTCATGCGGCGGATCGAACGGCACCCAGTCGGCCACGATGCGCCAGGACGGATCGATCGGGAAATAGTCGATGCCGAGGAAGTGCTTGCGCGTGGCGGCGTCGGCATCCTTCACGCGCAGCGCCTTGCGGCCTTCGCGGTCGATCACGTAGAAGCTTGCCGGGCCGAAGGAGACCTTGGTGGGCGATGCATCGCCGCTGACATGCGCGTCGTCGATCAGCGTGGCTTGCTCCACCTCTTTGCCGTCGACCGTCGCATGGCTGTCCTTGTCCAGCGTGATGTGCACCTGGCCGGACTTGTCCAGCGTGATCACGCCCAGGTGCGCGGGACCGGCCTGCAGAATGATGTCGTTGTCGGACGCGGTGCCGACTTTGTTGGCACCTTCCTGTAGCCATTCCAGCCCGATCAGGCTGAGCCAGCCATCCGGTGCGGTCAGCCGCGCTACGCGCGCCGCGCGCCATTGCTCGATGCTTTGCTGGTATGCCGCGGGCATCACGGGTTGTTGGGTTGTGTCGGCATGCACGAGGGCCACTCCAGTACTTAGGATCAGTCCGGCCAGGACGTTACGCCACATGGGGTTCACTCCGCTCGATGCAATGGTGTGCCCGAGTATGGCCATCCATTTGTGCGTAGCACAAGCGATCGTTAACGACCGCGCAGAAAAAGCTTATCCAATTCGGTCATGCCCAACTGCACCCAGGTCGGGCGGCCGTGATTGCACTGGCCGGAGCGTTCGGTCGCTTCCATCTCGCGCAGCAAGGCATTCATTTCCGGCAGTGTGAGGCGCCGGCCGGCGCGCACGGAGCCATGGCAGGCCATGGTGGATAGCAGCTCGTTTTCCAGTTCCTGCAATTGGCGCGAGCTGCCATGTTGCGCCAATTCGCTCAGCACGCTGCGCGTGAGCTCGGCCACATCGGCCCCTTCCAGCAAGGCGGGAATACGCCGCACCACCACCGCAGAAGGGCCGCTGCGCGAAAGCTCCAGGCCCCAATCGGCCAGTGCGTCGCCGTGTTCTTCCGCGGCAGCCGCTTCCTTGGCGCTGACCGGCACCGACAACGGCACCAACAACATTTGCGAACGCAGATTGCTGCAGGCACGGCCGGCCTTCAGTTTTTCGTAGGTGATGCGCTCGTGCGCGGCATGCATGTCGACCAGCACCAGACCGTGCGTGTTTTCGGCAAGAATGTAGATGGTCTTCAGCTGCGCCATCGCGTAGCCCAGTGGCGGCGCTTCGCTGTCGTCAGCCGCAGGCATCGCTGGCTGGGCGACGTTCGGCAACGCAGCCGCCGGCTCGCCCAGCAACGCGGCGTATTCGACCAAGGGCTCATCGCGCACGCCCAGATGCAAACGGCTTTGCGATGCGCTGGCCGGCCAGCCATTCACCTGCCGGCTCACCTGCTGCACCACGCTGGTTGCAACGCCAGCTGCGGCGGCGTGATCCCATGCCGGCGCTTCCGCTGGCGCATGCTGGCCGGCACGCGTTTCAGCGAGTGCTTCGTGCAGGGTGCGAAACAGGAAATCGTGCACCAGGCGCTGCTCGCGAAAACGCACTTCGCTCTTGGCCGGATGCACGTTCACATCGACCCCCGCCGGATCAAGCTCCAGATACAGCACGAACGCCGGATGACGGCCATGGAACAGCACGTCGGCATAGGCCTGCCGCACAGCGTGCGCCACGATGCGGTCGCGCACCAATCGGCCGTTGACATAGAAATACTGCGCATCCGCCTGCGGGCGCGAGGCGGTCGGCAAACCGACCCATCCAGAGAGACGCATCCCGGCCGACGCATGGTCGATGCGCAGGCTTTGCTGCGGAAAATTTTCGCCCAGCATGTCCGCCACGCGCACCAGCATGGCGTTATCGTCGCGCGCCGATTTCCACACGCGCACCGATTTGCCGTTGTGGCTGAGGCGAAATTCCACGCCCGCGCGCGCGAGTGCCAGCGACTTGAACAGATCGTCGATGTGCGCAAATTCGGTGCGTTCCGCACGCAGAAATTTTCGGCGCGCCGGCACGTTGTAGAACAGGTCGCGCACTTCCACGCTGGTGCCTTGCGGATGTTGCGCGGGCCGCACGTCCTGCATGCGGCCGCTATCGACTTCGAGGCGGAAGGCGTTATCCGCGCCGCGCAAGCGCGAGGTCATTGCGAAACGCCCGACCGAGGCCATCGACGCCAGCGCTTCACCGCGAAAACCCATGCTTGCCACATGTTCAAGATCGTCGAAGCTGCCGATCTTGCTGGTGGCGTGCGAGGCAACGGCCAGCGGCAGATCATCGGCCGCAATGCCGTCGCCATCGTCGCGCACGCGAATCAGGCGCGCGCCGCCAAGTTCGATATCCACCTCGACCCGGGTGGCACCAGCATCGAGGCTGTTTTCAACCAGCTCCTTCACGACCGACGATGGCCGCTCGATCACTTCGCCGGCGGCAATCTGGTTGATGAGCTCGGGCGGGAGGGGGCGGATGCGGGGCATGGGAGTGCAGCGTAAATCGGGAATCGAGAATCGTAAATACCGCCCTTACGATTCCCGCCGGACGATGCCGGATTTACGAATTGGGAATCACCAGCATCGTGCCGGTGCGCACGCTGTTGCTGCTGATGCCATTGACGCTCTTGAGCGAGTTCACGCTCACGCCGTACTGCTTGGCAATGCTGCGCAAGGTTTCGCCATCGGCGACGCGATGCGTGTCACGCGCGTCGGCGTCGCCAGCCTGGTTGGTGCTGGCCACCGTATCGGCCTTGGCATCGTTCGGCAGGACGCCCTTGCGGCGTGCGGCTTCCATCGCAAACCAGGTGCCTGGCGGCGGGTCGTTCAGGAAATAGCCTTTCACGCCGTCCATGATTGCCATGGCCAGTTGCCGCTGATGCGCTGGATCGCGCAGCTTGCGTTCTTCGGTTGGATTGCTGATGAACGCCGTCTCCACCAGGATCGAGGGCACGTCCGGCGAGCGCAACACCACGAAGTTCGCATGCTCCACGTAGCCGCGATGGGTAGGGCCCAGTGCGGAGAGGGCGTTCAGCACGTTCTGGGCCACCGTGTCGCTGGCCTGCACCGCCCAGCCCTGCTGCATGTCGAGCAGCACGGAGGCGAGGCTGTCGTTCTCGGCGGCCAGCGATACGCCGCCAATCAGGTCAGAACTGTTTTCACGGTCGGCCAGCATCTGCGCCGCCACCGAGCTCTTGCCGCGCGGCGATAGCACCCATACGGACGAACCGCGCGCGTCGCTGCTGGTGTACGAATCGGCGTGGATCGAGACGAACAGGTCGGCCTGGTTCTGGCGGGCGATTTCGTAGCGCTGCTTGAGCGGGATGAAGTAATCACCGTCACGGGTAAGCACGGCCTTCATGCCAGGCTGACGGTTGATCAGCGCGGCGAGGTTGCGGGCCACGGCGAGCGTGACGTTCTTTTCCAGCGTGCCATCCGGACCATGCGCGCCCTGATCCTTGCCGCCGTGGCCGGGGTCCACCGCCACCACCACCTGGCGCGGGCTGTTGAGCAGTACGGCCGCCTGGCGGGTGGTGACGCCCTTGCGCGATGTCAGCTTGCTGCTGGCATTGACCACCACCGGCGCGGGCGCATCGGCCGGGACTGGCTTGCTCGATGCCACGGCCGCGCCGCCGTCCTTGTCGGACGAGGCCTTGGCGGGTGTTGTCGGCGATTTGCCGTCACCGGGATACAGGTCCAGCACCAGCCGGTAACCAGCCTGGCCGGACGGGCCGAGCACAAAGGTTTTCGGCTGGCTGTTGGGCGCCACGGCAGCGGCCAGGCGCAGCGCGCCGCCCTGAGAAATGCTGCTCAGCCCCTTGAACAAGCCTTGTGCGGCGGGCGCGAGCTTCCCGCCGACGCTGCTGTCGGCCAATTCCAGCACGACCTGGTCGCCTTGCTGGCTGAGCTTGTACTTGGCGGGGCCGGAAAGGTCGAACACCACGCGGGTGTATTCGGCGCCGGCCCAGACGCGGGCATCCTTCACTTCCGCCGCCTGCAGGGCGAAGCCGGGCGCCGCGGTGAGCAGCGCGGTGGCAATCAGGCAACAAATGCGAGTGAAATAGCCCCTCATGGTGGCGCATTGAAGCTCACCACATTCCTGAATGCAAGAGGTTTTCCTTTAAATTCCATAAGCTGCGTGGCATTTGTCAGAATACGCTCAAGCTTCGTTCCGGCCTGGCATCACCCCGCCGCTGCCGTCGCAGGCGAAATGGCGGCGGCCCGCAACGCCGGCGCCAGCACGGCAAGCTGGCCGGTCACGCACAGCGCCACCGCGCCAAGCGGAAAGTAGAACCAGGGCAACCGCGGCAATTCGTAGTAGTGCATCAGCAACATGCTCAGGCCATACGCCAGCACCATGCCCAGCACGACGCCCAGGCTGGTAAGCAGGAAATTCTCCAGCATGAAATAACGCAGGATGTCGGCGCGGGTGGCCCCCAGGGCACGGCGTACGCCGATGTGGCGACGGCGCTGCTGCACCCAATAGCTGCTAAGGCCCACGATGCCCAGGCCGGTGATCGCCAGCAATATGACGCATAACCCAGCCAGCGCCCTGGCCATGGCCAGGTCCTTGCCAAGCTGTTGCTTGCGGGCATCGGTCACGCTCCGCTGCGCAATGATGGCGACGTGCGGATCAAGCTTGCGCAGCACGTCCACGGCAGCCCGCAGAACCTGCTGGCGCTGGCTGGGATCCTCGGTTCGGATCAGGTAGTAGACGCCATCGTCCAGCCACAGGCGCATCGACAGAACGATGCTGTAATCCTCCTCGCCGTCGGCCGCGAGTGCGTAGGAACGCGGCAGGTGTTCGACCACCCCAACCACCGTGGTCGGGGGCCGGTTGCCAGCCGTGAAATAGAACTGCTTGCCCAGCGGGTCCTGGCCCGGCCACACGCGCCTGGCCAGCGCTTCGGTAACCAGCGCTTCGGCCGGCGCCACCGTGCTGTCCGGTTTGTACACATCGGCGTAGTCGACGAAGCCGAGCGGATTCAGCCAGTGGCCGGCCACCAGATGCAAGCCGAGCGTCTGCGCGAAATGTTCTCCGCCGTAGACGTCGACCAGTACGCCGGACCGGTTTTGTGCATCCTGTTCGTTGAGCGCGATATAGCCGGGATAGAACGCGCTATCGTCCAGCGGCACCATGTTGCTGAGCGTCACCCCTTGTACGCCGGGGAGCTGGCGCAGCGCGTCCACGGTTTCACGCGTGCGCCGCTTGGCTTCGTCACTGTGCGGGACGAGCAAGTTGTCGGCGTTGATTTCAATCAAGCGGCCTTCGTCGAAACCGGCCGGCATGTTCAGCCGCTTCAGATGCAAACTCATCAGGAAAACGCAGTTGCTTACCACGCCGCAGCTGAGAGCGACCACCAGCACCAGCAAGGCAAGCACCACCTTGTGTCGCAGCAGCGCGGAGAGAATCGGCTTGAAGTGATCCATGGCGGCGCCGCTCACTGGGTCTTCAGTTGCAGGGCCGGCGAAACCATGCAGGCGCGCCAGGCGGGCAACAAGCCGACCAGCAGGCTACTGCCCAGCGCAATCACCAGGCTGATGACCAGCATGCCGACATCCATATGCACCAGCGTGGCATAGTCGATCTCGCCATCCTTCTGCTGCCGCAGCAACCACAGGCCGGCATAGGCCAGCACGACCCCGACCAGGCCGCCCGCAACGCCGATCATGCCGGCCTCGACCAGCAGTTGCACGAACACCGTGCGCCGCGATGCCCCCATGGCGCGGCGCACGCCCACGGTGCCAATACCGCGCATGAATTTGGCCAGCATCAGTCCGGTGGCATTGATCAGACAGACCAGCAGAAAACCGAACGCCAGCCATACCTGCACACGCACATCATCGGGCACGGCATGGAAGGCCTGCAGCCATTGCATGACTGAGCGCAGGCGGACGTTGGGCGGTAGCTGGAAGCGGCCCACTGCTTTTTGCTCTTCCGAATAATGGATCAGGAAATCGCGATACGCCGCAACCTTGTCCGCGCTGTCCAGTTGCACCCACATTTGCAGCCAGGCACAGGGTGCGGTCTTCTTCTGCTGGTTGTCCGGGGGAAACGAGATTTTCTCGTCCCAGCAACGCCGGCTGCCGGCCGGGTGCAAGTCCGCGTCGATAGCTGCCGTCAACGGCACATAGGCTTCGAGCACATCGCCGAACTCGACGGCATCGTAGGAACCATAGATGCGCGGCAGGATCCGCCAATGATCCAGCACACCCACCACGCGAAACGGCACGCCTCTCAATATGACGATGCGCCCGACGCTGTTCGCGCCGCCGAACAGCATCTGATTGAGCGTGGCGGCGAGCACCACCACACGACTGCCACGCTCGTCGTCAACTTCGCTCCAGGCAGCGCCGTAATGGAAGGGCGCCCCGAACATGGCGAAGAAGTCGGCCGTCGTGTAGAGCCCGAAGGGATGGCTCGGCCGGACCTTTCCATCCGGCAGTTCCACGCGAAAGGCGCCGGTCGACATCACCGCCTGACGATCTGCACGATGCGCATGCAACAGGTTCATGGCATCGATCCAGCTCAACTGGGTATAGGGCTCGTCAGCGCCGAGATGGAGACTGGCATTGCTGCGATCGGCGGATTGGCGCGGATCCAGCTGCGGCCGATAAAGCTTGCCGCTGCGCCCAGGATAGGGATCCCGCGCCATCACGTGGTACACGGTAAGCGCGGTCATACTGGCGCCGATACCTACGGCAATGGTCAGCACCATCAGCAGCGTCAACGCGATATCGCGGCGCAGGCTTCGCAAAGCCAACGCGATGTAATAGACGAGCACCCTTCCCCCTGCCGATCATTCCTAATCCACGTGCACGGTCGCTTCCGCGACTCGTATCGATCATCACATCGGGTTGGCTGTCGATGAAGTGTGAAGACCGCACGGGCGGGTCTGGCCTGCCAATGAGAACTCAGACTTGCCCGGGATGCGAATCCAGCAAGGCCAGAAGCCGCTCGCCACGTGCCGTTTTCGGCTGCAGGCGCACGTGGCGCCCCGCGCCGCGGTAGCTCAAATGCACTTCCATGTCCGCCGGCGGCAACGCCCCCTGCCCTCGCTCCGGCCATTCCACCAGCACTACGGCCGCAGGGTCGGATAACGCATCCAACCCCAGCCATTCCAGTTCGCCGGGATCGGCGATGCGGTAAAGATCCAGATGCCAGGCCGGGCGGCCATCCCTGGCCTGGTAACCCTCGACCAGGCTGTAGGTGGGGCTCTTGATGCGCTCGCCTACGCCCAGCGCCGTCAGCAAGGCGCGCGCGAAACTGGTCTTGCCCACGCCCAATTCGCCGCGCAGGTAAATCACCAGGCCGCTCTCCAGTGTGCCGGCAAATCGTGCGCCGAGCGTGCGCGTGGCGTCTTCGTCGGGCAGCTCCCAATGCTCTTCGGTCATGCCCAAGTCAATCATGCTCAAGCCCGTTGCCGAGTGCGCGCAGCGGATCGAGCAAATCACTGGCGAGCAAGCCGCGCTCGCCTTTCCGGGCCGCCACGTCACCGGCCCTTGCATGCAATCCCGCGCCGATGCGCGCCGCCTCCCAGGTGGAACAGCCCTGTGCCATCAGGGCGGCGATCACGCCGGTCAATAGATCGCCCATGCCACCGCTGGCCATGCCTGGATTGCCCCAGGTACAGACGTCTAGACGTCCATCCGGATTCGCAATCAGGCTGCCCGAGCCTTTCAGCACCACCACGGCACCGTAGCGTTGCGCCAGTTCGCGGGCGGCGGCAAATCGATCCATTTGCACGTCGGCGGTGCTTTTCCCGAGCAATCGCCCTGCTTCACCCGGATGCGGCGTCAGCACGGCAGGCGTGCTGAAACGGCGCGGCTCGCGCGCCAGCAGATTCAATCCATCGGCATCCAGCACCAATGGCTTGCCGCTATCCAAAGCGGTCAGCCACAGAGCGTGGCCCCAGGCGCCTTGGCCCAGGCCAGGCCCCACCGCCAGCACGCTGGCGCGTGCAAGCAGGGGTTCCAGTTCCTGCGGGCCATGCACGCCGTGCGCCATCAATTCCGGACGCGCGCCATTGAGCGCCGTGAGGTTGTCGCCGCGGGTGGCGACGCTTACCAGGCCGGCGCCGCAGCGCAACGCCGCTTCGCCGCACAGGCGAATGGCCCCTGCCGTGCCGTGATCGCCACCGATCGCCAGCACATGGCCGGCATCGCCCTTGTGCGCATCGCGCGCACGTGGCCCCAGGTGCATGGCATCCAGCAGCATGGCGTCGGGAGTGACGCCGTGCCAAAGATTGTCCGGCAAGCGCAGCGTGTCGAGCTGCAGCACCCCCGTGCAGGTCGCCGCCTGCCCGGTGTACATGCCGCGCTTGGCGGCGATAAAGCTCACCGTGGCTTGCGCGCGGATCGCCGTACCGGGGCAATGACCGGTATCGGCATTCAGGCCGGACGGGACATCCAGCGCCAGCACAGGCATGCCGGATGCGTTGATGCGCTCGATCAAGACGGTCGCTGCGGCCTCCGGTGCGCGGTTCAGGCCGGTGCCGTACAGCGCATCCACGTAGACATCGGCCGGCGGCAGCGAGGCGTCCTGTTGCCAATGATGCGTGATGCCCTCGTTGCGCAACCATGTTTCACGCGCTTGTGCAGCGTCGCCGCGCGCCGCATCGCTCAATGCCACCACTTCCGTGCTGACACCCGAGCCGTAGGCCATGCTGGCCAGCAAATAACCGTCGCCGCCGTTGTTGCCGGGTCCACAAAACACCACGATGCGCCGCGCATACGGCCATTGCCGGCACAGGCAGGCAAAGGCCGCGGTGGCTGCCCGGTTCATCAGCTCAAAGCCGCTGACGCCCAATTCGTCGATGGCGCGCCGGTCAAGGGCGCGCACCTGCTCGACGGTATAGAGATCGCGAAGGTGCCGGTCTGCGTGCATCGGCGGATTATAGGGACCCACTACACTAATGCGCATGCCCAACTCGGTTGCCCCTGATTACGCCGCACTCGCCCACGATATCAAGCGCTGGGCGCGCGAACTCGGCTTTGCCGACGCCGGCATCAGCGGGGTGACGCTGGAACAGGACGAGCAGCATCTGCAGCGCTGGCTGGAAGACGGCTACCACGGCGAGATGGATTACATGGCGCGCCATGGCACCAAGCGCAGCCGGCCGGACGAACTCGAACCCGGCACGCAACGCGTGATCTCAGTACGCATGGACTACCTGCCACCCGGCACGCAGCATGCGTGGGACGTGCTGCGCGACGCCGAGGCCGGCTACGTGGCGCGCTATGCGTTGGGCCGCGACTATCACAAGCTGATGCGCAACCGTCTGCAGAAGCTGGCCGAGCGCATTCGCGAGGCGGTCGGCGATTTCGGTTATCGCGCGTATGTGGATTCCGCGCCCGTGCTGGAAAAGGCGCTCGCACGCAATGCGGGCCTGGGCTGGATCGGCAAGCACACGGTTTTGATCAACGCCCAGGCCGGCTCGTATTTCTTTCTCGGCGAGCTGTACACCAATCTACCGTTGCCGGTTGATGCCGCGGCCAGCGCGCATTGCGGCACCTGTCGCAAGTGCATCGACATCTGCCCGACGCAGGCGATTGTCGGACCTTATCGCCTGGATGCGCGCCGTTGTATTTCCTATCTCACGATCGAGTTGAAAGGTTCGATTCCGGAAGCACTGCGCGCACCGATGGGCAACCGCATTTTCGGTTGCGACGATTGCCAGCTGATCTGTCCGTGGAACAAATTTGCGCAGGATGCGCGCGAACCCGATTTCGCGCCGCGGCATCGCCTGGACGGCGCCAAGCTGGTGGAGCTGTTCGGCTGGAGCGAGGATGAATTCCTGCGCCGCACCGAAGGCATGGCGATCCGCCGTACGGGTTACGAAGGCTGGCTGCGCAATATTGCGGTGGCGCTGGGAAATGCGCCGTCGTCGGAAGCAGTGCGCGCGGCGCTATGGGCGCGGGCAGCGCATCCTTCGGAGATCGTGCGCGAGCACGTAGCGTGGGCGCTGGCGAAACACGCGTCCCTCTCTCCGTAGGAGAGAGGGGGGAAGACGGTACTTAGGCCGCCGCCATCTGCTTGGGAATCGAGCGATTCGTATGGCTGATGCGGTTGTCCTTGTCCACGTACACCAGGGTCGGCTGGAATTTCTCCACTTCCGCCTGATCGAGATGGACGAAGGCCGCGATGATGACCAGGTCACCCGGCTGTGCGCGGTGGGCGGCGCTGCCGTTCACCGAGATGATGCCGGAGCCTTCTTCGGCGCGTAGCGCATAGGTGACGAAGCGCTTGCCGTTGTTGATGTTCCAGGCGTGGATCTGTTCGTATTCGCGGATGCCCGACGCGTCGAGCAGCAGGCCGTCGATGGCGATCGAACCTTCATAGTGCAGCTCCGCGTGGGTGACGGTGGCACGATGGATCTTCGCCTTGAGCATGTTCAGGTGCATGACTTTTTCCAGCAGGAACTGCCTGCGTAGCCGGTTATTATCCCGCCGCGGCGGGCATGGCCGCAACGGCGCCTGGCCCCGTAGATGGGGATAGCCCCTTGCCGTTCAATAGCCCAGCCGCGTTTCAATCAAATAACAGATTATCGATCAGCCGGGTGGCGCCCAGGCGAGCGGCGATCAGCGCCACCAGGCCGTCCTGCTCGCCGTCGGCCGGCTCGGCAAGGTCCTCGGCACGCCGGATGGCGGCGTAATCGGGGACGAAGCCGGCACGTTCCAGCTTGGACGCCGCCGCCTGCTCCACCACCTTGCGCGTATGGCCCTTGGCGATCAGCTCGCGCATCTGTTGCAGCGTTTCGTAGATCATTGGGGCCATGGCCCGCTCGCCCGGCGACAGGTACTGGTTGCGCGAACTCAGCGCCAGGCCATCCTCGGCACGCTGGGTGGGGGCGCTCATTACCTTGACCGGCAAGGACAGGTCACGCACCAGGCGTTCGATCACTTTCAGCTGCTGGAAATCCTTCTGGCCGAAGATCGCGATGTCGGGCTGCACCAGGTTGAATAGCTTGCATACCACGGTCGCCACGCCATCGAAGTGACCGGGACGGTGCGCGCCTTCCAGCGTACCGGTGAGTTCGGGCACGTGCAGGCTCACGCTCTTGTCCGCACCGAACGGATACATGGTCGCCACGTCCGGCGCGAACAACACATCGCACTCCGCTTCAGCCAGGCCGGCCTGGTCTTGCGCAAGCGTGCGAGGGTAACGCTCGAAATCTTCGCTCGGCCCGAACTGCGTGGGATTAACGAATACGCTGGCTACCACGCGATCGGTGCGGGCGCGCGCCAGTTTCACCAGTGAATGATGCCCCGCGTGCAGGTTGCCCATGGTCGGCACGAAGCCGATCGTGTGCCCCTGCGCTCGCCAGCCGCGAATGGTGGCGCGCAGGCTTGCTGCGTCTTGAAGCGTTTGCATGAAATAAGGTCTTCTTTAGTTGTAACCGTGTTCGGCCGCGGGAAACGCGCCGCTGCGCACGTCGGCGACGTAAGCGGCAATCGCCTCCTGCACCGAACTGCGGCCGGCAAGGAAATCCTTGCTGAACTTGGGGCGCTTGCCCGGCGTGATGCCCAGCATGTCGTAAATCACCAGCACTTGGCCATCGCAATGCGGGCCAGCCCCGATGCCGATGACAGGAATATCGACCGCCTTGGTGACGCGCTCGCCCAGCGGCGTCGGCACGCCTTCCAGCACCAGGATGTTGGCGCCGGCCTGCTGCACGGCCAGCGCTTCGCTCAGCACGCGCTCCGCCGCTTCATGTTCGCGGCCTTGCACCTTATAGCCGCCGAACTTGTGCACGGATTGCGGCGTGAGCCCCAGGTGCGCGCACACCGGCATGGCGCGCTCCGTCAACGCATGGATCGATTCAAGGATATGCGGCGCGGCGCCTTCGATCTTCACCATCGCCGCACCGGCCTCGCCGATCAGCCGTGCGCCGGCTTCCAGCGCATAGTCGACGGTGCGATCGGCCATGAATGGC
>NZ_DATJMN010000094.1:0-6086 GCF_035508675.1 Dyella sp.
CAGCAAACATGGCTTGTTGCTGCTGCCATTGGGTCTGACGTTCCCGCAGTTCTTCGGCAGCGATCTTTGTGTTGGCGTCGGCCTGTTCCAGGCGAAGTCGATTTGGCTCGGCATCGAGGCGTGCGAGTACCTGGCCTTGATGCACCCGATCGCCGACGTCCACGTCGATGGAAGCGATACGTCCACCGCTCTCAAACGCAAGATCAGCACGCTGCTCCTGGCGGACCTGCGCAACGAAGCGGATTACATCCCGGGTGTCGTTGCGAACGGCCTCGAGTTTCACGGCGCGAGGTGGTTCCGGTGCAGCTATCGTGCTGCGGCTGCAACCGGCCAGCGATACGATGGCCAGTACCGTGCCCAGTGCTACAGAGTGAGAAGTTGAGTTCACGGGATCTGTCTCAGTGATATCCGTCAAAAGCTATAAGTCAGTGCGAGCGTAGTACTGGCAGCGAAGCGGCTCTGCACGATCGGGCTGTGCTCGACTTTATCCGTGTAGCGCATGGCGCTCGCGATTAACGACGTGGACCAATGCGGTGTCCAGGTATGGCTCCAGCTTGCGCTCAGGGAATATGCGTACAGTCCACCCGTTGCCGAATAAGGTGCGAAGCCGCTGCGCATGCTCTGCAGTTCGGTCACACCGAAATACGCCTGGTTGTACCCTCGGTTACCCCAGTGCGTGTTCAGGTCTATCGCAACAACGTCCTTGTCGGTCTTCCAAGGGGTGTACTCGAGTCCGGCGCGATAGCGGCTGCGGTGCGTGCCATCTTTCAACGTGAATTCCGCCTCGGCGCTTGCCATGAGGTAAGGTGTGATCTGCTGGCCAATCATCGTGCGGCTGGTCACTGACCCTGGCACATTACCCATGCCGGCCAGTTTCTTCGAACCGGGCAACAGTTCACTGTCGCGTTGCACACGACCAAAGTCGTAGTTGATCGACGTGCTGATGTAGAAGCCGGAGTGAGTTAAGTATTCCGCGCCGAGTCCGCGGGTAGTGTCCAGAAAGAAGATGCCGCGCTGAATCGCGACCACCGGCAGCGTCTGCACGCGGTAGTCGTCAGATCCGGCATAGCGTGGCGCGACGGATTCTGCGATGCCGAGTGTGAACTGGGTTTTATCTCCCAGTAGTCCGCCATTGGATCCGGAAGCATCCTGGGCACTGACAGCAACGGGAAGCACGATGAGCGCAAGCACGCTCAGGTAGGGAAGGGCGGCAACGAATCGGTTCATGATGACCTTGTCTTGTAGGATGGTGGTTTAAATGGAAGGTGTTGGCTGCACGCCGTAAAAGGCCTGAAACAGCGCAATGCGATTCAGCACCAGGTTTTGGCCAGCCTGGATGGCGTCGAGTTGCGCGTGGGCGGCCTGGATCCGTTCGACGAGCAGCGCCGAGCGGTCTTCCCATCCCTCGGCCGTGCGTGCCGTCATGCGCCGTATGCGTTCCTGTTCACGCTCGGCCTGCGCCTTTTCGCTTTGTTCGCGTTCCAGCAAGGGCGTGTGTGCGTCGAGCGCGTCGGCAACCTCACGAAAGGCGGACTGAATCGCTTTTTCGTAGTCGGCGATGCAGGCCTGCTTGCGAAGCTGGGCCAGCGAGAGGTTGGCCTGATTGCGGCCGCCGTCGAAGATCGGAAGCGTGAGCTGCGGTACGAAAGTCCAGAGCTGCGTACCGGCATCGAAGAGTCCGCGCAGGCTGTTGCTGGCCGTACCCAACGACGTGCTCAGGCTGATAGAGGGGAAAAACGCGGCGCGGGCGGCGCCGATATCGGCATTGGCTGCGCGCAGCTCGGCTTCGGCTTGTTGAATATCCGGCCGCTGCAGCAAGACCTTCGAATCGCTAGAACGCCATTGATCCTGCGGGCCATCAGTGGCCAGCAATTCCTCCAGTGAACCTTCGGCGGGCAAGGTGGTGTAGCCGGTCACGAGTTGCAGCGCGCGAATGGCGGCGTAGTGGTCCACCGAGGCCTGCAAAGCATTGGCGTGAGCCTGATCGGCCTGGTGCTGCTGATCGTTCAAGGCATCATCCGAAATCAGGCCAACCTGCTGTTGATGCACGGCGATGCGCAGAAGCTCGGCGCTGTTGACATCGATGGCCTGCCATTGCGCGAGCACTTCCGCCGCTGCGCGCTCCGATGCATAGGCGCGCAACACTTCAGCGATCAATGCGCCACGAGCTGCCTGTTGGCCGTACGACGAGGCCAGGTAATGCTCGCGTGCCGCATCGGAGAGGGCGGCCAGACGACCGAAGAAGTCGAAGTCGAAATCGGTGATGCCAACACTTGCGACGGCAACATGCTCGCCGTAGCGCGCTTGCAGCGTCGGATCATGGAACTGTTGGCGATTGTCCTGCACGCTGAGGCCCAACTGCGGCCATCGCTGCGATTGCTCGATTCCGTATTGAGCGTGAGCCTGCGCTACTTGCAGTGTGGTGAGCCGGAAATCGGCGTTGTGTGCCAGCGCCTGAATGACCAGCGGCGACAAATCGCGGTTAGGGGAAAGCCGTCGCAGGAACTGCGCTTCCGGTGCCGATAGCGATTCGGCGCTGTCTTGCTGCTTCGCTGCCTGCTGGGGATACAGTTCACCCAAAGTTCGGGGTAGCTGGTAAGCCGGACGCTGGTAAGCCGGGGTCAGCGAGCACCCCCCCAATAAGATCGCGGCAGCCATGGTCAGCGCCGCCCACGAGCGAAACGAGCCAGAAACGGCGGATTGTGGAATCATGGTGACAGTCGGATAGCCAATCTCGACGGATAGCTTCCGGGACAAAGTTCAAGGAAGCTTTCGGGATTTTTTAAGATTTCATCAAGATGGGCCGCGCGCCCCAGGACCATGAGCGAAAAGAAGGTACTAATCGTCGAGGACGACGCCGATAGCGCCAGCATTCTGGAGGCTTATCTGCGCCGGGATGGCTTCGCCGTTGCCATTGCCGAAGACGGCGCAAGGGCGATCCAGCTCCATGCGCAATGGAAGCCGGATCTGGTGTTGCTCGATATGATGCTACCCAAGCTCAGCGGCACGGAAGTATTGGCTGCCATTCGGCGGGCGGGAGACACGCCGGTCATCATGGTGACCGCAATCGGCGATGAGCCGGAGAAACTTGGCGCGCTGCGCTACGGCGCGGATGACTACGTAGTGAAGCCCTACAGTCCCAAAGAGGTGGTAGCTCGCGCTTATGCCGTACTGCGTCGTACGGGCGGCGCACGGTCATCGGAGGGGCCGCTCCGCTACGACCGTCTTTCTGTCGATCCAGCCGCTGTGTTGGCGACCGTGGAAGATGCTGCCGGAAATGCGGTTCCGCTGGATCTCACGCCGACCGAATTCAATCTGCTCGCCATACTTCTGAAGACGCCCTTCAAGGCGTTTACCCGCAGCGAGCTGCTGGAGGCCTGCTTGCCCGATAGCGATGCGCTGGAAAGGGTCGTGGACACGCATATCCATAATCTGCGCCGGAAACTCGAGAGTCACGGCATCACCGGTGTGCTGGTAACGGTGCGCGCGATCGGTTATCGCTTCCGATGAAACGTTTATTCTCGCGCAGACAAAAGCACATCCCCCTATGGCGATGGGTTGGCGTCCGCATGAGCGCCTTGGCGGTCTTTACGGTCATTGCCATTGCCTTCGGCATGTGGTTGCGCTTTGCGATCGAGGACGCGATCAAGCTGCGTCAGCTTCCGCCCGATGCGCGGCACGAAATGATCACGCTGCGTGTAACCCCGCGCGCGAACGAAGCAAGACTCTGGCAATTGTTCGCACGCTACTACGATGTGGTGGACTTTCTTCCCGGGCTAGCTAACCGTGACTGGTGGATGCTGGGTGTCCTGATAGCCGGGTCGATCCCGTTGATTTTGCTGGGTGGCTTGCTCGCCTCGCGGCCGCTGTCGCGGCAATTTTCAAATGTGGCCGGTGCTGCACGGCGAGTCAGCGAAGGCGACTTTTCGGCCCGTGCCAACGTCATCCCTGGCGCACCCGATGAGCTGGCCAGCTTCGCCATGGACTTCAACAGCATGACCACCAAACTGCAGCAGTACGAGCGGGAGGTCAGGGAATCCAGCGTGATGCTCGCGCACGAACTTCGCACGCCGCTCAATGCCGCGATGGGGCGCGTGCAGGGAATGCTCGATCAAGTGTTTCCGAACAGCGACGAGCAATTGCGCATGGTGCATCGCCAGTTGGAGCAGATCAATCGTCTGGTCGGCGATCTGCATCTGCTGTCGTTGGCGCGTGCGGGACAGTTGGTGCTGGAGCGCGACGTATTTCCTCTGGAAGAACTGATCAGCGAGCGTGTCGCCTGGGCCGCACCACAACTGCGGGAGGCTGGCATAGTTCCCGAGATCGATGTTCCAAAGGACATCATGGCCTATGGCGACCGTGATCGCATCGGTCAGGTGCTGTCCATCCTCATCGATAACGCGCTGAGATATGCATCCTCGGGCAAGAGTCTTTCGATTGATGTCAGCAGTTCGAGCTCACTCCTGTACACCAGCGTGAGTGATCGCGGCCCAGGCGTGGAGCCTGCACTGGTGCCACAGATGATCGATCGCTTCTGGCGTGCAGAAAGCTCGCGCGCACGTCATTGGGGAGGAAGCGGACTTGGATTGTCGATCGCATCGGCGATATGTCAGGCCCATGGGGGAGCGCTGGAGATCACCAACAGGGAGCAGGGCGGTATCTGCGTACGCATGGGTCTTCCGCGACACAATTAGCCCTAGTATGGCGACGTGCTCTCGATGAGAAGCGCAGAGTACGCGGGGTTTAGACGAAATCAGCGCCCTTCCTGAAAGAGAGAGGGCTGTATCAAAGTATCGCTTCAAATGTCTTTGGCCACCTTCTTGTCGAGGGTGAGAGCTGTAAATTGGTTATAGGTAATGTCGCATCGCACGCCCAGGTAGGCGATCAGTGGGGCGGTGGGCGTCGGCGAAATCGCCCTGACCACTCCATCCTTGCCGATCAGAACTCCGCTACGACCTTATTCGGCGAATGCGGATGGATCACGATTTCCCCATCGACCAGCTCATCGCAGAAGCGTCCACCTTGAGGGGGTTTGATGGCATAACGACTGCTATGTGGATCGCCTTGCACGAGGTGCGCGCGCAAGACGCACAGGTGAGGCCCGTGCACCCGCGCGGTCAGGTGGCACGGCTTGAACTGGATTTCGGTGTAAACACCATGTGGACCGCGCGCATGGAGGACCCCTGCAAATACCGAGCTCGGCGCGTGGGGGATAGTACTGCGGAGCTGATGCTCATGAGCAGAACGATCAACATGCCTTGGGTCGAAACAATGCGCCAAGCAGATCGCAAGCGACGCGGCTGATTGTCAGAGCTGCGCGAGCGGGGATTGGATCAGGCGGAGCGTCCATCGGTGTGTCTCAAAAATCGATGGGCGATTAGAGCATTCCCCCGTCGCATGCGCTGAGACGGAACGTGGACCTGCCCATGGGCTGGATGGGTTGCCAATGGACAAGACGCGAGATCGCGCTACGAACAGGATGATGCATCGCGCAGGTCGCGTGGAACAGGTGAAGCGTCGGGGCTCGCGGAAGGCGTCGCCAACAAGTCCGCCGCTCGACTGGTCAGTAGGCTACCGGCCTGGAAATAGCCCATCACGGTGCTGACCCCGCGGTGCTCGGTCATCGCCATCACTTCGCCCAGTGGTATGCCCTGGCGACCGGCTTCCGTGACGAAACCCGAGCGCAGGCTGTGGGCGGCCCAGTCGCCCTTGAGGCCGGCCAGCTTGGCTCGCCGACCATACGCGCCACGTGATCGGCGGTGAGCGCGGTGGTGCCGACGGTGCCGCCGCGATGCAGCCGGCGGAAGAGGGGACCGGTCGCGGCCTGCGCGGCCGCTAACCACGCGGCGAGGGCAGCGCCCGTGCAACCAGGCGGCCCAGTAGGTGAGGGCGCTGCGGTAGCTGCGCACGGTGTTCGCCGCAGTGCCGGCGACGAACGCAGCAGCAGCGGCTCGGCTGGCCGCCGCGAGTGTGGGCCAGGTCCGGGGCGCGGTTGGCTCGACCCTCGGAACAGGCGTAGGATTCATTACGTCCACCGTATAAAAAATACGCTTTTCGACCGATCAGGTCGGATAAACTTTACTTAT
>NZ_DATJMN010000095.1:0-6370 GCF_035508675.1 Dyella sp.
GCAGTTTGCCGCCTTTGCTCTTGATCTTGGCATCGAGCGGATAGAAGAAGGTGCCGCCGCGGGTGATGATGCGATGCACATCGGCCACCATCGAGGCCACCCAGCGCATATTGAAATCCTTGCCGCGCGGACCGTCCTTGCCGGCCAGCAGTTCGCCGATGTAGCGCTGCATCGGCGCTTCCCAGTGACGCTGGTTGGACATGTTGATGGCGAACTCGGCGGTTTGTTCCGGAATGCGGATGTCGCGGCGGCTGAGGGTGAAGCTGCCTACTTCGCGATCCAGCGTGAACTCGTGCGTGCCGTGGCCGAAGGTCAGCACCAGCACGGTGGCGGGGCCATACACCACATAGCCGGCAGCGAGTTGCGTGGTGCCGGGTTGCAGGAAGTGTTCGGCCTTCGGTTCGGTAATACCATCCGGGCAACGCAGTACCGAGAAGATCGTGCCGACCGAGATGTTCACGTCGATGTTGGAGCTGCCGTCCAGCGGATCGAACAGCAGCAGGTGATGGCCCTTCGGATACATGTCGGGAATCGGCTGCGGATCTTCCATCTCTTCGGAGGCGCAGGCGGCGAGCTGGCCGCCCCAGGCGTTGGCCTCCAGCAGGATCTCGTTGGAAATCACATCCAGCTTTTTCTGCGCTTCACCTTGGATGTTGCCGGTCCCCGCCTCGCCCAGCACGCCGCCAATGGCGCCCTTGTTGGTGGCGACGGCGATGCGCTTGCAGGCACGTGCCACCACTTCGACCAGCAAGGTGAGCTCGGCGTTGATGTGGCCGGCGCGGCGTTCTTCGATCAGAAACTGGATCAGCGAGATGGGCTTCATGGCAAACCTGCTGGCAAAGGGGCCGCCATTGTCCGGGCTCAGGCCCACGGAAGCCAGTCGATGGCCTGAACCGGTCGGCAGCGTGCTGCTGACAACACGCTGGCAGTAGCCGGGGCGCAAGCTCCCGGCATCGAAAAAGGAGGGACGATCATGCGCGACACGATGTATGTGCTGGTGTTCGACGGGTTTGCGGATTGGCAGGTGGCGTTGGCCCTGGCTGAAGTCCGCCGCCCGGGGGAATGGGAAGTACGCAGCGCCGGTTTCACGCGCGAGCCGGTCATGTCGATGAGCGGCCTGCAGGTGGTGCCCGATCTAAGCGTGGATGAGCTTGACCTGGATGCTGCCGCATTATTGATCCTGCCCGGAGGGCATCTGTGGTTGTCCACCCAGCGTGAGCAGACTGCGTCGGTAGTGCGGCGTGTGTATGAAGCGGGCGCACCGGTTGCCGCGATCGACCAAGGCGTGCCGCTGCTGGCGCGTGCCGGTTTGCTCGACCATTGCCGTCATACCGGCAATTGGGCAGGACAGATCGGCCGTGAGGTGCCGGCATACAGCGGACACGATCAATACGACGCCCATGTGCTTGCCGTCAGCGATGGCGGCGTGATCACTGCCAGTCATCTGGGCAGCATCGAATTTGCGCGGGAAATCATCCACACGTTGGATCTCTACAACGCCAGTGACCGCGAGCACTGGTATCGCTTGTTCAAGCACGCCGTACCGCCGCCGTGGCTGGCCGGCGAACGTGTCGACATCGTCCAGGCGGCATGACGTCATGACTACGAACAATTTCATGAATTGGCTGTTGGCCGCGTATCGGCCGATGTATCTACGGGGCCTGTTGATGGATGGTCAATATCGATTGCCCGCCGCACAGGAGGAAAAGAGGCCGGATAAAGGCAATCGGGTCGCGCAACTCACGCCGGCATTCGAGCCGGAACGCAGGCGCGTGCTGGTGGTGCCGGGCGCCGCTTCCACCCTGCACATGCCGTCGCCGGATGAACCGTCCGGCGGCTTGAGCGGTGCATAACCATCACCCAGGAGTTCACCATGCAAAAGACTTATCACGGCAGTTGCCACTGCGGTGCAGTGACGTTCGAAGCGGATATCGATCTCGCGCAAGGCACGGGGCGCTGCAATTGTTCCATTTGCACCAAGGCGCGGCAGTGGGGTGTGGTGGCGAAGCCGGATGCATTCCGGTTGATCAGCGGCGCGGAGGAGCTGTCCGACTACCAGTTCGGCAGCCACAGCATGCATCACCTGTTTTGCAAGCACTGCGGCATCCGGTCGTTCGGCAAAGGCCACCTGGATGTACTGGGCGGTGATTTCTATTTCGTCAACGTATTCTGCCTGGACGACGCCGAGCCGGCCGAGTTGATCGAGGCACCGTTGCGCTTTTCCGATGGACGCAACAACAACTGGCAGAACGCGCCCGCTGAAGTGCGGCATCTGTAATCTCGCTCAAGACGACGACATGCATCGCAGGGTCAGCTTCCGCGCGCGAGGGCCGATGGCAACGGGTGTGCTTGCATGCCTTTCGCATGGCAGCGTCTCAGCTCCTGCGACGAGCTTGCATGACTTCGGACGCTGGTCCGCCAACCCGACCTGGGCGATCATGCGTGGATGCGTCGCGCCGATCGCCTCTTCCTCATCATCAACGCCCTGCGTGGTCGACGTACCGCGCTGCAGGCGCGCCAACTCGCGGAAATGCTGGGAGTATCGCTGCGCACGGTCTATCGCGACGTGGCCGACCTGCAGCTCTCGGGCGTGCCGATCGAAGGCGAGGCCGGCGTCGGCTACATGCTGCGCAAGGGCTCGGACATCCCGCCGCTGATGTTTACCGCCGAAGAGCTCGAATCGTTGGTGGTTGGCACGCGCTTTGTCCGCGCATTCGCGGGCGAGAAGCTGGCCGCCGGGGCGCAAGCGGCGCTGTTGAAGATCGAGGCCGTGTTGCCGCCGGAATTGCGCGAGCGTTCCTCGCGCACGCGCATTTATGCGCCGATCTGGCGCGACGCGCATTCCACCGCCTTCGCCGAGCGCATCGACCAGCTGCATGCGGCCATCGAAGCCCAGCACGTATTGCGGCTGCTCTATAAAGACGAGGCGGGCCGCGCCAGCGAGCGCGAGGTGGAACCGTTGTGCCTGGCGTTCTGGGGCGGTAAATGGACGCTCGGCACCTGGTGCCGCCTGCGCAAGGACTTCCGCAATTTCCGGCCGGACCGCATCGATCAAATGGAGAAGACCGGCGAGATATTCCAGAGCGCGCCGGATCGTGATCTGAATTCCTACATGCAGGCGATGCGCGGCTATTACTCGGGGCTTGAATAGGCGGTTAGTCCAACCCGCGCCTGCACGCTTGAGCTACCCTGCGCCAACCAGGGCTACCGCAGGAGTCACCTCATGTCGTCAGGCGTGCGTCATCCTTTGTTGTCGATTGCGCCGGCCAAGCTGCGGCCCACCCAGATGACGGTGGGCAAGGCGGAAGTGGCGGAGAAACGGGCGGAGTGGGAAAAGCTCGGCAAGAAGAAACGCAAAGACCTGCTGGCCGCGCACTGGTTTCCGGGGGTGATCGGGCCCAAGCATCAGGTCTACATCGTCGATCACCATCACCTCGGTCTTGCCTTGTGCGAGGAAGGCGTCAAGCAAGTGCCGGTGATGATCCAGCGCGATTTTTCCTGGCTGCTGCCGGACGTGTTCTGGCGCACCATGGAATTCAATCGCTGGGCGCATCCCTACAACGAACACGGCCAGCGGCAGGAATACGACGCGATTCCGCGTAGCCTTGCTGATCTGGTCGACGATCCTTACCGCACCCTGGCTGCGCGCGTGCGTACTGCCGGTGGCTATGCCAAGGACGCCACGCCCTACTCGGAATTCCTGTGGGCGGATTTCTACCGGCGCAATCTCAAGCTCAAGGGCAGTCGCGTTACCCCCAAACTGCTGCAGGACGCATTGTTGCTCGCGCATTCGCACGAAACGGCTTATCTGCCGGGTTGGAGCGGAGAAATCCAATGAGCGGCACGGCCACCTCGTCGGCGCGCATCGCCGACGTGCTGGCGGGCCTGGGCATAGCGGGCCTGTTGATCCCCGAAGCGGTCGCCTATTCCGGCATCGCCGGCATGCCGCCGCAGGCGGGCGTGGTGGCGCTGTTCATCGGGCTGATCTGCTACGGCTTGCTGGGTACCAGCCGCTTCGCGGTCGTCTCGTCCACGTCGTCCTCGGCGGCGGTGCTGGCGGCAGGTACCCTGCTGTTGGCGGGCGCCGGGGTGAATCGCGTCGCGGTGGCGGCGACGCTCGTGTTGCTGGGCGGCGTATGTTTTCTGATCGCGGGCGCGGCGCGCCTCGGTGGCCTTTCGCACCTTATCGCCCGTCCGGTGTTGCGCGGCTATACCTTCGGGCTGGCGGTCGTCATCGCGCTCAAGCAGCTGCCGCATCTAGGTGGCTGGCCGGGGCTGAGCGGCGATTTCGTGCCCTTGCTGATCGCCGACCTGGTGCGTACCTCCGGGCAGATCCATGCGCTGACCCTGGCTACCGGCCTGCTGGCCTTGCTGCTGTTGTATGCCTGCGAGCGCTTGCGCCGTTTGCCGGGAAGCCTGTTGGTGATCACGCTCGGGGTCGCCGCATCCGGTTGGCTGGCGGCGCACGGCGTACCGCTCACCGGCACCATCCACATGCAGATGAGCCTCGGCATGCCGGTCTGGCCGTCCAGCGGCCAGTGGTTGCCAAGTGTGGAACTGGCGGCGGCCTTGCTGTTGATTCTGTATGCCGAGTCGTACAGCTCGATTCGCGGCTTTGCGTTGAAGCACAATGATCCGGTGGCACCGAATCGCGATCTGCTGGTGCTGGGTCTGGCCAATGTATTGAGCGGCCTGTGCCAAGGCATGCCGGTGGCCGCCGGTTATTCCGGCACCTCTGCCAATGAGGCGGCCGGCGCACAATCGCGGCTGGCCGGCCTGATCGCAGCGGCCATGGTGTTGCTGATGGTGTGGCTGTTGCTGCGCTGGATCGAGCGCATTCCGCTGACCGTGCTGGCCGCGATCGTGATTCATGCGGTAAGCAAGTCATGGCGGCTGTCGGTGTTCCGCCCGTACCTGCAATGGCAGCGCGACCGCTTGCTGGCGCTGGCCGCCGTGATCGCGGTGTTGTCGCTGGGCATCCTCAATGGCCTGCTGTTCGCGATTGCCTTCAGCCTGATCCTGCTGCTGCGCCAGTTGGCCGCGGCGCGCATCAGCGTGCTCGGCCGGCTCCCCGGCAGTCACGATTTCGTGGATATCGCGCAGCATCCCAATGCGGAGCAACCGGGCGGCATGCTCATTCTGCGCCCGGAAGAACCGCTGTTCTTCGCCAACGCCGAGGCGGTGATGGCGCTGGCGCGCAAACAGGTGCAGGGGCATGGCGCTATCAGGCAGGTGGTGTTGAGCCTGGAGGCGTCGCCCGATCTGGATAGCACTGCGCTCGAGTCGCTTGGGGATTTTTCCGGTTGGCTGCAGGCGCGCGGTGTCGGCCTGCGCGTGGCGCGCGTGAAGGACGAAACGCGCGCCTTGCTGCTGCGCGCCGCCCTGCCCCAGCTTTCGCCACAGGCGCTGGATAGCTGGAGCGTGGAAGATGCCGTGTCGGCCGCCATGGCCGCGATGTCTTCAACAGGGAATCAAACACAGTGAAACTCGCCACCCGCATCGGATACCTGGCCGCAGGCTTGCTGTTGACCATGCCGGCGTTCGCGCAGCAAGCAAGCGCAGACGCACGCTTCAAGCAGCTTTATCAACAGGAATGGGCGTGGCGTACCGGCCAGGCCGGCGTGAGCGCGTCCGGCGAAGCCCAGCCGAACAGCGGCCGACTCGATCAAGTGGATGCGAAGAGCCAACAGGAACGGCTCGATTACTGGCAGAAGGTCATGCGCCAGCTGGATGCGATCGACCCGAAAGCGCTTTCCCCGGCGCAGCAGGTGAACTACGCGATCTATCGCGAGCAGATCCGCAACTTCATCGCCGACCAGCAATTCAAGCAGTGGCAGATGCCGTTCAACAGCGACTCGGCGTTCTGGAGCGAACTCGACGATAGCCTTGGCAGCGATTCGCTGCGCAACGAATCCGATTATCGCCACTACGTGGATCGCCTCGGCCAGGTGCCGGCCTATTTCGACCAGGAAATCGCCAACATGCGGGCGGGTTTGAAGCGCGGCTTCAGCGTGCCAAAGGCGGTGCTGGCAGGGCGCGATGTGTCCATTGCCGCCGTCGCCGACGTGAAAGACCCCACGCAGACCTCGTTTTATGCGCCGCTGAAGCAGATGCCATCGAACATCCCGGCGGTAACGGCCGCGGCCATCCAGGCCGATGCGCGCGCGAAAATCGAGCACGACGTCATCCCCGCGTACCAAAAACTGCTTGCCTTCTTCCGCACCGAATACGTGCCACAGGCGCGCACCACGCTGGCGGCTGAAGCCCTGCCCGACGGCAAGGACTATTACCGCCAGCAGATCCGCGAATACACCACCCTCGATCTGGACCCCGACACGATTCATAACATCGGGCTGGCGCAGGTCACCAA
>NZ_DATJMN010000096.1:0-7209 GCF_035508675.1 Dyella sp.
AATCAACTTGCGGCAAGCCAGCACAAAAGCTTCCCCATTGCTCGGGTCCAGCATGGCCGCACCGATTTGTTGCGGTGTGAGGTGTTGCGCGTTAAGGGCTGAATACTTCTGGAAGATTTGGCCGACCAGCAACGGGTTGCCGCTCTCTTGTGCAATCTTCTGCGTAAAAAAAGGCAGATATTCCGATTTGATGTCTACCGGGTCCAGGCCGGGTGCAAGCACGCTTTGGTTAAAGCCTGTCAGCACGGCACTAAGACCGATGAAATTATCCATATCACTGCTCATGGCTCTTCTCCTTTATGGATTACTGCGCACGTTGGAGCAGGTAAGTGAAGTCCGAGAAGTTCCCCGTAGTGCTGGTAGCATTGTTGTGGCATGCCATGCAGCTGCTGGACGTCTGTTTGACACGACCTTGGATGTAAGACTCCAAGGTCGTGTTGGCGAGGAACGACGGAGCAGGCACGCCCGTAGGATCGATTTTGCTTTTGGCATCTGTCGGCCATTGCGTACTGACCAACTCATAATTGACCCAAACCGAACCAGGCACCGCGGCTGCCAGCGCCTGGTGATAGGCCTCGTTGAGTTGCTGCGCCTCAGGGGTGATGGGAATCACGCGCTCCACTTGAGACGGCTTAGTGTAGGAAGTGCCCGGATTCCAGGGGCGCGGCGGTGGTTGGTTGATCTTGCAATCTTTACAATGCGGATCAAAGAAGTTGTAGGCCGTAAGCGTTGGCTTTTCCCCCATGGTTGGAACGTTGTCCACATGTTCAAACGTGGACCAAATCCACTGGGGTTCGTCCGCGGTCTTGTGCGCGATATGAAAGCCGACAAGGCCGACTTGCTCAAGCACGCACGAAGGCTTTACGCCTGCGTGCTCTTGTGGGTCGTCATAGACCAGCGCGTAGTTGGTGTAGAACTTCGATGGGTCGTACTTCCCACCCATCTTTACCCATGCTGTCTTGATCATGATGGAACCAACTTGCTGGGTCGACGCTTGGCTGGAAGGAAAGTTGGCATCGGCGTTGAACGCTTTTTGCCCATCTTTCGAGTAGAGCTTGTAGGTGACGATGTAGTTGAACATCGCGTAATTAGTCATGATTGAAAAGCGCGCGTATTGGCCGTTTTGGTCGATCAAGGGGCCGGTCTTGAATGGCTCGCCGCTTTCATCGAGCACGTTGGGTGTTTTTCCAACTTGCGTCAGCAGCATCGTTCCAGCTGGAAGATGTTTGGCATCGATGTTCTTGCAAACCGGAGGAAGAGGGCTCTCTTCACCCCATTTCGCGGGTGTTGCACCCCCTGGAAGGAAAATCGTGCGGCTCTCTCGATAACTCTCCCACACGACGGGGGCGTTGGTTGCCTGGCCGATAGTGAGGTTTATATTGGGCGAGCCATCGGGATTGGCTGGCCAGTTCAAAGCAACAAACGATTGCCAGGAAAATACGTCGAAGTCATGCTGCAACGAGGCGAGCGTTGGCTTGGACCCCGTGACGGTGATTTCCAACGGGATTTGCGGCGTCAACACCGGCAAAGGTGGCGGTGCGGTCGAGGGCCCATCGGCAGCAACGAGCACTTGTGCCATTGGAAAAAGCGAGATTCCGCAGAGCAGCGCCCAAGCGAAGTATTTCCCTTGAGCACGAGAGAACGGGTATTGGGTTTTCATCGCTATCGTCCTTGTCCATGAGTGGTTTGGCAAAACCGTGGGACGTTTCGGGCACACAAGGAAAGTCGCCACGCATAGCGTTAGCCAGTCTTAGGGCGAAGCGTGCGGAATACTCACAGACAAAAAGCACTCGGTCTCAGACGACGTCGACGTGCCGCAAGGACACTCATGCCATTGCACGTTTTCCCCTGTTCCGGCGGGCAGTACTGCCGCGCCGTGTAAAAGTAAATGCCTCGGTCCGTCAATTTGGCGTGAACGAGCGCTGATGAGATATCTCTTCGCCCTTAGGGCTGCTGGCCCATGGTCCACCTTCGTACGTGCGGCGGCCTTGAGGTATTCAACGTAACGTGTCGCTTCCTTCCTTGCACCTTCCGGCATGGCCTTGAGCGTCCCACGCTTGGCGGCGATGTACCCGTACTTCACCTTGGATGCGCTGACGCGCTTGTCTACACCCGTGTAGCCGGCATCCGCCGAAATGCTCAATGGCTCGTCATCCCGGCGAAAGCCGGACGAAGTGCGAAGCACGGAGAACGTCCGAAGGGGTGAGCGAAGCGAATTACCCAGCGACTTGAAGATCGCGAAAGTCACTGAAAACCAGGCGTTCGCCGGGGCGACGACTCGGTAGCGTTGAATCTGCAGGCAAGAATTTCGCTTTGCGATGATGCGTGAACATTTAAAAAGCAGAGCCCATGTATCCCTCCCCCGCAAGCAGGGGAGGGAAGTCAATGCCTCCATCAGTTCGACGAAGTGCCGTAAATGACGCCGCGCGCGGCACTGGTACCCAGATACACCGTACCGAACGTGCGGGGATCGCCAATCACGTGCGTGACGCCACCCCATTGATGTTGCGCATCGTTGATTTGCACCCAGGTTGCGCCGGCATCGGTGGAGCGGAACAGGCCGGTCACGCCGTTTACCGTGCCGGCGAGGTAGATCGCCGGGTAGTACGTGCCGGATGCCGCCTTGCCGAAACCGATCGACGTTGCAGCACTGATGGTCGATGCATCGACCTGACTCCAGCTCCAGCCGGAGCTCGTGCTGCGATACAGGCCGTTGGGCGTTGCCAGCCAGATATCGCCTTGCACGCCGGTTACCGTCGATGCCTGGCTGCTCTGCCACGATGCTAGTACCGGCAGGCCGGACGTGGTCGATGCATACCAGGTCATGCCTTTATCCGAACTGCTGAAGAACGTGCCGGTAGCCTGGTTCCACGCATAGAACAGATTGCCGTTGTAGCCATCCGACAATACCTGCGCACCGGTCGGCAGGTTCGCGCTGCCGCTGCTGGTGGGATAGGTGAGGGTTTTCCACGTGTTGCCCTGATCGGTCGATACGACCGGCGCGACATCGCTCGGCGCCCACACGATGGTGTTGCCATCGGCGGAAATCGCCACTGTGCCGCCACCGTTGGTGGAGCCGGCCTGGTTGGGGAAGCCGGTCCAGGTGGAGCCGCCGTCGTGGGAGATCGAACCGAACGAAGTAAGCGTGCTGTTGCCGTGCTGAAGAATGCGCACGATCGTCGACGGCGAGCTCTTGGCAAAGTCCAGCCCGGTGCCGATGCTGTCGCCACACGTCGGATTGTTGGGCTGCGACTGCGGTACCGTGGTCAGGCTGGTGTGCACGAAACCGCACACGTCACCGAGCCCGCTGATCAAGGGCGGGCCGGCGGTGGGCGACAGCAATGTGATCACCGCCGTTTCCTCGATGCCGCTGGCGCCCACGCTCCAGTGCGTGGCTTGTCCGGCATCGGCGGAGGTGAGATCGGAAGTGGCCCAGATGCCGCCACCCGTACCGTACATGGCATGCGCCGAATTGAAGGGGTCGATCACCACTTCGCCCCAGTTGCCAAAACCGGCCTGCGTCTGACCGGGCTGCACGATCCATGGCGACAGGCTCGAATCGCGCACCGCATTCGCACCGACGTCCGTCCAGGTCGAACCGGCATTGGTGCTGCGGTACATGGTGTCGCTCGGCCACCAGTGATCCATCGTCATCACCACCAGTGTGCCGGGCTTTTCCGGATCGAGCGCCAGGCCGCTGTAACCGGACGGATAGTTGTACGGATCGGTCGGCGTGATGTTCTGCCAGGTGTTGAGGCCAATGCTGTACTTCCATACCTGGCCTGCAGTCATGCCATTGGGACCAATGGCATTGCCATAGGTGATGTAGAGATTGCCATCAGGACCGATCAGCCCGCGCTGCGGCATCATGCCCGCGGCAGGGCCACCGGACACTGGCGCCCACGTGGCGCCGCCATCCGTGCTCTTGTACAGCGACGATGCCGCCGTGCTGGTGGATACGCCGGCAAAGATGGTCTTGGTCGGCGAGCCTGCACCGCTCGATGGCTGATAGAACGCGATGAACGCCACACCCGCGCCGGTGCCGTCGCTGGATAGCGCAGTGAAGCTGCTCACGCGATTCCACGTGCTGCCGCTATCGGTGCTGGTCCACAAGCCGTTGGTGCTCGCTTGATCGGCATCGTTGCGCGTGCCGTAGAACAGGATCGAGCCCTTGTTCGGATCCACTTGCAAACGCTCGCCCACGTTGCGTCCGTCCATATTGCCGCCAACCTTGAAGTTGAGCGGATGCGCGGTGAAATGCGCGCCCTGGTCGGACGACACCAGTATCGCGCCATTGCTGCCCCACGATTGCGTGTACAAACCGCCCACCAGATAAAGCATGTTCGGGTTGCTCGGATCGATCGCCACGCTTTCGATGCCGGTCCAATTGGCATCGGCCGGCGACACCCAGTCAGTCAACGGCACCCATTGCGCGGTGGTGGCGTTGTAGCGGTACGCGCCGCCCACGTCGGTGCGCGCGTAGAACAGGCCTTGCTGTTTCGGATGCGCGATGATGCCGTCGACGTAACCGCCGGCGACGATGCGCACGTTGTTCCAGGTGTAGGACGGTGTGCCTTGCGCAAGCGTCGCCATGGGCGATAGCGAAAGCGCGGCCAGCGTGCTGCACATCAATCCACGGGCGATGGCCCGCTGCAAGCGTGTCTTCATGTTCCCCTCCAGGTTTTGCATATTGGACTCGTTGCGGTGTATCGCCGCCGCTGGTCCATCAGCGCATCACTGCAGGAAGGCGATGCATCGCGCCGTTGTTGCGTGACAAAAACGTGGTGTTTTCTTGAACGGCACTTCGTTTGACTACTGCGACGCCGACGACTTTGGGTCGCCGGAGACTCTCACCTCGGCATCCCAGCTTTTGCCGGAATGGCGAATGTCTGACTTCTTGCAAGAAAAGCGCGCTTCTCGTCTGGCGGATTTCGGTTTTCGCGAAAGCGTTGATGTATTCCATCAACGCCCTTGCCGCACCTGCCACCTCACGCCTGGCGCAGCACTCTATCGCTCGCCGTCAGGTGTGGCATTGCGAAGAACGCAAGAGACATTTGCGAAAATTGAAGTTGCGTAGCAGCAATTTCGTTGCGAAATGTGAGTGTTTTGCGTTGACACGCAAAGCTGCAGCGCGTGAAGTGGCCAATTTGCGATTCACATCGCACTTCTGTGGCCGATTCGCCCCACTACCGATATCGATTCGGATATCTGAAGCATCCAATTTTTCATGGGTGTCCGATTCACTGCGCGGCGCACGTGAAAACACACACTGGTTCTCAAGAATGATCGCGCGGCCTCAAATGACATGGAGTTGTCCTGATGAAACATGCACAACGGCTGACGCTTTGAGCATCATGCGCAAAATTTTAAGCGCTCGTGATCATCTTTCAGTGGTCGTCGTCGTCGCGAGATATCCGCGATGCATAAGGTGTCATGTGGTTCATGGATAGCGGCTTCCAGCGATGATGCAAAGCCGGGGTCAGAATAGACTTTTCGGAAAGTGCACTCTGGCCCCTGAGGTTTGGTGCTCTGAGGTTTGCCTGAGGTTTGGTGCTTGGTTAGCGGCCCGGCGTGTGGCGACGAAAATCCCCTGACCAGTCCATCCGCGCCGATCGGAACTCCGCCATCAGGTCATTCGGCGAGTGCGGGTGGATCAGGATCTCCCCGCCAACCAGTTCATCGCAAAAGCGTCCCCCCTGAGGTGTCTCAATGGCGTAGCGGCTGGTGTGCGGATCTCCGTGCACGAGGTGGGCGCGCAAGACGCACATGTGAGGCTCGTGCACCCGTGCCACCAGACGATGGGGCTCGAACCGGATGTCGGTGTAAACCCCATGTGGGCCTCGGGCGTGGAGGACCCCGCCGAACAGGTGAGGTGGCGTGTGCGCGGAGCACAGGGCAATGGAAGTGGTTCCAAGCAGCAGCAATGCGGCCCAAGCTCTGCGCCGAAACGGTCTGGCGACCGCTGGGCCAGCGGGGGAAACAGCTGCTTGGGCAACCTGGGTCAGCGCGGTGTCGGGTGGTGTGTCCATCGGAAATCAGGGTGTCTCGAAATCGGCGGACAATTAAAGCATCCGAGCGTCGCACGCGCTGAGACCTGGACAGCAACGAAAAAGCCCCGGCAGGGCCGGGGCTTTGGAAAAGTCATCATCCCTGATGATGCCCCACTCGTCGGATCGCAGCCTCCTTGCTGCACCTGACATCCGTGCCACCCGCCGAAACGTCGGCGAGGACTCACGGGGCATGGCGCTATTCTCTTTCAGCACGCGGGACCGGGCTATCAGGTGTCATCGCGTTGTGTTGTAGGCGAATTCCTACATACGGGAATCCGTCGCCCGTCACCGCGCACACGGCGGCTATCGCCCGCGCTTGGTCTTTGCCGCCTGCCCACCAAGCGCCCATGGACGGGCATTCGATCGGGCGGTGCTGCTTGTAACCTCGTCAGGGATACCTGTTAGGACGAGACCGCTGTGTCAGCGGCTTCGCCGCTGCCGCCTTACCAGATCCGCGGTGGTGAGAAACATGAGCTTCCAGTCCTCCGACGGATCGACTGCACCTTCTTCCGACGTCGACGGCATGCCGAGCTCTATCGCACGAACCAATCCGTTGTGCTCGATCACATCCCACAACGCGGCCAAGGCGGCCTGCCGCGTGGGCACCCAAAAGATCGCCGGCGTGTTGTTCCGTCGGCGGGTGTTCTTCATTGACTGACGCAAGCGCCAGGCACCGTGATCGAAAACCAAGCGCAATTGCATCGCGGAGGGAACCTGCACGGCCTCGCGCCATCCGATGAATCCGCCCATGGGCAGTAGGGCGCCATGGCAATGGAATCGCGGTTGCCGCCAGCGCGCGTTGATTACGTCGGCAGCTTTCGCCGGCGTTTTCATGTCGGCGGGATCTCGTGACAGATGGTTCCAGGCGTCGAGCGCCAACGCCGCGCGTAGTGCTCGGAGTTGGGGGGAGGCATTAGGCTTCCACAGCAGCAGGTCACGTCGTCCGCGCCCTTGCCGGCATGCCTTGCAGGTCAGCACGGCGGCATCTGGGCGTTGCGGTCCACCGGCCACCAGCGGAATCACCGCATCGACGTCGGGGGCGTTTCCTGCATCTTGTCCGCAGTAGGCACAAAGCCCGTCGAACCGCTTCATGGCGGCGGCCAGCCACCATCCCGGTAAGCGAGGCGATGGAAAGCGAGCGGCTTCGATGGCCCGGACA
>NZ_DATJMN010000097.1:0-4828 GCF_035508675.1 Dyella sp.
CGAAGTCATTGCCGATGGCAGCATTCACGTCTATGGCGGGCTCAAAGGCCGAGCCATGGCGGGCGCGCAAGGCGATGTGAAGGCCCGCATCTTCGTATCGGACTTTCGTGCCGAGCTCGTCGCCATCGCCGGCCCTTACCGCGTGTTCGAACAATTACCCAAAGACCTGGAGGGCCAGTCTGTGCAATGCTGGCTCGAGGGCGAAAAGCTGCTGATTGCACCTTTGAAATAACCAATGCGCCGGGCTGCCCGGTGCATGCCAGACATTTAGAAAAACTATATCTATTCCGGAGATGAGCCTTGAGTGCTGAGATTATCGTTGTGACGTCCGGCAAGGGTGGCGTGGGTAAGACCACCACCAGCGCATCGCTTGCCACGGGCCTGGCGATGGCCGGCAAGAAAGTGGCCGTGATCGATTTCGACGTCGGCCTGCGCAACCTGGACCTCATCATGGGTTGCGAGCGCCGCGTGGTGTACGACTTTGTCAACGTCATTCAGGGCGAAGCCACCATCAAGCAGTCGCTGATCAAGGACAAGCGCCACGAAAATCTCTACGTGCTCGCCGCCAGCCAGACGCGCGACAAGGACGCGCTTACGCAGGAGGGGGTGGAGAAAGTGCTCGATGAACTGGGCAAGGACGGCTTCGACTACATCATCTGCGATTCCCCTGCCGGCATCGAAAAAGGCGCGCACCTGGCGATGTACTTCGCTGACCACGCCATGGTGGTGGTGAACCCTGAGGTTTCTTCGGTGCGCGATTCCGATCGCATCCTGGGCCTGCTCGCCAGCAAAACGCGCCGCGCCGAACGCGATAACGGCACGGTCACCCAGCACCTGCTATTGACGCGCTACAACCCGGCGCGGGTCGAACAGGGCGAAATGCTCAGCGTGAAAGACGTGGAAGAAATTCTCGGCATCAACGTGATCGGCGTGATTCCCGAATCGGAAAACGTACTGGCCGCCTCCAACTCCGGCGTGCCGGTGATCCTGGACGACAACTCCCTCGCCGGCCAGGCCTATCGCGACACGGTGGCCCGCCTGCTCGGCGAGACCCGCCCGATGCGCTTTCTCGACGCACCCAAGAAGGGCTTCTTCCAGCGCGTATTCGGAGGTTGAGCACCATGGGTATTCTCGATTTCCTGAAGCGCAAACCCGAACCCACTGCTGTGGTGGCGAAGGAACGGCTGCGCATCATCGTGGCACAGGAGCGCTCCACCCGCGGCGCGCCCGACTATCTGCCACTGCTGCGCAACGAATTGCTCGAAGTCATCAAAAAATACGTCAACGTCGACCTGGACGCGATCAGCATCAATCTCGAACGCGATAGCGGACACGAAGTACTGGAATTGTCGGTAGCACTGCCGGATGGCAAGCCAGCGGAGAATCCGGCGACCTGATCGCCGTCCATCGTGATGATCCGTCCCTCCCCTGCCACACGCTGGGAAGGCCCAGATCTCACGACCCTGTCATGACTGTTCTCCGACTTTCCGACATCGACCGCGGCGCCATCGAAACCCTGCTCGCCCTCTACGGCCTGAGCCTCACGCTCGTCAACGACGGCGAAGCCATCCCCGGCAGCTTCTGGGGCGACGATGAAGCCGGCATCATCGGCCATAGCGTTTACGCACGCGGCGATACCCCCGTGCATTCGCTGCTGCATGAAGCCGGCCACCTCATGGTGCTGCCACCCGAGCGCCGTGGCGACGTGCACACCGATGCCACCGACTCGATCGAAGAAGAAGATGCGGTTTGCTACCTGCAGATCGTGCTGGGCGACAGACTGCCCGGCGTGGGACGCGAGCGCATCATGGCCGACATGGACACCTGGGGTTACACTTTTCGGCTGGGCTCGGCCCGTGCCTGGTTCGAACACGATGCGGAAAACGCCAGGAGCTGGCTGATCGAGCACGGGCTCCTTAACCAGGCCGGCGAACCGGTATAGTGCGCAACGCCTGATTGCTGCGACGCCCACCGTGCTGAAGAACACGCGCTATTACGATCCGATCAACAATTTTCGCCGCAGCGTGGCGCGCCGGCTGATGCGCATGGTGTTCGGCAGCCATGGGCAACCGACATCAGAACCGCTACCGGCCAAGGGCATCTATCGCATCCTGGTCTGCCATATCAGCCACAGCCTGGGCAACACGCTGCTGCTGACGCCGCTGCTATCGGAGCTGGAAAAGGTTTATCCCGCGGCGGAAATCGACATTCTCACGCGCAGTCCCGTGGCCAAAAGCATCTACGGCCATTTCTTCAACGTGCAGCGTATCTTTCGGTTGCCGGCGCACGGCGTGGGCCATCCGTTCCAGTTCTTCGGCACGCTGCGGCGCATGCGCAAGATCCGCTATGACCTGGCGATCGATGCCGACCCGTTGTCGCAAACCGGCCGTCTGCTCACGCTGCTGTCGAACTCGACATATACGCTCGGCTTCAGCAGCCCGAAAAAACACGGCGAGATCACCCATGCCGTACCGCTGCCTGACCATTTGGCGAGCAAGGGGCGGCGCCCGGTGTACCTCCTGCGCCATGCAATGGGGCGCGACGTAGCGGCCGACTATCCCGTACCGGACATCCGCCTCGCAGCGAATGAACGCGCACAAGGCAAGGCGGCACTGATGCGTTCCCTCGCCGCCAGCGGCATCACCACGCCAGGACGCGGCATCATCGGCATTTTTGGCAATGCCACCGGCGACAAATTGCTGAGCGAAGCGTGGTGGACGCGCTTCATGCAGGTGCTGGAAGCGGCGCATCCCGGTCATCGCATGGTGGAAATCCTGCCGCACTCGGGCGAGTCGATGCTGGGTTCGCGCTATCCCGCGTATTACTCCACCGATCTGCGCAAACTCGCCTGCGTGCTCTCGGGTTTGGACGTCTACATCAGCGCCGACTGCGGCGTGATGCACCTGGCCTGTGCCTCGGACGTCACCACCATGGGCATTTTCACCGTGACCAATGCCGCCGAGTGGGGGCCGTATGGTCCCGGCCGGCATGTGATCGATGCGCAGGGCAAGGAGCCCGAAGAGGTTGCACGCATCATTGCCGCCATGCCGGAGTTGCACGTATAGGCTGGGGTGGCCGTCCCGGCTACACAGCGACATTTGCTTCGGCTAGCATGCCTCGCATGAGGGAGATGGCATGCCTCCCGTTCCCTTGGGGCCGTTCCCGTGGAACAAACCACCGCAAGGTTGATGATGCCTGCACCACCGGACTCCGGCGGCGCAGGCGTGCCTGTGTTGCCGAGCCTCTGCACACAGGAGACGACACGACATGAGTTGGACTGGATTTCTTGCCGTCGGATTGGGCGGCGCGATCGGATGCTGGATACGCTGGATGCTCGGCGTCCTGCTCAATCCGGTTTTCCCCACCCTGCCCCTGGGCACCCTTGCGGCCAACCTCACGGGCGGCCTGATCATGGGCTGCATGATGGGCATCATCGAGCACTTCCAGGCACTGCCGCCGGAAATACGTCTGTTCGCGATGACCGGTTTTCTCGGCGGCCTCACCACCTTCTCCACCTTTTCCGCCGAAGCGAATACCTTGCTGCTACGCGGGCAGTTGCTATGGTTCGGCATCCATGTCGCGGTACATCTGATCGGCAGCCTGTCCATGACGATCCTGGGCATTTTCCTCACGCGCGGCTTGTTGCGCCATTGATACGGAGTCGACCACGTCATGAGTATCGATGTCTCATTTCGCAACTCTCCTGCCAACGGCATCTTCCTGCGCTTTTACACCCACGTACACGCGCGGCACGATGGGCTGCTGATGTCCGAATGGCTGCTGGAACTGGCCAAGCGCCATAAGTTGGGCGGGGGCTCCGTATTTCGCGCCACGGCGGGTTTCGGCCGGCATGGCGTGCTGCATCACGAGGCCTTCTTCGAACTTGCCGACGACCTGCCGCTCAAGGTGGAATTTCTGCTCAGCGAAGCGAATGCACAAACCCTGCTGCGCCTGGTACGGGAAGCAGGGGTTGAACTGGTCTATGCATGGTCGCCGGTCCATTTCGGTGTTTTGGGCCGGGAAGGAGACGCATGAGTCAAGAATCGCTGCGCCAACGTGCCGCCGAGCTGCTTGAGCTGGCCGGCATCCAGATCGACGGGCCGGCGCCCACCGATCTGCGCGTACACAACGAACAACTCTACGCACGCGTGTTTGCCCACGGCTCGCTGGGGCTGGGCGAGGCTTACATGGATGGCTGGTGGGACGCCGAGGACCTGCCTGGCCTGTTCACCATGATTCTTCGCAGTCACCTGGATGAACACCTCAAGACGCTGGATACGCTGATCGCGCATCTCAAGGCGCGCTTCATCAACATGCAGCGCGGCCAGCACGCGTTCGAGATCGGCAAGGTGCATTACGATCGCGGCAATGATCTGTTCAAGGCCATGCTCGGCAAGCGCATGGTGTATTCCTGCGGTTACTGGGCCCATGCCAGCCATCTGGACGACGCCCAGGAAGCCAAGCTGGACCTGATCTGCCGCAAATTGCAATTGCAACCCGGCATGCGCGTGCTCGACGTGGGCTGCGGCTGGGGCGAAGCGCTGAAGTTCGCCGCGGAACGCTACGGCGTGGAAGGCGTGGGCATTACCGTGTCCAACGAGCAGGCCGCGTTGGCGCGCGAGTTGTGCCAGGGCTTGCCGATCGAAATCCGCTTGCAGGATTACCGTGACGTCGACGAACCGTTCGACGCCATCATGTCGATTGGCATGTTCGAACACGTGGGCGGCAAGAACTATCGCGAATATTTCGAAGTCGCCCGCCGCTGCCTGAAAGACGACGGCCTGTTTCTCCTGCACTGCATCGGCAGCAACCAGGCGCCGGGTCGCAC
>NZ_DATJMN010000098.1:0-16483 GCF_035508675.1 Dyella sp.
TAAAA
Organism: Dyella sp.; assembly: GCF_035508675.1. Lineage (GTDB taxonomy): Bacteria > Pseudomonadota > Gammaproteobacteria > Xanthomonadales > Rhodanobacteraceae > Dyella_B. Next base: position 6 of record NZ_DATJMN010000098.1, read on the forward strand.
CCAGAAGCGGATGCCGGCCACGAACTGGCGGTCGAAGACCGGTTCGCGCTCCATGCGGGCGAACGCAGCCGTGGCGCCGAAACGACGAGACCCTACCACGCCGACGTAAGGCGCAAATTGTCGCGTGATTTCGTAGCGAAGACGCAAACCAAGCTGGGCATCCGATACCCCGCTGCCGATGCGTTGCGCCGGGTCGGACTTGCCGTAAAGCTTGATTTCGAACTCCGGTTGCAGCATCAGACGCTGGGTGAAGCGCAAAGTGTATTCCGCGCGCAGGCGTGCGGCGACGCGCCCCTGGTTGCTGAGATAGCCCGTGGCTTCCAGTTCGAGCCAATACGGCGCGATTCCCTCCACGCCCAAAGCGGCCCAGTTGCGCTGCGGCCCGATGCCCAGGTCGTGCCTGACGCCCAGTTGCGTGTTCCAGAACGCGGAAACCGCATGGCTCCAGAACGCTTCCACATCGCCGCTTTCGATCTGCTCGCGATGGCCCTCTGCTTCGGTGCGGATCCATATTTTGTCGCTGTCATTGCCATACCAGCCTTCGGCTTCCCACGCCGGCCCGTTGCCGCCATAGCCATGGGTGAACTCCAGTTGATCGACCAGCAGCATGGCGTAGCTGGCGCTGTCGTTCATGTCCATGGGTTGCATGGCTGGTGGTGGTTCGTCGTGATGACTCACGGACGAGGCATCCTGCGCCACGCCCGTGCCAGGCATGGCCAACGCCACGCATGCCAGCCATACGGCAGGCCTCTCTCGGAAAACATGCCCGTTCATGCCACCACCACTTCGCGGAACATGCCCGCTTCCATGTGGAACAGCATGTGGCAGTGATACGCCCAGCGGCCCGGGTTATCGGCAGTTACCGCGTAACTGATCTGTTGCGCCGGCTGCACGCTGACGGTGTGCTTGCGCACCTGGAAATCACCGTCGTCGTTTTCCACCTCGCTCCACATGCCGTGCAGGTGGATGGGGTGGTGCATCATGGTGTCGTTGATGAGCACGATGCGCAGCCGCTCGCCATATCGGAAGCGGATCGGCTTGGCATCCGAGAACTTCACGCCGTCGAACGACCAGGTGTAGCGTTCCATGTTGCCGGTCAAATGCAAAGTGATGTCGCGTTCGGGTTCACGCTGGTCGATGGGGCCGCCGATCGTATGCAAATCGGCGTATGTCAGCACACGCCGGCCGTTGCCGCGCAAGCCAACGCCGGGATCATCCAGATGGGTGCTCGGTGCCGGCACGCGCATGTCCACGCCGGGGCCGGTTTTCAGCTTGGGCGCGTGGTCATCCATGGTCATGCCGGGCATGCCCTGCATGCCTTGCATGTGATCCATGGCATGCATATCGCTGTGCCCATGGTCATGCTGCGCAGACATGTCGCCCATCATGTCCTGCATGCTCAGCCACACGCGCGGGTCCATCGCCGGCACCTCGGCTTGCATGCCGGGACGTGGCGCCAGCGTGCCGCGCGCATAGCCGCTGCGGTCGATGGTTTGCGCGAACACCGTGTAGGCACGGTCTTCCTGCGGCTCGACAATGACGTCGTAGGTTTCGGCCGGCGTTATGCGGAACTCGTCCACGGCAACCGGTTCCACGTCCTGTCCGTCGGCGCTGACCACGGTCATCTTCAAGCCGGGAATGCGCACGTCGAAAATGGTCATGGCCGAACCATTGACGATGCGCAACCGCACTTTCTCGCCCGGACGGAACAGGCCAGTCCAATTGCCGGCCGGCGGATGGCCGTTCATCAGAAAGGTGTAGGTATAGCCGGTGACATCGCTCAAGTCGGTCGGATTCATGCGCATGGCATTCCACATGCGCCGCTTGGCGAACGCCTCGCGCAGGCTCGTGTGCTGTGCGTCGCGGATGAAATCGGCCACGGTCGGCTGGGCAGTGTTGTAGTAATCGCTGCTTTTCTTCAGGCGTGCGTAGATGCCGGCAGGGTTGTCGTCGCTCCAGTCGTTGAGCACCAGCACGTGGTCGCGGTCGGCGGCAAAACGTTCGTTTCCTGCGGGATCGATCACTAGCGCACCGAGCAGCCCCGTCTGCTCCTGGTAAGCCGAATGCGCGTGATACCAGTAGGTACCCGACTGCCGCACCTTGAACTGGTAGACGAAGGTTTCGCCCGGCGCGATGCCGTCAAAACTGATGCCCGGCACACCATCCATGTCGAACGGAAGAAGAATGCCGTGCCAATGAATGGAGGTCGGCACACGCAGCCGATTGGTGACGCGCAGGCGTACCTGCGTGCCTTCCTTCCAGCGCAGAATGGGCCCAGGCAGGCTGCCGTTGACGGTGGTGGCGACGCTGGGCATCCCCGTGACATTCACCGGCATCTGGCCGATGTCCAGGGCGAAGTCCGTACCGGACAACACCGAGGGAACGGCCGTGGCCGCGCGTGCCGGCCGCAACAGTCCCAATGTCGCTGCGGCACCACCCACTGCGAGGCCCTGGACGAATCGCCGCCGCGCCAGATTGAGCGCCGGCGGCGGATAAAACAGGTTCATGTGATAAATCCCTTGCAAAGCGGAACGGCCCGGCAAACGCATGCGATGCATCGCGCCGGGAAGTTAGGGATACTCTGCTTAATTCAGCGTAGGTCGCAGCGGCCCTGTGTGTTCGCAGAGCACAGGGTCATCGGCGAAGGCAGACTGGCCGTCTGTCGAAACGATGGACCGAAGCTATGCGGACTCACAGGGTTGCTGCGGCCTGCGGTGGATTAATCAGAGCATCCCTAGGTCACGCATGCAGTCAAACTACGGGCGGCCGCAAGGGAGGAATGGGATTGGGTGTCGGCGCAGCAACGCCGCGTATAGAGAGATGGACAGCTGCCAATTGCATCGGGCCATGCCATGCCGGCACGGCAGGAAGCAGCACCGCACCGCACATGGCTGCGCAATGGCACGCCGGATGCGTCGCATCACCGCAACAATGGCCGACGTGATTACCGCCCATCGTCATGGTATCGGCGTGCATGGCGTGATCCATCGTCATGGCCGCCATACCGAGGACAACGGGGTCTTGACCGGTCATCGCGTCGAATGATGCGGCGGGCAACGATATCGTCATCAGCAGCCACGCGAGCAATGCCGTCACGCACAGAAGGCGTGACGTGGCGAAGCGGCGCAGGGACAACGAGGAGGACATAGGCGCAAGCTTAGGGTTGATGCGTTTGTGACTGCAACTCTGGAGTGGGTCCAGAGATTGGATCCACTCCGCCTGTCCTTGGAGGAAAGCTTGCGCAGGTTGGTGGTGAGGCGGAGCCGAACCCCAACATCGCTTCTGCATGGCGACGTTGGGGTTCGCTTGCGCTCACCGCCAACCTACGCCGCATGCGGCACGCTCGCTTACTTCACCACATTCGCGTGGCTGTATCCCATGTACAACCCGATCTTGTCGCCGGCTTTCAAATTCACCATCGATGCCGGCGGAAAGTGCACGCGCAACGCCATGCCTTCGGCCTCCACATCGACGACGCCAGTCTTTGGGTCGGCATGCATCACCGTTGCCGGCATATTGTGCATGCCGTGCATGCTGACCATGTCGTTCGTCTTCATCGTGTGCGTCATGCCGACTCCGGCATCTTGCCCCCTGCTGGGCATGGAACCGGGTGGCGGCTGGTCCTGCGCCGAGGCGGTGATGCCACCGAGCAGCGCCGCACCCAACAGGCACGTGAAGAGCCCGATCGAACTCGCATGCATGACGATTTTCCTCATGGCAGCTGTCTGGCCGACTCATTATGGCGACGCAGATATTCAGATGAGTTGAAAATCGAATCGTTGGATAAAAGTGGTGCATGCTGCGCACCTTGGCTTCTCGCTCGGATACGCTCATTCCATGACTTCCCACGGCATTCATACCGTCGATACCGGCTTCGTTCGGCCACGCTTCGACGCCGCTTACCTGCTGACTCACCAGGGTCACGGCGCGTTTGTCGATTGCGGCACCAACCATTCCGTGCCGCGTCTGTTGGCCGCGCTGACTGATGCCGGCCTGGATGCGTCGAAGATGGATTGGCTGATCCTGACCCATGTTCATCTCGATCATGCGGGCGGCGCGGGCGAACTGATGGCGCGGCTGCCGAACGCCAGGTTGGTCGTGCATCCGCGCGGTGCGCGGCACATGGCCGATCCGTCGCAGTTGTGGGCCGGCGCCCTGGCCGTTTATGGCGAGGACGTGATGGAACAGGCATACGGCCAGCTTCGTCCGGTGCCGGTGGAACGCATCGTGGAAGCGCCGGATGGACACGTGGTGGACTTGCATGGCCGGCTACTGCGTTGTCTTGATACGCCCGGGCATGCCAGGCATCACATCGCGATCTACGACGAGCAGGCCAATGTGTGCTTTACCGGCGACACGTTCGGCCTTTCTTATCGCGAGTTCGACACTGCGCAAGGCCCCTTCATCCTGCCGACGACCACGCCGGTGCAGTTCGATCCGGAAGCCTTGCATGCCTCGATCAATCGGCTGCTGGCGCTCAAGCCCGCGGCGATGTGCCTGACGCATTTCGGCCGCGTCGAACAGGTTGAACAGCTCGCCGGCAAGCTGCACGAGATGATTGACGCGATGGTTGCCGTCGCACGCGCTGCCAAGGATTCAAGCGATCGGCACGCGCGGCTCGTGCATGCATTGACCGAGCTTTACGCAACGCGCACGGCGCAACATGGTTGGCATGGCGATCGCGAGACGTTGGTGCATTGGCTGGGAGCAGATATCGAGCTTAATGCGCAGGGACTGGGTGTCTGGCTGGATCGCGCGTAGATCGGGTTAGCCACCTGCGCTCAGGCCAGCCTCGTCCCATTCGGTATCGCGCGCTCGATGCTGGTAATCACCACGCCTTGCTCGGTGGGAAAGCCGGTGAGCAAAAACTGCGAGCGGAACGGCCCGATCTGCTTCTCAGGAAAATTGATCACGCCTACGATCTGGCGACCGACCAGCGTCTCCGGCGTATACAGCGCGGCGATCTGCGCGCTGGTCTTGCGTTCGCCATACGGGCCGAAATCCGCCCACACTTTCCAGGCCGGCTTGCGCGCTTCGGGAAAAGCCTCCACGCGCGTGATCGTGCCGGCCACGATCAAGACCTTCTCGAAATCCGCCCAGCTGATTGCTTCGGCTGCCACCGCTTGTACGTTCATCCTTCCAGACTCGTCTTGAACCAATCGTTGAATTCCTGCCACCAGTAGCTGGCCTGCGCAGCCAGCAAGCCCAGCGGTTTATACGCATGCGCGAGCCCGTAGCCGGCAAATTGCCGCCAAGCCTCGTCGCCTTCGGCGATGGCCGATGCCAGCAACTCACCGGCCGCGCAGGTCGGCGCCAGACCGTGGCCGCCGAACGCCTGCGCCCACCATAGCCCCTCGCCATCCGTGCCGATCTGCGGCATCTGGTGACGCGCATAGCTCATCAAGCCGGACCAGGCGTAATCGACGCGTATGCCTTTCAGCGCGGGAAAGACACGCAGCAAGTCGCGCATCAACACCCGCTGCACGGCAGAGGCGGAACGATTGCGGATGGAAATCCTGCCGCCCCACAGCAATCGCGTATCCGGCAAGGGCCGGTAATAATCGAAAGCAAAGCGAGTGTCATAAATGGCGGCGCGTGTCTGCAGGCAATCATCCAGGCGATCGCCCAAGGGTTCGGTCACCATCACGTACGTGGCGATCGGCAGCACAGAGCGATCGATCTTCCGGTGCAGGCCTGCCAGATAACCGCCGCAGGCAAGCACCACCTGCTCGGCCTGCAACTCGCCTTGCGGCGTGCTGATCTGCCAATGACTGCCTTCGCGGCGCAGGCGCCAGACGTCGCTGTTTTCATGAATGCGCACGCCCTGCCCTGCAGCCGCCGCCGCGAGCCCGATGGCGTAATTCAGTGGGTGCAGATGCAGCGCATTGCGTTCGTAAAGCCCGTCGTAATAGCGCTCGCTACGCACGCGTTCGCGCAGCTCTTCCTGCGGCAGCCACTCCCAATGCACGCCATAGTGCTCGGCCAGCACGTGCTGCCGTTTGCGCAGCACGTCTGGATCGCGAAACCAGTTGGCCCAAATTACGCCCTGGTCGACCATGTCGCAGGCGATGGCGTAGCGCGTGACGCGTTCGCGTATGCGCTGCACCGCCGCGGTGGTGAGGTCGAAGATGCGCTTCGAACGGTCCGCGCCCAGTTGTTGACGCAGCATTTCTTCACCCAGCGAATAACCGCCGAATACAAAGCCGCCGTTGCGGCCCGATGCGCCGAACCCGATCTGCTCGCGTTCCAACACCACGACGTCGCGCATGCCGCGCTCGGCAAGCCCGAGCGCCGTATTCAACCCGGCAAACCCGCCGCCAATGATCGCTACCCGCGTTTCCACCCGCCCTTGCAGCGGCGCATAAGGCTCGTACGGCGTGGCCGTGGCGCGATAATAGGACGGCACCGGGGGTTGCTTCATGGATGGTAAACCGGGCGGTTAGGGCACCGAGGATAGCGCAGTTTGGTGGCCATGTAGGCTGAGATGGACTCCCAGCATTAGGACACGAAGCACATGTTTGGATTTCATCCGGCCTTAGCCTTGCGTTATTCATAGTATCCTTGGCGTGTTTTGGCGGCGCATCTCACCCAACAGGCCATCGAGCTTTATCCGTGACAAGGTCGCCTCCATTTTCATCTGAAATCAATGTCGTTGGATAAAAAGTGAAACTGGGGCCATCGTTGTTTTCGGATTTCAAATACAGTCTTCGATCGCTAAATACCGGCAAGCTCAGCGCGGAAGAATATGCCCACTTCTACCAGCAGTGGGGCGGCAGCTTCATCATTCATCCCGATGTCTTGAAGTATTTTGAAGATGCACACGGCATAAAAGTCCGCTATCGGGGCTATTTTCGGCGCGGACAATGCATCGGCGCCGTCCCTGTTTGGGGAGCATACGTAGCAGGCGACCATTCGGCGCTGCAAGCCAACCGCTTGGGCGATAAGGTTGATTTCGGCTATCCGGCGATGTATTTGCCGATCGATCCTGAGCATCGATGTACGATTCTTTACAAGGCAAAATATCTGCTCGATTTGCAATACCAGCAGATCGGCGGCACCCTGTTTTATGGCCCCGAATCAAAGAAGAAAATGGCCCTGCTCCGGAAAATCCCTGAGGAGCTACCCTCTGGCAAAAAGGAGTTCCAGATCAAGGAGCGCCGATTTGAACGCCAGGGCGGCACCATTCGTGATGTGCAGGAATTTCACGGCGAAGAGCTGGCTGCCATCTATGCAGACCTGCATCAGCAGCGCTGGAATAGTGCGCCGCATGCCGCCCAGTCACTTGGCACGACTTTTTCGGCATTAAAAAAATTCCTGTTCGGGAAAGTCCTGTGGCTGGATCAGAAACCCATTGCCATTCAAATCAATTTTCGAGCCGATACTCGCCGTACCATATGCGTCGATTATATTAATGGTGGCGTCGACAAAGGACTGCACAAGAACATTAGCCCAGGGGCGCTGCTTTCCTACATCAATGGATACCATGCCTGCGAAGAAAGCCGGCGCGAGGATAAGCTTCTCGTTTACAGCTATGGCAAGGCCAATACCGAATACAAGGATCAATGGTGCCATCGCGTCTCGCGCGGACTCAGTGGATTCTGGCTCCCGGGTTGAGCCTTGAAGCTACGGGCCGGGCCGGTATCAGCGCATCACTTCGGTCGCGCAATGACTCTCACTTTGCCGCTGTTTCCGCCGCCGCAGAAAAAACGGTCGCCGCCATCGGTTTCAAGCCCCGATACCCCCAGGCCGGGTGGCATCTCCAGTTGCTCCAACACGTCCCCCGTTGCCGGATCGACACGGCGCACTTCGCTCTCGTCCCCTTCCCAGGTGGCATGCCACAGTTCGCCCTCGCTCCAGGTGACGCCGGTGACGAAGCGGTTGAACTGGATGGTGTTGAGAATGGCGCCGGTGTCGGGATCGATGCGATGGATCTTCCGCTCACGGTATTCGCCGACCCACAGCGAGCCTTCGGCCCAGGCCATGCCGGAGTCGCCGCCGCCACCGGGCGCGGGAATGGTCGCGAGCACCTGGCCGCTCTGCGGATCGATTTTCTGGATGCGGTCCTCGGCAATCTGGAACAAGTGTTGCCCGTCGAAAGCGGTGCCTGCATGTGCCGCGACGTCCACGGATCGCACCAGCGCTCCGCTCGCCGGATCGAGTGCGTTGAGTTTGTCGCCGGAGGCGAACCATACGTGCTCGCCGTCGTAGGTTACGCCGGCTACCCGTTCGATCCCCGGGAAAGGGCCGTACTCTCGTACGATATGGGCTGCAGATCGTTTCATGGTGCGCTCCTGCTCGATGGTTGAGGCCATCCTAGTCACTCGGCAGCGGCCCTGGGAGTAACAAAATCGACGGGAAATCCGGTACGGGCGGGGTCATCCAGCGGCGCGCCCGTCCGCGGCCGAACGACTGCACCTTGCCGGCGGCGGCCAGTGATTCGAGCGCGCGCTGCACGGTGCGCAGGCTGGCGCCGAGCGCGATGGACAGGGCGGAGCTCGACCATGCTTCGCCGTCGGCAAGCAAGGCAAGCATCGCCGCATGCCGTTCCTCGACTGGCGGCGCCAACACCACCACCTCGCTGGCATGCTGTGGCGCGAGCGCAAAGCCTCGCTCCGTCGCGATGACATCCGCCATCGGACGCAACATGGCGCGCAACCGCCCTACTTCGACCCGCAGGCGTGCGCGATGCGATTCATCGGCATGCCGGGTGCGGAACGCATCGGCAATCAGCAGGCTGCGCGACACATCGGCAGGCCACGCCTCCGCCAGGTGACGCAGCAACACGAACAAGATGGGACGCGTTGCAAGCGAGACGAGCGTGTGTCCGCCATGCACGACATGGCGGCATGCATCCACCACAAACGTGGGTGATGCGAGCAGCGTCTCGACTTCTTCCAGCAAGAGAAGGTGTTCTTCGCCACGTGCGATCAAGCGGACCGCAGGCGCCTCCAGCACGCGTGATGCGCTTTCGACTTCCGCCAGCAAGGCCGGAATGTTCGCCACGCGCGCGGCCTGCCCCGCCCTGGTCAGCGCAGCGCGCGCACGCTTTGTCTGCAGGCGGCGAATGGCCATGCCGGCGACGACCAGCTCGTGCGCGGCCCGGGATGCGGGTGGAAAGGGGGCTGGATCGAGCTCGGCGAGCATGCGCTCGGCGTCGTCGATGCGGCCAAGCAGAAGCAAGCGGCGCACTTCGATAGTGCGCGCATGCACCGCATTGACGCGGTCGCCGTGCGATTGAAGGGTGGCGCGCGCGGCTTCCAGCGCTTTTACCGGCCAACTCAGATCACGCGAAACAAGCGCGATTTCGGCTTCGGCAACGATGCATCTGGCGCGAGCCACCGTTTCCCTGGCACCGAACCTGCGCGCCGCGCTGCGCAGCAGCGCCTTGGCTCGCGCGAAATCGCCGAGCTGCGCCATGGCGATGCCTCGCAACGCGAGGCCGGGCGCATCGTCGCGCAGGGCGACCCGCTTCAAGGCGCCCAATGGATCACCCGCGGCGAGTGCGCGTGCGGCGGCCGTGATCAGTGAGTCCATGGGAATCGCGCCACACTTGTCACTCCCACCCGTTCGGAGCACCGCGTTAACTATAGCCCATGGCCACGAAGCACCTGGCCATTAACGAACTCAACCGACGGAGTAACGGCAATGACCACGCATACGATTGGTACACGCGACGAGTGGCTGGCAGCGCGAATCGAGCTGCTCAAGGCGGAAAAGGAACTCACGCATCGCAGCGACGAGCTGGCTCGCCAACGACAGGCCCTGCCATGGGTGTCCGTCAACAAGGGATATCGCTTCGATACCGACGACGGCGGCGCGTCGCTCGCCGATCTGTTCCGCGAGCGTTCGCAGCTTCTCGTTTATCACTTCATGTTCGGGCCCGAGTTCACGGCGGGCTGTCCTTCCTGCTCGGCGATCGCCGATGGGTTCAACGGCATTGCTACGCACCTGGCGAATCACGATGTGATGTTGTGGGCGGTATCGCGCGCACCGCTGGGCAAGCTGCAGGCTTACAAGCGGCGCCTGGGCTGGACGTTTCCGTGGGCGTCTTCGCTCGGTGGCGATTTCAATTTCGATTTCACCGTCTCCATCACGGAAGAACAGCAGCGCGAAGGCGCGTACGAATACAACTATCAACGCGGTGGCCATGCGATGGATGCAACCACCGCGTTTCCGCAAGTCGTGCTCGACCAGGCCAAGGCCAGCGGAACGGACGCACTGGCTTACGTGCGTGAACGGCCGGGAATGAGCGCGTTCGCTATGGAAGACGGCGTTGTCTACCACACCTATTCGACCTACGCGCGCGGCCTGGACGGCCTATGGGGCATGTTCCAGTGGCTGGACCGGGCGCCCAAGGGGCGCAATGAAACCGGCGTCTGGTGGCGCCGCCACGACGAGTACGCCAAGCGGTAACGACGGTTCCGCACGCCGCATGTCGAAAACGCGGCAGCTGCTACGTCGATGGTATGAAACCTCGCAGCGAGACGCACCATGATTACCTCGCAGACTTCCGACCGCACCTTCTTTGCCGCCTCGGCGACGTTCTTTGCTCTTAGCGCGACACTGACCATCGTCGGCTGCGCATCCATGTCCCCCATGGACGCCATGCCGATGCCGGGCGGCTGGGCCATGTCGATGACGTGGATGCGCATGCCCGGTCAGACGTGGGGTGGCATGGCAATATCGTTTATCGCCATGTGGAACGTGATGATGGCTGCGATGATGCTGCCATCCCTGGTCCCTGCGCTGCGGCACTATCGCCAGGCCGTAAGCGCGACGAGCGGCATGCAGTTGGAACGGCTGACCGTGCTGGTGGCCGTGGGTTATTTCTTTGCCTGGACCCTGTTCGGCATGCTGGTGTTTCCGCTGGCGGCCGCGTCGGCGGCAGCGGATATGCGGTGGCCGTGGTTCGCGCACCTCATTCCATCGGTAACCGGGGTCATCGTCTTGGTGGCCGGTGCGCTCCAGTTCACGCCCTGGAAGGCCCGCCACTTGGCTCGTTGCCGGCAGGCGCTGCGGCACGCGCCCATGCTGCCGCTACGGACAAGCGCCGCATGGCGGCAAGGCATGTGCCTGGGGCTGCATTGTTGCCTGAGCTGCGCCAATCTGACGGCGATTCAGCTGGTGATCGGCGTGATGGACTTGCGCGCGATGGCGTTCGTGACAGTCGCGATCACGGCGGAGCGGCTGGCGCCAGCAAGCAAGCTTGTGGCGCAAGCCATCGGCGCTGTCGTGATCGCGGCTGGGCTGTTTCTTATTGCCGGATGAAGGTGCAACCGCTCAGTACGACTTGGCGACTTCGCGTACAACCTTCGCCAGGCTCGGATCCTGCATCGCCATATGCATGGTGGCGCGCACCAGGCCGGCTTTGTTGCCGCAGTCGAAGCGGGTGCCTTCGAAGCGATACGCCAGTACCTTGCCCTGCTCGGTCAGCAAGGCTTCGATAGCATCGGTAAGCTGGATTTCACCACCTGCGCCAGGCTTGGTCTGCTCAAGCAATTGGAAGATGCGTCCGGGCAATACGTAGCGGCCGACCACGGCCAGGTTGGACGGCGCGTCCGCCGGCTTGGGCTTTTCGACCATGTAACGGATGCGCGCACTGCGCTCATCCACTGGTTCGGCGTCGACGATGCCGTATTTGTCGGTCTGGTCGTGCGGTACTTCTTCCACAGCGATGACGCCGGCATGTTCGGATTCGGCCAACTCGGCCATCTGGCGCAGGGCACCTTTACCTTTGTTCCAGATCAGGTCATCCGGCAGGACCACGCCGAAGGGCTCGTCCCCCACCACCGGCTTGGCGCACAGCACGGCGTGGCCCAGGCCCAATGCTTCGGGCTGGGTCACGAAGATGGCGCGCACGTTGCGCGGCAGTGTGCCTTGCACCAGGGCGAGCAGCTCGTCCTTGCCCTTTTCCTGCAGCTTGGCTTCCAGCTCGTAAGCCTTGTCAAAGTAATCGGCGATGGCGTGCTTGTAGCGGTTGGTGACGAATACCAGCGTGTCGGCCCCGGCATCGACGGCTTCATCGACGGCGTACTGGATCAGCGGCCTGTCCAGCACCGGCAGCATTTCCTTGGCCACCACCTTGGTGGCCGGAAGGAACCGCGTGCCGAGACCGGCGACTGGAAACACCACCTTGCGCAATGGCTTGCTCACTCACTTCTCTCCAATATCGTTACGGCGTAGCGGAATGACGTTGCTGGGTTGGGCAACGTCGCTCCAGCTAAATGATGGAAGCAGACTGGACACGCACTGGCGCAGATCGTCTTCGTTGAAACTGCGTACCGCTTCGGTGGCCTTGGCCATCTGCGCCTGCAGCAACTCCCACGACACCGGCCGGTGCTGTGCAAGAAATATCTTGTTGTGTGTCGTCGCGCTGTAGTTTTCCAGCGGATGGAACAGTTCTTCGAATAATTTTTCACCCGCGCGTAGGCCGGTGTAGACGATAGGTATTTCCGTACCGGGCTTTTTGCCGGCCAACCGGATCATCTGTTCGGCCAAGTCGCGGATCTTCACCGGCTCGCCCATGTCCAGCGCGAAGATCTCGCCCCCCTGCCCGATGGCCGCCGCTTGCAGGATCAGCTGCGTGGCTTCCGGAATGGTCATGAAGTAACGCGATATTTCCGGATGGGTCACCGTGATGGGGCCGCCCGTCTGGATCTGCTGGCGGAACAGCGGGACCACGGACCCGGCCGAGTCCAGCACGTTGCCGAACCGCACGGTGATGAAGTGGGTGTTCGAATGGGCATTGAGATTCTGGCACCAGATTTCCGCAATGCGCTTGCACGCGCCCATCACGCTGGTCGGATTGACGGCCTTGTCGGTAGAAATCAGCAGGAAGCATTCCACGCCCATTTCGCTCGACAGGTCCGCCACGGTGCGCGTGGCCAGCACATTGTTGCGCACCGCCGTGCGTAGCTGGCCTTGCAGCATCGGGACGTGTTTGTAAGCGGCGGCGTGGAACACCACCTGCGGCTTTGCCTCGGCGAACTGCCGGCGCATGGCGACGGTATCGCCGCAGTCGGCCAGCACGCAGTTGAGCAGCAGCTCCGGATAGGCCCCGCGCAATTCCTGCGAGATCTGATACAGGTTGTACTCGCACGATTCGACGATGGTCAGCGCCTGCACGCCGAGCCGGGCCACCTGCCGGCACAACTCCGAACCGATCGAGCCGCCGCCGCCGGTGACCAGCACGCGGCGATTGGTCAAGGTTTCGCGGATCCGGGTCCAATCCAACTCGACGGCATCGCGCCCAAGCAGATCTTCGATCGATACTTCCTTGATCTGATTGAAATGCGCGCGGCCGGCCACGACGTCTTCGAGCTTGGGCACGGTGCGATAGGGCAAGCCCGTGCGATCGCACAGCTCGACCACCTGGCGCATCTGGCGCGCGCTGGCGCCGGGTAGCGCGATCAGCAGCATCTGCACGGCGGCTTCCTTGGCGACGTCCGGCAATTGTTCCACCGAACCCAGCACCGGCTTGCCATTGATGCGCGCACCGCGCAGCGAGCGCCGGTCGTCCACGAAGCCGACCACCATGTAGCGGCTATCGCGGTGCAGATCACGCGACAGCGCTTCGCCGGCGCTGTCGGCGCCGACGATCAGTACGCGCTGGGTCTTGGCGCTCATGAAAAGATCGATGCGGCTGTCTTTCCAGAAGCGATAGGCCAGGCGCGGCGTACCGAGGAACAAGGCCAGCACGAAGGGATACAGCAACAGCACCGAGCGCGGCACGCCATCCAGGCGCCCATACAGGAACAGGGAAACGCCGATCGCCACGGTACCGACGATGGCCGCGCGCAGGATGTTCCACAGATCCGGCAGGCTGGCGAAGCGCCATACGCCTTTGTACAAGCCGGTCCACGCATAGACCATGCCCTGCACCATCAGCACGATCGGAAATTCGTACGGTTCGAAGGCGATGATCAGCTTGGGGTCCAGCGCGTAGCGCAGTTCCTTGGCCACCCACCATGCCAGGGCGGTAACGAGCAGGTCGTGCAGAACCACTGCCGCCCGCGGATGAACTGTGCCGACCCATTTACGTATGGACATGACGAACCTTGTATCGATCCCGCTTGATCAGGCGGCGCTTGGCACAAGCCCAAACGACCGCCGCGATCGCATAAGTGACGATGCAGGCCAATAGCCCCATCCCTGGTTTTTCGAACGCCAACCACGCCAACGGTGCCGCCACGAGCAAATTCCACCCCAGATACCAGGCCGAACTTGCCGCATGCGTATGGCCCCTGCGTACGATCCATTGGTACAAATGTTCGCGGTGCGCAGCATACCAGCGCCTGCCTGCCAGCATACGGGTAAGGAGCGTAAGGCTGGCATCCGTCACGAAAGCTGAACTGAGGATCAGGGCCGGCCATACCAGCGGCCAATGCAGGCGCCATAACATGGCGGTCAACGCAAACAGCAGCAGGCCGATGGCCCCGCTACCCACGTCCCCCATGAAAATACGTGCCGGCGAGCGGTTGTAGTACCAGAAGCCCAGGCAAGCTGCCGCCACGCACGCCGCGGTCCCCGCCAGCGCGAGTTGGCCCGTGCACCCTGCAAGCACAGCCAGGCCGCACGCGACGTACATGCCTTGCTGCGCAAGCAGGCCATCGATGCCGTCCATGAAGTTATGCAGATTGACGCTCCACGTTCCGCCCACTATCCAGAGCGGCAACCACAGCCAGCTCAAAGGACCACCCACCAACGCCAGTGAAAACAGGGCAACAGCCAATAGTTGCACGCCGAAACGTGGAAGAACCGGCAAGGAATTGTGATCGTCCCACCACCCGATCAAGGCAATCATCGCCGTTGCGAACAACAGCATGACCGTCAGGTGAAGCGGCCAGAACGAGGACGGCTGCAGCAGACATATCGGCATTGTCAGCAGCGCTGCGATCACGATGCCGATACCGCCGCCGCGCGGCGTCGGTATCGTGTGCGAACGGCGCTGCCCCGGCTGATCGAACATGCCACGGCGATGCGCATAGGCGATGGACGCGCGCACCACGCCCAGTGCGACAAGGAAGGCAGACAGAACGGCAAGCGCAATCGGGCCAACACCAGCCGCGATCGCGTCACTCATTGGCCACCCCGTGAATCGGCCGGATCGTGCTCCAACCTTTGCAGCTCGGGCACTGCCAATGGTGCGCCTTGGTGCCGAAACCGCAATGGCTGCAGCGATACATGGCCTGGCCTTCGAGCAGCTTGCGCGTGAGGTCGCGCAGGATCAGAAAATTCTCGCGCGCCTCGCCTTCGATCTTGTCCATGGTGGCGTCGATCAAGGCCATCAGCCCGCGCACCGAAGGACGCTGGCGCAACTGCGAAGTGAGGAAATCGATGGCGGGTTTCTCACCGTCGCGCTGCTGATACAGATGCGTCAGTGCAAGCACCGGTGAAATACCGTGATAACGCGCGAGAATGTCGCGCAGGAAGCGTTCCGCCCGTTCCATCTGGCCGGAACGTGCATAGCTGTCGAGCAAAGGCGGCAGGATTTCCGGCACAAAGGCGATATCCGCCTCCACCGCGCGCTCATAGGCATCCACCGCATCGGCATGCTGCCCCTCTTCCGCGTGCAGGCGCCCGGTCAGCATGAAGGCGCGCACGCAATTGGCCTGGGAAGCGAACGCTTGCTGCAAATACTCCCGCGCTTCAGCACGTGCGCCGTGTTGCCGCGATTGCTCGGCCAACTCGCAATAGAACTGCGCGATCGTGGTGCCTTCTTCTTCGCGCGTCATGGTCTCCAGCCGGCGCGCATGTTCAATGGCTTTGTGCCAATCGCGCTCGTGCTGATAGATGGCAATGAGGTGACGCAGCGCCGAGGGTGCATGGGCGTTCATCGCCACCAGATCCGAAAACAACGCTTCGGCGCGGTCCAGCAGACCGGCGCGCATGTAGTCTTCGCCTAGTTCCAGCAAGGCCACGGTCTTCATGCCCTCCGACAGGCCGGGCCGGGAGACCAGATGTTGATGCAGACGGATGGCTCGATCCACTTCACCGCGACGCCTAAACAGGTTGCCTAACGCTAAGTGCGTTTCCACGGTGTCGCGGTTGTATTCGGCGAGCTTGAGGAATACCTCGATCGCCTTGTCCTGTTCTTCGTTGAGCAGGTAGTTCAAGCCGCGAAAGTAATCGGAGGAAAGCTCGCTGACCTGCGCTCCCGAACGACGCACGCCCGCACGCCGCGCGGTCCACCAGCCGCTGAGGAAGGCTGCCGGTATGAGCAGGGCCAGCAGCGAATAGAAGCTGCTCATGGTGCTTTCGCGGCCTTGGCGCCTTGCCCCTTCGCCGCCCGCCGGCGCTCGCGACGATGGCGCGTGGTGACGCCAAGCCATGCGGTCAGGCCGCCCAGAATCCACCCCAGTGCGAGCATGGCCAGCAAGGCAGCGCCCTTGGGAACCTGGACGCGTGCAAACGCGAGGTCATAGCCAACGAGGTCCGCATTGAGCGCCCCCAGGATCACTCCCCCGGCGATGAACAGT
>NZ_DATJMN010000099.1:0-4189 GCF_035508675.1 Dyella sp.
CGTGCTCGTCGGTCTTGCCGGAGCAAGTGCGGTGCTGCTGGGCGCCTTCGGTGCCCATGCGCTCAAACATGTGCTGGATACGACGCAGCACGAACTCTGGCGCACGGCGGTGCAATATCACTTCTGGCACGCCCTGGCGCTTGCCGTTGCCGTAGTGAGCCGTGCAGGCAAGGCGCGCCGCCTGGCCATGTGGAGTTTTGCGCTGGGCATCGTGATGTTCAGCGGCAGCCTGTATGCCTTGGCGCTGGGCGCGCCACGCTGGGTCGGCATCGTGACGCCCTTCGGCGGCGTGGCATTTATTCTCGGCTGGGTTGCGTTGGGCGTGGGTTTGAAGACGGCGTCCCGTTCAGTGTGATTCGTCTGCCAGTGGTACGTGGGGTGGCGACGTACAATGGCGCTTTATCTGGAGACCGCCATGAAGCCTTTCGGTACGCCCCATTCCGACCATGCCCTGAGAGTGCTGTTGCTCGGCTCGGGGGAGCTTGGCAAGGAGGTGGCGATCGAATTGCAGCGGTTTGCGGTGGAAGTCATTGCGGTGGATCGCTACGCGGATGCGCCGGCCATGCAGGTGGCGCATCGCAGCCACGTGATCGACATGCTGGACGGCAACGCCCTGCGCAGCTTGATCGCGCGGGAAAAGCCGGATCTGGTGGTGCCCGAAATCGAAGCCATCCACACGCCCACGCTGGTCGAGCTGGAAAAGGAGGGCTTGAAAGTCATTCCCACCGCGCGCGCCGCCTGGCTGACCATGGATCGCGAAGGTATCCGCCGCCTTGCCGCCGAGCAGTTGGGTTTGCCAACCTCGCCGTACCGCTTCTGCGATAACGAGGCGGAATACCGCGAAGCGGTGGCGGCCATTGGCTACCCGTTCGTGATCAAGCCGGTGATGAGCTCATCCGGCAAGGGCCAAAGCATGGTGCGCGATGCGGCCGGCGCGCAGCCGGCCTGGGATTATGCCCAATCCGGCGGGCGTGCCGGCAAGGGGCGCGTAATCGTCGAAGGCTTCGTGGCCTTCGATTACGAAATCACCTTGCTGACGGTGCGGCACAAGGATGGCACGCGCTTCTGCGCGCCGATCGGCCATCGCCAGGAAGACGGCGATTACCGCGAATCCTGGCAGCCGCAGCCGATGAGCGAGGCCGCCCTGGCCGAAGCGCAGCGCCAAGCCGAAGCCATTACGGGCGCGCTGGGCGGCTGGGGTGTGTTCGGCGTGGAGTTCTTCGTCAAGGGCGACAGCGTGATTTTCTCCGAAGTCAGCCCGCGGCCGCACGATACCGGGCTGGTTACGCTGATCTCGCAAGACCTGTCGGAATTCGCCTTGCACGCGCGCGCCATCCTGGGCTTGCCCATCCCGGCGATCCGCCAGCAAGGCCCTTCCGCCTCATGCGCGGTGCTGATGGAGGGCGCAGGTCGTGCGCCGCGTTATTACGGACTAGCGGAGGCGCTGGCGGAAGCGGATACGCAAGTGCGCATCTTCGGCAAGCCGGAAGTGAAAGGGCGCCGCCGCATGGCTGTCACGCTCGCGCGCGATAACCACATCGAGGCGGCCAAGGCCAAGGCGATTCGCGCGGCCAAAGCGATCCGGATCGAGCTGTAACATCTTTCCGCCAGCGTCGGCAGCGGCAGCAACAGACTCAGGAGAACAACGATGGAAGCGACAGGTTTCTCGCATTGGCTGGTGGTACTGGTAGAAACCTTTGCAGTGCTGTTCATGCTGCTGTTGGTGATCGCCATTCTGGTGATCGGGGTCACGTGGTTCGTCGACCGCCACCAGACGCACAACTCGGTGCTGCGCAATTATCCGGTGATCGGGCATTTCCGTTACTGGTTCCTGCATCTGGGTGAGTTCTTCCGCCAGTATCTGTATTCCAGCGATCGCGAGGAAATGCCGTTCAACCGCGCACAGCGCATGTGGGTGTATCGCGCGGCGAAGAACACGGAGAACACCAATGCGTTCGGCTCCACGCGCGACCTGCATCTGGAAGGCGTGCCGTTTTTCGTCAATGCCGCGTTTCCGGCGCTGGGCCAGATGCACGTGAAGCCCCAGCCTGTGCGCATCGGGCCGTATACGCGCGAGCCTTACGATCACGCGGCGTTCTTCAACATCTCGGCGATGAGTTTCGGCGCGCTGTCGGCGCCAGCCGTGCGCGCCTTGTCGATCGGCGCCGCCAAGGCCGGCATCTGGATGGACACCGGCGAAGGCGGCCTGGCGCCGTATCACCTGGAAGGCGGTTGCGACATCGTGTTCGAGATCGGCACCGCCAAATACGGTGTGCGCACGCCCGACGGCAAGCTCGATGACGACAAGCTGCTGGCGATCTGCGCGCACCAGCAGGTGAAGATGGTCAGCATCAAGCTGGGGCAGGGCGCCAAGCCCGGCATGGGCGGCTTGCTGCCCGGGGCCAAGGTCACCGCGGAAATCGCCGCGATCCGCGGCATTCCGATGGGCACGGATTCGCAAAGTCCCAATCGCCACCTGGATATCGGCAACGTGCGCGAACTGATGGATGCCATTGGCCATATCCGCGATCTCACCGGCAAGCCTACCGGCTTCAAGGCCGTGTTCGGCGACATGGGATGGATCAGTGAGCTGTGCGATGAAGTGACCAGGCGCGGCATCGAAAGCGCGCCGGATTTCATCATCGTCGACGGTTCCGAGGGCGGTACCGGCGCGGCGCCGCAAACGCTGATGGAAGGCGTCGGCCTGCCGTTGCGCGAGGCCTTGCCGGAACTGGTCAACACCTTGATCGAACGCGGGCTGCGCGATCGCATCAAGGTGATCTGTTCGGGCAAATGCATCACCGCGTACGACGTGGCATGGGCGTTGTCGATGGGGGCGGATTTCGTGAACTCGGCGCGCGGCTTCATGCTGGCTTTGGGCTGCATCCAGTCGCTGCAGTGCAATCGCAACACCTGCCCCACCGGCATCACCACGCAGAATCCACGCTTGCAGCGCGGGCTGGTGGTGATGGACAAGAGCGAACGTGTGGCCAACTACGCGCGCAATGTGATGTACGAAGTGGGCATCATCGCGCACAGCTGCGGCGTGGACGATCCGCGCGAACTGGATCGCACGCACTGCCGCGTGATGGGCGACGATGGCGTGTCGGTGCCGTTGGTGAAGTTGTTTCCGTACCCCAAAGTGCAGGCGGTGGCCGAGAAGGCTTGAGGCGCTTCTACCATTTGCACTCAAGCGAAGCGGGATCTGGATCATCGCGACACACGGTTCCCTCCCCTGCGAAGTAGGGGAGGGCTAGGGTGGGGTGCGAGCGCAGCGAGCGTGAAAAGTTGACATCGCTGCGATGTACTTCGTGCCGTCAGGAATCATGGCGAGATTCGGTTGCACGCTAAAGCCCAAGCAACCCCACCCCAGCCCTCCCCTACTGTCGCAGGGGAGGGAGCGAATCATGGCGTGTATCAAGTTTTACAAACTTGCCACGTCCGTTAGACCAGTAGCGGGCAACGAAGAATGGTGGGGGTTACTCGGCAGGTAGAGCGAGGCGGAGCGCGATCGCTCAATCGCGCTTCAGATCCACCCAGCCCTCGGCCGTGCGTATCTGCAACGGCTTGAAGCGCCGCTTGTAATCCATCTTAGGATGGCCTTCGATCCAAAACCCCAGGTACACCCACGGAATGCCGCGGCGCTTGGCCAGCTCAATCTGCTGCAGGATGGCGAAGGTGCCCAGGCCGCGTTCAAGTTCGTCGGGATCGTAGAACGTATAGACGGCCGAAATGCCGGTGATGCACACGTCGGTGACGGCCACCGCGAGCAGGCGCTCGCCCTGGTGCAATTCCAGAAACACCGTGGGGCTCCACGGTGCGGTCAGGAAGCGGCGGAAGTCGCTTGCTTCGGCTTCGTCCATGCCGCCACCGGGATGGCGTGTGCGCAGGTAGCGTGAGTACAACGCGTGGCGTTCGCTGTTGTAGCCGGCCATGCACTCGCGCACGACCAGGTCGTCATTGCGTTTCAGGCAGCGGCGCTGCGAACGGTCCGGCTTGAAGTTCGCCACGTCGATGCGGCACGGGGTGCAGGCGTGACAGCTGGGGCAATGCGGAAAATACAGATGGCCGCCCGCGCGACGAAAGCCGTGGTCCAGCGCCGCGCCGTACAGCCGGTCCAGCTGCGGGGCCGCTGGATCGATCACCAGATTCTGTGCCGTACGTCCCGGGTAATAACCGCAGGCGTGTG
>NZ_DATJMN010000100.1:0-18050 GCF_035508675.1 Dyella sp.
CAGCGCCAACGCCAACGCCAACGCCAACGCCAACGCCAACGCCAACGCCAACGCCAACGCCAACGCCAACGCCAACGCCAACGCCAACGCCAGCGCCTGCACCTGCACCGACGCCAACGCCTGCACCGACGCCAACGCCAACGCCAACGCCAACGCCAACGCCAACGCCAACGCCAACGCCAACGCCAACGCCAACGCCTGCACCGACGCCTGCACCGACGCCTGCACCGGCGCCGACGCCTGCACCAACGCCTGCACCAACACCCGCACCGACGCCTGCGCCGACACCGGCACCGACACCGGCACCGGCACCGGCACCGACACCGACACCGACACCTGCACCTGCACCTGCACCTGCACCTGCACCAACACCGGCGCCAACGCCTGCACCGACACCTGCGCCAGCGCCAGCGCCGGCACCGACGCCCGCGCCGACACCGGCACCAGCACCTGCGCCGACGCCCGCGCCGACGCCTGCACCGACACCTTCTCCATCATCCAGCTCAGGCGGGCAATCCGGCCAGAACGTCGTACCGCTCTATCGCCAGGAGGTTTCGCTTTACGCCGCTGTGCCTTCGATGGCGTTGGCCTACGGGCAGAACCTGATGGACAACCTGCAGGAGCGCAGCAATCAGGACGTTCAACCCGATGCCTATGAGAACGGTAGCTGGGCGCGCGTCACTGCGCTGCACGATACGCGCGACGGCGGTCCGTTCGGCATCTACGGCAACAAGGGTCCGAGCTACGGCGCCGACATGTTCACCTTGCAGGCCGGCGTGGATCTGTACCGCGGCCAGAACGACGCTGGCAGCGACGTTTCCGGCGTGTATGTCGCGCTCGGTCAGATCGCCGGCAATGTCAAGAACTTCGACGGCAGCAACGCCGGCCATAACCAGTTGCAGAACGCCACCCTCGGCACGTATTGGACGCACTTCGGGCCATCGGGCTGGTACGCGGATGCGGTGGTGCAGGGCACCGGTTACAGCGTCAAGGCCAGTTCCACGCGCATGGCGCCGCTGAAGACGGATGGCATCGGTGTCGCCGCCTCACTCGAAGGCGGCTATCCGATCCCGCTGCACAACGGCTGGGTGTTCGTGCCGCAGGCGCAACTGGTGTATCAGACCGCCTCGTTCAACGATGCTTCCGACGCTGCCTCCAGCGTGTACTTCGGCGATGCCCATTCGCTGGCCGGCCGTGTCGGCAGCGAGGTGAAGAAGAGCTGGTTCTACGGCAGCGACCCCGCGCGCCCCAAGTTGATCAGCGCCTGGCTGCGCGTCGACATGTGGCGCGAATTCATGGCCAACCCAGGCGTGTCGTTCTCCACGCCGACCACGCCGGTGACTTTCCACTCGGATCTCAAACGCTCCTGGGTGGGTCTGCGTACGGGAATCAGTTCGCAACTGGCGCGCAACGTGTTTGTGTACGGAAGCGCGGGGTATGACCGAGGCATCAATAGTCGTGACAGCGGGTATAGCGGGAAGGTGGGCGTTCGTATCAATTGGTGAGGGGCGTGGCGATAGATGCACGCATGCGAGGATCAGCCGGTAGGCTGGGATGAAATCCCAGCATCGCCATGCGTATCGAAGCTGGGATTTCATCCCAGGCTACGATTGCATTTATGGGGTGGTCATACGCGGCGCCGGCTGCGCCGATACTGGTCGAACAACACCGCCAGCAGCAGGATGCCGCCGCGGATCAGGTATTGATAGAACGTCGGCACGTTCATCAGGCTCATCACGTTTTGCACCGTGCCCATGATCAATACGCCCACGAGCACGCCCAGGATCGTCGCCACGCCGCCGGTAAGCGACACGCCGCCAAGCACGCAGGCGGAGATCACGCCAAGCTCAAGGCCCACCGAGGTCTTCGGATCGCCCAGGCTCATGCGCGAGGCGAGCATCACGCCGGCAAAGCCCGTTACCAAGCCCTGCAGCACGAACACCATGATCTTGATGCGCATCACCGGCAGGCCGGCGAGCAGCGCCGCTTCGCTGTTGCCGCCGACGGCCAGCACGTGCTTGCCGAACACCGTCTTGTTCAACAGGAAACCGAACACCACGAAGCCGGCGATATTGCTCCAGATCGGATACGAAACACCAAGGAACGAACCGCTGCCCAGCGCGAAGAAACTCTCCTGCGAAATCATCACCGCATCGCCGTTGGAGGTGAGATAGGCGAGGCCGCGCACCGCTTCCATCATGGCGAGCGTGGCGATCAGCGAGTTGACCTTGAAGCGCGCCACTAGCACGCCGTTCACCAGCCCGACCGCGCCGCCGGCGAGGATGCCCGCGACCACGCCCAGCACCACGCTATGCGATTGGGTGATGACCGTGGCTGCCACCACACCGGCGAATGCCACGATGGAGGCCACCGACAGATCGACCTCGCCCAGCGCCAGCACGAACATCATGGTGACGGCGATCGAACCGATCAGCGTGACGGACAGCAGCAGGCCCTGCATGTTTCGTGCGGTGAGAAAATCGGGCACGGTCGCAGCGAGCACCACGAACATCACGGCGAACGCCACCGCAATGCCCGAGCGGTTGACCGCCTCCCACATGCGTACGCGCACAGGCTTGGCGGGCGGCGAGGCGGCTTCGGCGGAGGGGAGTGGCTCAGGTGGCATGGCTAGGCTCATCGGTGGCTCTTCTTGAGTGCATCAGCGCGGCAGCGCCATCTTGATCAATTCGCTGGGCGTGGCGTCGGCCTTCGGGACGTTGCCCACGATGCGCCCTTGGCGCATCACGATGATGCGGTCGGCCACGCCGATCACCTCGGCCAGGTCGCTCGACACCATCAGCACGCTGCGGCCCGCTTCGGCGAGGTCATACAGCAGATGATAGATCTCCGCGCGCGCGCCCACGTCGATGCCGCGCGTCGGCTCGTCCATCAGGAACACCTCGATCTGCTCGGCCAGCCAGCGCGACAGGATTACTTTCTGCTGGTTGCCGCCGGACAAGGTGCCGATGGCGGTGTCGCCGTCGCGGGTCTTGATCGCCAGCTTGCGGATGTATTCCTGCGTTAGCGTGCGTTCGCGCCTGGCATCGAGCAGAAAACCGCCGCGGCAGAAGTGGCGGCGCGCGCTGAGGTTGAGGTTGTCGGCCACCGAGGCGATCGCGACGATGCCTTCCTTTTTGCGATCCTCGGGGCAGAGCGCAATGCCGGCGCGCACGGCATCGCGCGGGCTGGCGAAATGCACACGCTTGCCGCCGAGTTCGACATGGCCCGCGCTTGCGCGCGTGGCGCCGTAGATCAGCTTCATCAGCTCGGAGCGTCCGGCGCCCACCAGCCCGAAGAAGCCAACGATTTCGCCGCGGCGTGCGGTGAACGATGCAGGTTCGGCCAGTCCCGGCCCCAGCAAGCCTTTGGCTTCGAGCAGCACGTCGCCGGCGGGACGCGGACGGTAACCGTAGACGTCTGCGATCGGGCGGCCCACCATCGCGGTAATCAATGCGTGGCGATCGACGTTGGCCATCGATTCGAACGTCTCCACGCGCTTGCCGTCGCGAAACACGGTGACGCGGTCGCACAGCGCGTCCACTTCGTCCATGCGGTGCGTGACGTAGATGATGGCGCGCCCATCCGCGCGCAGCGCCTTGATGATGCGGAAAAGATTCTCGGTTTCGCGCGCCGACAATGAACTGGTCGGTTCGTCGAAGGCGATCACGCGCGCATCGCGCATCAAGGCCTTGCCGATCTCGATCATCTGGCGCTGGCCGATGGACAGATGCTTCACCGGCGTGCGTGGATCGACGTGTTCGCCCAGGCGTTGCAGTTCATCCACCGCACGCCGGATCAACGCGCGCTGGTCGAGCACGCCGAAGCGGTTGGGCAATTGCCCGAGCATCAGGTTGTCGGCCACCGTCAGCTCGGGCACCAGGTGCAGTTCCTGGTAGATGATCGCGATGCCGGCGTCGATCGCCGCACGCGTGTTGGCGAACTGGTGCGTCATGCCGTTCAGGCGCAGCGTGCCGGCCTGCGGCTGGTTTACGCCGGAGAGCACTTTCAGCAACGTGGATTTGCCCGCGCCGTTTTCGCCCATCAGGCCATGCACTTCGCCGGCGCGCACTTGCAGCGATACGCCATCGAGCGCACGCACGCCGGGGAAACTGACGGTGATGGCGTCGAGTTCCAGGTGGGCGGGTTGGATCGCTGCGGTGGCGTGCGTCATGGGTTCAGTTTCTGGTTTTTGCTCCCTCTCCCCATCCTTGATCAAAGACGGGGGAGAGGGTTGGGGTGAGGGGCTGGGGCTTGTAGGAAACTCATTGGGTACGTGGAGTCTTTCTTTGAATCCCGCATGCAACTATTTACTTCGCAAGATTCGCCCCTCACCGTAGCCCTCTCCCCGGAGGGGAGATGGGGCGGATGGCGGCGAGAGTCAAATCCCCAGCTCCTCCCGCACCTTTTGCCAATTCTCCCGCGTCATCAACATCCCCGTCGTCTGCGTATCCGCCGGTGGCTCCTTGCCGGTGCGAATCCAGTCCACCAGGTTCTGCGCGCTGTCCCGTCCGTGGTTGGTCGAGCTCACGGCGATGGTGCCGTAGAACCCGGTGGCCTGCTTCTTCTGGAACTCGGCAAACGCCTCGCCGGCACCGTTGATGCCGACGCCGATCACGTCTTCGGCCGGAATATGCAACTGCTCGGTCGCGCGCACGGCACCCAGCACGGTTTCCTCGTTGAGCGCGTAGATCACCCACTTCTTGATATCCGGATGCTGGGCGAGCACCGGCGAGGCAGCGTTGAAACCGCCTTCGTCGTCGGTGGTGCGCTGGGGCGCGTCGAAAATGTTGGCCTGCTTGAAACCGTTGGCGAGCAGGGTTTCGGTGGCACCGTCGGTGCGTTGCTTGGCGGTGGGCAGTTGGTCGTCGGTGATGCGCAGCGCGCCCACTTCTTCCGGCTTCCAGCCGCGGCGTTTCATTTCATCGGCAATGGCCTGGCCAACCTGGTTGCCGATCTTGAACGAGGACATGCCCAGGTGCGGGACGCCCGCCAGCGGCTTGCCGGAGCTGTCGACCAGGCGATCGTCGACCGTCACGAACTTCATGTTGTATTGCCGCGCGCGCGCCTGGATCGCCGGCCCCAGCCGCACGTCGGGCGGGCAGATCACAAAGCCCTGCGCGCCTTGCGCGCCGAGATTGTCGATGGCGGCCAGCACTTTTTCGCCGTCTGGCGTCGCGATGCTCACCACCGAGAAACCTTCCTTCTGGCCAAGCGCGGTGGCGGCTTTCTGCTCGTTGATGAACCATGCCTGCTCCGGCATCTTCACCAGGAAGCCGATCTTGAGCGGCGGCGGCGTGCGGTTGCATGCGCTCAGGCCGACCACGGTCATCGCCATCGCCGCAACCAGGGCACAAAGGGTGCGTGGGCGGATTTTGTTGATCATGTTGCAGTCTCCGGATGTAACGATGGCGTTCAGTGACCAAAAGCATCGGTCTTTACGTGCCGCCCCAGCAGGAATGCGTCGGCGACCAGGCGCAGCGGGCGTACGTCGACGTCGTAGGTCTGTTCCGTGATGAGCGCATGGAAACGTTCGTAAAGCGCCGGGTATTCGCGTTCGGCGCCAAGGGCGACCGGCGCGCCTGCAATCGTCATCCGCTTGCCGCCTTCGCTGATCGAAAGCAGGCCGTCGTCGGTGTCGACGTCGATTTCCCATTGCTCGACCGGGCCATGGCGCCAGTCGAATGCCGCGTGCACCGGGGCCCCGCTCGCGTCGATGCAATCGAGTTCGGCGGCGATCGGCGTGGCGCAATCGCTGGGAACGTGCAGCGTCGCGCTACGCAGCAACACTTCGTTGGGCAGGATTTCCGTGACGATGGAGAGCGCGTTGATGCCCGGGTCGAATACGCCGAGGCCGCCCGGTTCCCAGATCCATTGTTGTCCTGGATGCCAGCGGCGCACGTCTTCTTTCCAGCGTACGTGGACGGCGCGCACGCTGCGGTGGGCGAGCCACTCGCGCGCCGGATCGACCGCGCTGGCATGGCGCGAATGCCAGGTGGCGAACAGCGTGCGGCCAAGTTTACGCGCGAGCCCTCGCAATGCTTCCACTTCGCTCACGCCAGCGCCGGGTGGTTTTTCCAGCATCACGTGCTTGCCCGCCAGCAGTGCGGCGCGCGCTTGCGCGTAACGTACTTGCGGCGGTGCGCACAGCGAAACGGCGTCGAGTTCCGGCTCGGCGGCGAGCAGCGCGTCGAGGTCCGGATAGTTGCGCACGTGTTCGACCTGCGCATGACGGCTGGCGGCAGCGATGAGTTGGAAACCCGGATTGTTGGCGATGGCCGGCAGGTGCTGGTCGCGCGCGATCTTGCCGACGCCGACGATGCCCACGGTGTAGCACGTGTTGTTGGCTGTCATGAGCTTATTTTCCCCAACGCAGCACGAGCGGATCGAGCCGACGGGCGATGTCGATCAGTTCCGCGCGTGTATTCGGATGCATGGCGGGCAGGGGATGGCGCGGCAGTTCGCAGGCGATCACGCCACCTTCCTTCATCAGCGCCTTGCAGGCGAGCATGCCGGCCTGGCGGTTTTCGTGATTGATCAGCGGCAGCCAGCGCTGGTAGTGCGCGAACGCGTCGTCGATGCGGCCTTCGCGATGCGCCTCGATGATCGGGCGGATGCCGTCCGGATAGCCGCCACCGGTCATCGAACCGGTGGCGCCGGCATTCAAGTCCGCGAGCAGCGTGATGGCTTCCTCGCCATCCCACGGACCTTCCGCCGCGTCGCCGGCCAGGCGGATCAGCTCGCGCAGCTTGTTTGCGGCGCCGGGTGTTTCGACCTTGAAGTAGGCGACGTGTTCGATCTCGCGTGCCATGCGTGCAAGAAACGCGGCCGAGAGCACGGTGCCGCTGGCGGGTGCATCCTGGATCATGATCGGGATGTCGATGGCATCGGACACGCGCGCGTAGAACTCGTAGATCTGCGGTTCGGGCACGCGGAAGGTGGCGCCGTGATAGGGCGGCATCAGCATCACCATCGCCGCGCCTTGTTCCTGCGCGTGCTTGCTGCGCGCGGCGCTGATGGCGGTGCCGTAGTGCGTGGTGGTGACGATCACCGGCACGCGGCCGGCCACGTGTTCGAGCACGGTGCGCGTGATGAGCTCGCGTTCGTCGTCGGAGAGTGAAAACTGCTCGGAGAAGTTGGCCAGGATGCACAGGCCGTCGGAACCGGCGTCGATGATGAAATCGACGGCGCGCTTCTGGCTGGCCAGGTCGAGGTCACCGGTTTCGGTGAAGGTGGTGGGTACGACAGGGAAGATGCCGCGGTAGCGGGGTGGGCGGCGAGTCGGGGTGGTTTCTGTCATCCGGGTTCCTTTAACTGATCGCGCCAAATCTACCTTGCCGTCATTCCCGCGAAAGCGGGAATCCATTTGCTCTGATGCAAAGGCAAAGATGGATTGACCAGCTTTCGCTGTTGAAAAGCACCTCCGCTTTTGCGGGAATGACGGGCATGAGGGAAGGTGGATGTCATGGCAACTGCATAGTTCGTTACAGCCCCTTCGCCGCTTCCGGCTTCCCCGCAAACCGGCGCCGAATATGCAGCGGATTGCCATCGCGCAACGCCTCAGGCAACAGCTCGCCGGCAAGGTTCTGATAACACACCGGTCGCAGGAAACGCTCGATCGCCGCCGTGCCCACCGATGTACTGCGTCCATCCGAGGTCGCAGGGAATGGGCCGCCGTGCACGATCGCATCGCATACTTCCACGCCGGTCGGAAATCCGTTCGCCAGCACGCGGCCGGCCTTGCGCTCGATCAGCGGCAGCAGCGCACGTGCGAGTTCGGCGTCGCCGGGTTCCATGTGCAGGGTGATGGTGAGCTGGCCTTCGAGTTTGCGCAGCAGCGTGCGCAGCTCGACCACGTCCGCGCATTCGACCAGCAGGCTGCTGGGGCCGAACACTTCCTCGCCCAGCGAAAGATCGTCGAGCAGATCGCTGCCGCGCACGCGCAACAGCGCGGCCTGGGCACGACCTGGCGCCGCGGCGCCGCGGGCGAGTGTGCTCACCCGCGGATGCTGCGTGAGGCGTTCGATGCCGCGTTCATACGCCTGCAGAATACCGGCGGTAAGCATCACGCCGGCCGGCACCGCGCTGAATTCGCGCGCGGCATGCGCGGCGAAGGCATCGAAGTCGCTGCCGGCGAGGCCGAGCATCAAGCCCGGATTGGTGCAGAACTGGCCGCAGCCCAGCGTGGCCGAAGCGGTGAATTCGCGCACCAGCGTTTCGCCGCGTGCAGCCAGCGCGCCCGGCAGCAGCAGGTTGGGATTCACGCTGCTCATTTCGGCGTAGACCGGAATCGGCTCGACGCGCGCGGCTGCGAGTTTCATCAACGCCAAGCTACCCGCACGCGAGCCGGTGAAACCGACCGCGCGGATCGCCGGGTGCTTGACCAAGGCACTACCGACGTCATGCCCCGCATCGAACAGCAACGCAAACACGCCCGGTGGCAGACCGGCTGCGGCCACGGCTTTTTGCAAGGCGCGACCGATCAATTCAGAGGTGCCTGGATGCGCGGGATGCGCTTTCACCACCACCGGGCAGCCCGCTGCAAGCGCGGACGCGGTATCGCCACCCGCCACCGAGAACGCGAGCGGAAAATTGCTGGCGCCGAATACCGCGACCGGACCGACGCCGATGCGCCAGAAGCGCAAGTCGGAACGCGGCGGTTGGCGTTCGGGCAACGCAGGTTCGATGCGTGCATCGAGCGCGTCGCCGCTGCGAACGAGCGTGGCGAACATGCGCAGCTGGTTGGCGGTGCGTGCGCGTTCGCCTTCAAGACGCGCGCGAGGCAGGCCGGTTTCGGCCATCGCGCGTTCGATCAAGGCGTCGCCGAGCGCTTCGATGCGCGCGGCGCAGTCATCGAGAAAGTCTGCGCGTTGTTGCAAGGGCAGGGCGCGGTAGACGTCGAACGCTTCATCCGCCAGTTCGCACGCCACCTCGACGTCGGCGCCCGATGCGCCATGGAACACCGGCTGCGCGATGGGTTCGCTGCGCGCCGCGTCGAACGCCTGGAACGATGCCCCTTCGCCGCGGTGCGTGTTGCCTGCGATCAGCGATTCGCCCGTAAGCGGTACGGTCATGCTTCACCTCTCAATGCGAATGGCGGGGCACGGCGGTGCCGCGCTTGCCCACCAGGAAATCCAGGTCGCAGCCTTCATCGGCTTGCAGCACATGGTCGACATACAGGCGAGCATAGCCGCCTTTGCCTTGCTGTTCCGCGACACCCGGCGCGGCGGCCGGATCGATCTCGCGCAGGCGGCGCGCGAGTTCTTCGTCGCTGATGTCCAGATGCAGCCGGCCCGCTTCGCAATCCAGTTCGATCCAGTCGCCATTGCGCACCGCCGCGAGTGGCCCGCCGGCCGCCGCTTCCGGCGCCACATGCAGCACTACCGTGCCGTATGCGGTGCCGCTCATGCGCGCATCGGAAATACGCACCATGTCCTTCACGCCCTGGCGCAGCAGTTTCGGCGGCAGGCCCATGTTGCCGACCTCGGCCATGCCGGGATAACCCCGCGGGCCGCAGTTCTTCATCACCAGGATCGAATCCTTGTCGACGTCCAGCGTCTCGTCGTTGATGGCGCTCTTGTAATGATCGAAGTTCTCGAACACCACCGCGCGTCCGCGATGCTTGAGCAATTCGGGTGAGGCCGCCGACGGTTTCAGCACCGCGCCGTTGGGCGCGAGATTGCCACGCAGGATGCAGATGCCGCCATCGGCGATCAGCGGCTGGTCGAGCGGACGGATCACGTTGTCGTCGTAGATCGGCGCTTCGCGCACGTTGTCCCAGATGGACTTGCCGTTGACGGTCAGTGCATCCGGATGCGGCAGGCGCTTCGCCTCGCCCAGCCGGCGCAGCACGGCAGGCAGGCCGCCGGCGTAATAGAACTCTTCCATCAGGAAGCGGCCCGACGGCTGCAGGTCGACCAGGGTAGGGGTGTGGCGGCCGATGCGCGTCCAGTCTTCCAGTTCCAGCGGCACGCCGATGCGCCCGGCGATCGCCTTCAAATGGATCACCGCATTGGTGGAGCCGCCGATCGCCGCATTGGTGGCGATCGCATTCTCGAACGCCTCGCGCGTGAGGATCTTCGACAGCGTCAGGTCTTCCAGCGCCATCTGCACGATGCGGATGCCTGACATGTGCGCAAGCACGTAGCGACGCGCATCCACCGCCGGAATCGCGGCGTTGTGCGGCAGCGACACGCCGAGCGACTCGGCCATGCAGGCCATGGTCGAGGCCGTGCCCATGGTGTTGCAGGTGCCGGCCGAGCGCGACATGCCTGCTTCGGCGGAAAGAAAATGATGCAGGTCGATCTCGCCTGCTTTCAGCGCTTCGTGCAGGCGCCACACCGCGGTGCCCGAGCCGATGTTCTTGCCTTCGAGCTTGCCGTTGAGCATGGGGCCGCCGGTCACCACGATGGCCGGCACGTCGACGCTCGCCGCGCCCATCAACAGCGCAGGCGTGGTCTTGTCGCAACCGCACATCAGGACCACGGCGTCGATCGGGTTGCCGCGGATCGCTTCTTCCACATCCATCGAGGCGAGATTGCGCGTGAGCATCGCGGTCGGGCGCAGGTTCGATTCGCCGTTGGAGAACACCGGGAATTCGACGGGAAAACCGCCCGCTTCATACACGCCGCGCTTGACGTGCTCGGCCAGCTTGCGGAAATGCGCATTGCACGGCGTCAGTTCCGACCAGGTATTGCAGATGCCGATGATCGGCCTGCCGTCGAATTCGTGATCGGGGATGCCCTGGTTCTTCATCCAGCTTCGATACATGAAGCCGTTTTTGTCGTTGGTACCGAACCATTGTTGAGACCGCAGTTTGGGTTTGCTTGCCGGCATCGTCGGTCGTTCAGTTAGACAGGTCCGCTGCAGTCTAGGAACAAGGCTGATAACCTACCAATGAGAAATTGGACCCTTCCGATATCCGGATTGATATCAGTGCCGGTGACCAGCCCATGTTAGATACCAACCCGTGGTACGTCCGCACGCGCCTGAAGACACGGCAATTGCTGCTGGTGGTGGCGCTGGCTGAGGAAGGCAACATCCACCGCGCTGCCGCGGCGCTCAACATCACCCAGCCGGCTGCGTCCAAACTATTGCGCGAGCTGGAAGAAATGCTGCAAGCACCGTTGTTTGAGCGCATGCCGCGCGGCATGCGGCCCACGCTGTATGGCGAGGCCTTGATCCGCCACGCGCGCATGATGCTCGGCAGCCTCGACCAGGCCCAGGAGGAGCTCGCCGCGCTCAAGGCCGGGCGCCTGGGGCAGGTGGCGGTCGGCGCCATCACCTCGCCGGGCGTGCGCCTGCTGCCCGCAGCCGTGGCGGCGGTGAAGCGCATGCATGCGAACATCCGCATCATGGTCGATATCGACACCAGCAACGTGCTGCTGGAACGGCTGGCGCAAGACAAGCTCGACGTGGTGATCGGGCGCCTGTTTCCCGAGCACGACAAGCTGCGCTTGCACTATGAGCCATTCGCCAGTGAACCCGTGCATGCCGTCGTTCGGCGCGGGCATCCGCTGTCCGGCGGCAAGCCCCTGGTGCTGGCCGACGTGCAGCATGGCGCGTGGATTGTGCCACCGGCAGGAAGTGTGCTGCGGCATCGTTTCGAGCTGATGTTCCAGCGTGCGAGCCTGGCGTTGCCGTCGAATATCGTCGAGGCGTCGGCGCTGCTGTTCATTACGCGTGCGCTGGAGCAAAGCGACATGATCGCCGTGCTGGCCGAGGATGTGGCGCACTATTATGCAGCCCATGGCATGGTGGATATCCTGCCGTTGCCGATGGAATGCAAGATGGACGACTTCGGGTTGATCACGCCCGCCGAAAAAATCCTCTCTCCTGCGGTGGCGTTGATGATCGACACGCTGCGCACCGTTGGGCGTGAAGCTTACCGCCATGAGGTGTGCTGACTCGGGATGCCCGCTTAGCGCCATCAGGTTTTGCTGTGCTTCGGATGCTGCCATGCCGGCATGGCCGAGGTGACATGCTTGGGGTACGCTCCCTGCATTCAGGCTGCGGATCGCCCGCGACAACTCCGATTCATGAGCGAAGCCCCCACCACTATCCTGGTTGCCGATGACCACCCGATGTTCCGCGCGGCGGTGGTGCATGCGCTGCATGCGGCGATCCATGCATGCCGGGTGCTGGAAGCCTCCAGCCAGAGCACGCTCGAAGCCGGCCTGGCCACGACACCCGATATCGACCTGGTGCTGCTCGACCTGACCATGCCGGGTGCGATCGGTTTCTCCTCGCTGCTGTGGCTGCGCGCCGAGCGGCCCGACGTACCGGTGATCGTGATTTCCTCCGACGATCGCCCGCGTACGGTGCGCCGCGCGCAGCAGTTCGGTGCCGCCGGTTTCGTACCCAAGGCGGCTCCGGTGGAGGATTTGAGCAAGGCGGTGCAACGCGTGCTGGATGGCGGGCTATGGTTCGAGTCCACGCGTGCCGAGCGCAGCGAGCAGGACGCAGCGCTTGCTGCGCGCTTTGCGCAGCTGACGCCGCAGCAGTTCCGCGTCTTGATGCTGATGGCGGAAGGCTTGCTCAACAAACAGATTGCCGATCGGCTTGGGTTGGCCGAGAACACTGTGAAAATCCACGTGACGGCGGTGCTGTCCAAGCTCGATTGCCGCTCGCGCACGCAGGCGGCGGTGCTGGTCAAGTCGCTGGATATGGAAGAGGATGATACGGGGGTGGTGTAAGCGCCGCATATAGCGTTTGGATCCTCGGCACCCCTCTCACGGCCGTCATCGTCAAACAAGGATATCCTTATAGGTCAGCCGCTGACCGCTCGCCACTTTGCGCTGCAACGATTCCAGCGTGCTTTGGTCGCGCAGCTGGTTGGCGACGTCCTTGTGCCGTCCCAAGTCACCAGGCTGCCGTGTTGGGCCGGCGAGCGATCGTCGCCGCCGAGACTCCCCCCAACGGCCCACATGGTTGGGTCGTGTCGTGGCATTACAAAACAGGCGCGAAAGGGATGGCCATGGGAAAAATCGTATCTTGGCCAAAAGCCCTTGCAGCAAGGCTTCCGCTTGGTCAGCGCGCGACGGGTATGTACTGATGTTACGTACTGAAGTGAAGAAGCTCTATGTTTGATTTTGTCGTCGCAACGCGCCGAGCCTCACGGCTGGACGTAAATGCGCATGCAGCGGCCAAGCGAAAGTGTTACGCATGTTGTCATATCGGTTCGCAAGAAAGGTATCCGTCGATACCCTGCAAAAAGCGTCAGCTTTTGCCGACAAGATGATGCATCTCTATCGTCCTATGCTTGAAAGGCTGGTGCGGCCGGCCTTGGCCGAGCCAGCACCATCGCATGGTTGCAATGCCATGCCAGGCAGCAGCTTACGTGGTAGACGGCATGGCTTTGTTGGAGGCAAGGGACATGATGCTCAGGAGCTTTATCGAGGAAAAGTGCAAGGCCCATCGCTGGTTGGTACACCTTGGGGTGGCGGCAGGTTATGCGCTGGCTTATCTGGCTGTGGCGGGAACGCTATCGAATGCGCCCTGGCCGTTTGCGGCGGGGGAGGTGGTGCCGCTCAGCTTTCGCAGCCTCGGACACGCGAATGATTTTGGATTGGCGTGGGCACCTTCTGCCTCGATACCTCCCATTCTCCTGGCTATGCCAGTGAAGATCATGGGCGCAGCCGGGAGCAACTGCGGCGCGATTTGGCTTGCGCCGTACAAGCCGCGTTCGTTTGAATACAGCAGAAGCCCTGGCGCAGCGGCGCTACGAACCCAGCAGCAACTGCATCATCATCGCCCGCAAGCGCGGCGGTGACGGCGGCAGGTTGGTGGTGTGTACGCCGGCTTGCCGCAGTACATCGGGCAAACCCGTTTCGTCCTTGCCGAGGAATGCGACGATCGGCGGTTGATGATCGGCGCCGCGAAGCTTCAGCAGCGCCAGGATCGGCTCCCATTGGCCATCCACCAGAATCAGGTCGGGTATGGATGCTGCAGCGGCAAGTGCTTCATCAGCTTTCGCCCACTCCGACACCTTGCAACCCCAACCGCACAGCATGGCCGCCGTCTTCTGCCGCAGATGGGCGCTTTCCTGGATCAGCCATATCGTCCGGTTCTTGAGCAGCGAATCGCTGCCGTCATCGTCACCCGCCTGCACGGCGGATGCAGGCGGTTGCGCCAAGGCCACCGTCATGCCGAACACGCTGCCGCGGCCCGGCCACGAGCGCACCAGCAGCGGGTGTCCGAGCAAATGCGCAATGCGTTCCACGATGGAAAGGCCAAGCCCGGCGCTGCGCTCATCCGCGTCTACCGCGGTATCCAGGCGCCTGAATTCCTGGAAAATGATTTCGAGCCGATCTTTCGGGATGCCGATACCGGTATCCCACACCTCGACGCGCAGGGCCGGTCCGACGCGCCGGCAGCCGAGCAGGATGCGTCCTTGCGGTGTGTAGTGCAGGGCATTGGAAAGAAAATTCTGCACCGCCCGCTGCAGCAAGGCGGGGCTGCTGCGCACCCAGGCCGAGGTAGGCACGAAGGAAAGCCGCAAGCCTTTCGCCTGCGCCATGATGCCGAACTGGCCGGCCAGTTCCTGCAGCAACGGCGACAAAGCGAAAACCTGCACCTCCGGCGTGATGGCGCCGGCGTCCAGCCGGGCCAGGTCGAGCATGCTGGTGAGCTGGCTATCCAGCGCCTGCAGCGAGCGTTCGATGCGTTCCACTACGCCGGTATGCGCCGTGTCGGATTGCCTGAGGGAACCGGCGAACAGCCGCGCTGCATTCAGCGGTTGCAGCAGATCGTGCACGGCGGCGGCGACATAGCGTGTCTTGTTGCGGTTGGCACGTTCCGCCTCCGCTTTGGCGGTGCGCAGATCCTGCGTGCTGGTTTCGATGCGATGTTCGAGCGTGTGCGTCAAGGTGCGCAGTTCGCGTGCGGCCTCTTTGTACAAAGCGATATCCGCGTAGCTGGTGACGAAGCCGCCGCCCGGCAGCGGCCGGCCGCGTATTTCCAGTAGCACGCCATCGGGCCGCTCGCGCTCGACCATGTGCGGGCTGCCCTGGCGCAGGTAATTCAGGCGGCGCTGGATGGCGTCTTCGATATCGCCCGGCCCGAGCAAGCCGCGCTTGGCGTTGTAGCGAAACAGCTCTTCCACCGGCTGGCCCGCTGTCAGGAGCGAGGCCGGGTAGTCGAACAGTTCCGCATATCGGTCATTCCAGGCCACCAGCCGCAGTTGCGTGTCGATCACGCTGACGCCTTGCGGCAGGCGCGCGAGCACCTCCGGATGTCCGGCCATGGCTTGCAGCGCGGCATGCACCAGGCTGTCTTCTTCCGAACGCAATGCGCTGGCGTAATGCGAAATCAACTGCTCCAGATCGCGGCGGCTGCGCCGGTGCAATTGCGCGGCACGTACGCGCTGCTGCAAAAACAGGGCGAGCAGGAGCGCCAGCAGCCAGATCCCCAACGTGACGAGTGCGGCACGGTAGGCGGCGAGGGTGGCGGGGTGCGCATCGCTCAGCAAGTGCAGCGTCCAGGCCTGCGCGAGCAACGGCATCGATTGCCAGACTACATCGTGCGGCATGAGTGGCAGCCCGGCGTGAACCAGGCGGCCGCCCGCGCCGATGGTGGCCTGTGTATGTAGCACGGCGGGCGGCAACAGGTGGTTACCGTACTGCCGGGTGCGCGCCAGCGTGGATTCGACGTTCGGTCCCAAGGGGGTCAGCGGGCGATAGATCCAGGCCGGCTGGTTGCTTAGAAACACCACGTCGTTCGCATCGCTTAGCAGTTCGATGTCGCCGCTGCCGGCCCATTCTTTTTCGAGCGTGTCGAGCGGAATCTTGATCACGATTACGCCGATGCGCTGGCCCTTGTCGTCATGCAGCGCTTCGGAAACGAAATAGCCGGCCAGATTGGTGGTGATGCCGATGCCGTAGAACTCGCCCACGTCGTGCTGCATCGCCTGTTGGAAATAAGGGCGAAAGGCGTAGTGCAGTCCCACGTTGCTGGAAGGCTCGTTCCAGTTGCTGGCGGCGATGGCAACACCGTGGCGATCGATCAGGGTGAGCGTGGAAACGTGCGTAGCGCCATTGGCCTCCGTCAGCTTGTGGTTGAGTGCATCGACGTCGACGGCGGATGCCGGCTCGGATAAGGCTTGGCGCAGTTCCGGGTCGAGCGCCAGCACGGTCGGCAACACGCGATAGCGATCCACCAGGCGCTGCAGGGCGAGCGCACGGATCTGCAGGTGGTTCAGGGCTTGCTCGGACAGCTGCGCGAGAGCGCGTTGTTTCGCATACCAGGCGGCAGCCAAGGTGCTGGTGACGATTGCTCCAGCGAGTGCCAGCAGCAGGGCGATTTTCAGCGTTTTGGGATGGCGCATCGGCATGGAACACATGCTAATCGCAATCCGAGGCGCCTGTAGGCTGGGATGAAATCCCAGCATCGTCATGCCAACCCATGCGGGGATTTCATCCCATCTACAAAAGCGGCGCTAGCCCGAAAGTATTAGTCGCATGGTGTTATTCAACCGCGCGCCGGCCAGCGGCATGCTGTTCCCCGGGGACGACCAACAACACGCCGATGGGCATGAACCGTCGGCACGAGGCACTTTTACGGGGAGAGCTGCACATGCCGAACACCAGGTACACCATCAGCGCATTGGTGATCGCTTGCGCATTGGCCGCTTCGCCGTCCTGGGCCGGTACCGATACCGATCCGTCGGACACGCTGACGAAGTACGGCATCACGCTGTATGGCACGGTCGATGTCGGCGTGTCCTACCAGAGCCATGGCAGCGCGTTCAGCGATGCGGCCGCCACCAACGTCAACAACTTCCTGGTCAAGGCCAGCAACAAGCCGAATACATCGCTGGCTTCCAACGGCATGAGCATTTCCACCATCGGTGTGCGGGGGCGCGAACCGCTGGGCGCCGGCTGGTGGGGCATTTTCCAGGCCGACACCGGCTTTCTGCCGGCATCGATGACGCTGATCGACGGTCCGCGTTCGCTGGCAGTGAACAACGGCGTGCCGCTGACGCAGCAGAAATCGTGGGGCGATTCCTCGCGCGCCGGCCAATACTTGAATGGCCGCGCCTTTGTGGGTGTGGCGTCGCCGGGCTATGGCACGCTTACCTTCGGTCGCCAAAGCACCCTGCTCAATGACGAAGTGTGCAAATACGATCCGCTGAGTTGTTCGCTGGCCTTTTCGTATGTCGGCTTTTTCGGCGCTACCGCCGGCACCGGCGATACCGAAGACCGCGCACTCGATGGCGTGCTGAAGTACACCGTATCGCATGGCATCTTTCATGGCGGTGCGATGTACCAGTTCGGCAACGCCAGAAAAATCTCCAGTTCACCCGGCACCGCCTATCAGGTGGATCTTGGCATGACGGATGGCCCGTGGTCGGTCAATGCCGTGCTGGCGCACAAGAACGATGCCATCCTGCTTGGCACCCTCTCCGCCGGACAGGTGGACGCGCTGTATGTACCCGGTTCGTCCACCTATGGCTTGCCGGTCGGCAAGACGCTGCCGGGCACGATCTCGGATAACACGTCCTACACCTTCCTGGGCGAATACAACGCGGGCAGGGCGAAATTCTTCGGCGCCTACGAGCATATCCGCTACACCAATCCTTCTTCGCCGCTCTCGGTCGGTACGCAGACGATCGGCGGCTACTTCGTGGTGCCGAACAACGACGCCTTCCCGCGGCCGAAGATCCTGGAAGTGGCCTGGGCCGGCATGCGCTATGCGCTGACGCCATCGCTGGATGCTTTTGCGGCTTACTACCGCGCCATGCAGAGCAGCTACGGGAAAGTCTCTTGTTCGGATGGCAGTTCGCCGCTTTGCAGCGGTCATTACGACGTGTTGTCGCTGGTGCTCGACCAGCACTTCGGCCGGTTTTTCGATGTGTATGGCGGCGTGCAGTGGTCGAAGGTCTACGACGGCATGGGCAGCGGCTATCTGCAGCGGGCGTCGTTCGATCCGACGGTGGGCGTGAGGGTGGTGTTCTGAGCAAAACCTCGCAGCGTAGGTTGGCGGTGAGCGCACGCGAACCTCAACGCCGCCATGCAAACGGTGATGTTGGGGTTCGGCTACGCCTCACCGCCAAC